>DATIRW010000001.1:0-1939 GCA_035469365.1 Thermoanaerobaculia bacterium
AGGCCGATGGGACTCTTCGGGTCAAGTTCTCGGATGCCGCGAGCGGCCGCGTCGGCAGTCATGCCCCCGCCGACGATGAGGTACGGGTAATGCGTCATGGCCGACCCACCCCGATCGACGATACGCCGCCGACGCCGCGAGCCCGCGCGAAGAACTGCCGTTGCAGCCGCTCGTCTTTGAGAGTGCCACGGACGGCTGTCGTCGTTGTGATTACGCCGGGCCTCGAGACGCCGCGCATCTCCATGCAGAGGTGGCGCGCCTCGATCGAAACGATGAGCCCGGCCGGAGTGAGTCGCTCGTCGAGGAGAGCCGCGACTTGCTCCGTCAAGTCTTCCTGGAGCTGAGGCCTCCGCGCGTAGTAGTCCACGACCCGGGCGAGCTTCGAGAGTCCGACGAGACGCTCCCCCGCCACGTAACCGATATCAACGGAGCCGAAGAACGGCAGGAAATGGTGAGCGCAGATCGAGTAGAACGGGATGTCGGTAACGGAAACCATCTGGTCATATCCCCTGGTGTTCGGGAAGGTGCTCAGGTCCGGCTCGGGGCGCCGAAGGCCCCCGAGCATCTCCTCGTAGGCGCGCGCCACCCGGCGATCGGTTCCGGCGAGATTGGGATCGGAGAGATCGAGCTCGAGCGACTCCAGAACGCCGCGAAACGCAGCCGCGACCCTGGCGACCGGGAACTCACCCGGGTTCTCATCGGGCACGTGGCGGTGCAACCGGCGCACGTTCGTCCCGGCCGGAGGCTCTCCGGACCCCGCATTGAGCCGACTCGCGGCGCCCATCAATTGAATCTCCCCGGGAACTGCTTGACGATCCCCGAGGACAGAACGTCCGCCATTCCCAGGATGTGCTCGTGGACGGTGTCGTAGGCCGCGATGTCGGCGGCCCAGTCGCCGCGGAGACGGGCCTGCGCCTCCTGGAGCGTCAGATCGAGGTGGTGGCGCATCTCGGAGCGGAGCGTGGTGCGAGGCCAGTTGTTCGGATTCGCGCCGCTCAGGAAATCGGCGATCTCGTCCGCGTTGGCGTTCCAGCGGGTCGAGGCGGCCTCGACGGCGGCGGTGTCACCCGCCTTTGCGGCCTTGATCAAGTCGGCCGCGATCAGGATGTGCGACCGGAGGAGTTCCGTGAGGCGGTCGCCCGCCGGTTTGCCGTAGAACGGCTTGATGGCGTCGCCGATGTCGGCCTGGTTCCGGAGCAGGCGCTCGGCGGTGGGCTGGGCATCCGGCAGGCCGGCGGCGGCGCTGACGATGTAGAGCCGGGTCCAGGTCACGTGGTCTTCCCACAGCTTCCGCATCGCATCGTGGAAAGCGGCGCGGCCGATGGGAGGCGATGGGGCCGTCACCGGCGCGGCGACTTCGGCGTGGTGGGCGGGTTGACTCACGGGGACTGCCAGGGCGAGAACGAGCGAGGCAAGGATTGGCGACATGATCAGTCTCTCCTATAAAAAGAACTCTAAAATCAACATCTGCTATTATAGAGAAATGGAGCGGCCGGGTCGAGTCCTAAAAAAGTCTTAATGTGTTTTAGAATACGAGGCCATGGAAACGCGCGGGGCTGAACGGCAGATCGCGGGACTGGCCGCGCTCGGGGAGCCCGCGCGGCGGGCCCTCTACTTCTATGTTGTGGGCCGGCAAGAGGACGTCGGGCGCGACGAGGCGGCGCGGGCGGTCGGGGTGTCCCGAGGCCTGGCCGGATTCCATCTCGATCGGCTCGTGGAGGAGGGGCTGCTCGAAGTCTCCTTCCGGCGGTTGTCCGGGCGCGCGGGCCCCGGCGCGGGACGGCCGGCCAAGCTCTACCGCCGGTCGAGCCGGCAGATCGAGGTCAGCCTGCCGCAGCGAAGCTACGAGCTGGCGGCGCGCATCCTGGCCGCGGCGATCGACGCGAGCGAGGCCCCGAAGGCCCGCAAGGCTCTCACGAGGACGGCCCGGAGCATCGGC
>DATIRW010000002.1:0-38917 GCA_035469365.1 Thermoanaerobaculia bacterium
AGAGGATCGACTGCACCTCTCCCGAGAACGGCGGCTCCCCCGCCAGGCACTCGTAGACGACCGTGCCCAGGGAGTAGATGTCCGTGCGGCCGTCGAAAGCGCGCGCGCTGACCTGCTCGGGAGAGAGGTACGCCACCGTCCCCACCAGCGTTCCGGTCTTCGTCAGACGGCTCTCCGTCGTGGCGTGGGCGAGACCGAAGTCCATGACCCGGACCCGGACGCTGCCGTCCTGACGCGAGACCATGATGTTCTCGGGCTTGATGTCCCGGTGAACGATGCCGCGGGCATGGCTGTAGTCGAGGGCGTCGGCGGCCTGGATCGCGATGTCGAGCACCTCGCCCAGTCGCAGCGACCCCCCCCAGAGCAGATGACGCAGGTTCTCCCCCTCGACGACCGGCATGACGAAGAAGAGAGAGCCCTCGTGTTGCCCGAGATCGAAGATGGGCACGATCCCCGAGTGGTCCATCTGGGCGACGATCTGCGCCTCGCGCTGGAATCGCCCCGCGATCTCCGGAGTCAGGTCCGTCGAGGAGATCAGCTTGACGGCGACCTCGCGGTTGAGCAACGGATCGCGCGCCCGGTACACCACGCCCATGCCGCCGCGCCCGAGTTCGGACACGATTTCATAGCGGCTGGCGAGCTTGCTGTCCATCACGCGGGTTGAGACACTGATTCTATTACAGCTTCCGGGACATCTCCTGGGCGTCTACGACGGCGATGGCGGCCATGTTGACGATGTCGGCCACGTCCACGCCGCGCTGGAGGACGTGGACCGGCCGCGCCATGCCGAGCAGGATCGGTCCGATCGCCTCGGCGCCGGCGAGCCGCCAGACGAGCTTGTAGGCGGCGTTGGCCGCCTCGAGGTTCGGGAAGATCAGGGTGTTGGGGCTCCTGACTCTCGCCCAGGGATAGTACCCCTCGAGCAACTCCGGGAAGACGGCGGTATCCGCCTGCATCTCGCCGTCGACGGGCAGATCCGGCCGAGCGGCCCGGACGAGTTCGACGGCCCGCTTCACCTTCAGCGCGCTCGCGTGCGTGTTGGAGCCGAAGTTGGAGAACGAAATCAGCGCCAGGCGCGGCTCGATGTCGAAGCGCCGGACGGCGTCGGCGGTCAGGAGCGCGATCTCGGCGAGCTCCTCCGCCGTCGGGTCGATGTTGACGGTCGTATCGGCGAAGAAGAACGTCTGGTCCTTGAGCATCAGGATGTAGAGACCCGACACGCGCCGCACCCCCGGCGCCGTGCCGAGGATCTGGAGGGCCGGGCGGATCGTGTCGGGATAGGACTGGGTCAGCCCCGAGATCACGCCGTCGGCGTCGCCGGCATCGAGCATCAGGGCCGCGAAGCGGTTGCGGATGCGCGCCAGCCGCGTGGCCGATTCGGCCGTGACTCCGTCCCGGCCTCGCAGCTCTTCGAGCCGCCGCGCGTAGCCGGCCAGCTTCTCGGAGGTCTCGCTGTGGACGAATTCGACCTTGTCCATCGGGACACCGAGCTCCCGCGCGAGGTTCTCGACCGCCTCCTCGCGGGCGAGGAGGATCGGCCGGCAGATCCCTTCCTCGGCGAGGATCTTGGCGGCGCGGAGAATCTTGGGGTGCTCCCCCTCGGGGAAGACGATGCGCTTGGGCTCCTGTCTCGCCTTCTCGAGGACGACGCTCATGACCTCGCGCGAGCGCGACAGCATCGCCTCGAGCCTCCGGAGGTAGGAGTTCATGTCGGTGATCGGGCGCCTCGCGACGCCGGACATCATCGCGGCCTCGGCCACCGCCGGCGCCACCCAGAGGAGCACCCGGAAGTCGAAGGGTTTCGGGATCAGGTACTCGCGTCCGAAGCGGAAGGTCTGGCCGCCGTACGCCTTGGAAACCGAGTCGGGCACGTCCATCTTGGCGAGCGAGGCGAGCGCCTTCGACGCCGCCATTTTCATGGCCTCGTTGATCTCGCGGGCCCGCACGTCGAGGGCCCCGCGGAAGATGAACGGGAAGCCGAGCACGTTGTTGACCTGGTTCGGGTAGTCGCTGCGTCCCGTCGCCATGATGACGTCCGGCCGCGCCGCTTTCGCCTCCTCCGGCGAGATCTCCGGGTCCGGGTTCGCCAGCGCGAAGACGATCGGGTCGCGCGCCATCGGCTTGAGCATGTCGCCCGTGACGGTCCCCTTCGTCGAGAGACCCACGAAGACGTCCGCCCCGACGAGCGCGTCGGCCAGCGTGCGCTCCTTCGTCTCGACGGCAAACGGCGCCTTGGAGATGTTCAGGTCCGTCCGGCCCGTGTGAATGACGCCGGCCTTGTCCACGAGGCGCAGGTTTTCTTTCTTCACGCCGTAGGAGAGGTAGAGCTTCGCGCAGGCGATCGCCGACGCCCCGGCGCCGACGAACACGACCTTGACCTCGTCGATCTTCTTCCCGACGATCTCCAGCGCGTTCAAGAGCGCCGCCGCCGAGATGATGGCGGTGCCGTGCTGGTCGTCGTGGAAGACCGGGATCTGGAGGCGTTTCTTCAAGGCGTCCTCGATCTCGAAGCACTCGGGGGCCTTGATGTCCTCCAGGTTGATTCCGCCGAACGTGGGCGAGATCGCCGCGACGGCCTCGATGAACTTGCCCGGGTCCTGCTCGTCCACCTCGATGTCGAAGACGTCGATGTCCGCGAAGCGCTTGAAGAGAACTCCCTTCCCTTCCATGACGGGCTTGCCCGCGAGCGGCCCGATGTTCCCCAGTCCCAGCACGGCCGTCCCGTTGGAGATGACGGCGACGAGGTTGGCCTTCGCGGTGTAGTCGTAGACCTTGTCGGGATGCTCCGCGATCTCCAGGCACGGATCGGCGACGCCCGGACTGTAGGCGAGGGAGAGATCCTCCTGAGTGCGGCAGGGCTTGGTGGGTACGACCTCGATTTTCCCCTTCCGGCCCCGGGAGTGGTACTCGAGCGCGTCTTCTTTCGTGATCTTCCTCAATGTTGCTCCCCGGCGAAAATCGCGCCCTCACCCCGGCCCTCTCCCACGGGGAGAGGGAGCGAGCCCGCGAGCTCGTCGCGCAGCGCGCGAACGGCCGAGGCGGCCTCGGCCCGGGGCACGGCGCGAACCGATTTGTCCCGGCGCAGCACGATCTCGATCTTCCCCTCCTTGAGCGCGCGGCCGCCGACGTTGACGCGGATCGGGAACCCCAGCAGGTCGGCGTCCTTGAACTTGACGCCCGGCCGCTCGTCGCGGTCATCGTAAAACACTTCCAGGCCGCTCCCGGCGAGCTCCCCGTAGAGAGAGTCGGCCGCTTCCCGGGCGGCGGGCTCCGCGGGATTCAGGGAAACGAGCCCGATCTCGAAAGGCGCGAGCGCGAGCGGCCAGACGATCCCGTCGGCGTCGTGGTGCTGCTCGACCGCCGCCGCCATCGTGCGTCCGACCCCGATCCCGTACGTGCCCATGACGGCGGGATGATTCTCCCCCTTCTCGTCGGTGAACTCGCACCCCAGGGCCGTCGAGTACTTCGTCCCCAGCTTGAAGATGTGGCCGACCTCGATGCCCCGGGCCAGATCGAGCGGCTCGCCGCACCGCGGGCAGGGATCCCCGTTCCGGGCCTTCGCGAAAACGGCCCAGGCGCCGACGTTCGCGTCCCGGTCGATCGCAAGCCCGCGCACGTGCCAGTCCTTTCGGCCGGCTCCCGTCACGGCGTTGACGGCGCCGCGCACCGACTCGTCGGCGATGACCCGGACAGCCGGGGAGAGCCCGCGAGGACCCACGAACCCGACCGGCGCCCCCGTGGCCTTCTCGACTTTCTCCTCCGATGCCAGCACGAGGTGCTCGACGCCCAGAGCGTGCTTCAGCGCAACCTCGTTGACGTCCAGGTCTCCGCGCAGGAGAGCAACCACGAAGCCTTTCTCCGTCTCGTACACGAGGCACTTGATCATCCGCGACGCGGTGATCCCCAGGAAAGCGACGACCTCCTCGATGCCGCCCATGCCCGGCGTCTCGACGTCCTCGAGCCGGACCATCGTCTCGTCGTCCCAGGGACTCTCCCGCCGCCCCGTCTCCGCCCTCTCGACGTTGGCGCCATATCCGCACGCGGCGCACCGGACGACCGCGTCCTCGCCGGTGTCAGCCAGGACCATGAACTCCTCCGAATCCCGGCCGCCGATCGCTCCCGAGTCCGCCTGGACGACGGTGAATTCCAGTCCGCAGCGCGTGAAGATGCTCCGGTACGCGGCGTCCTGCGCGCGGTAGGAACGGTCCAACCCCTCCGCGTCCACATCGAAGGAATAGCCGTCGTACATCAGGAACTCCCGCCCCCGCATCAGGCCGAAGCGCGGACGGATCTCATCCCGGAACTTGGTCCGGATCTGGTAGAGGGTCACGGGCAACTGGCGGTAGGAGGTGATGCCGGACTTGACCATCGTGGTCACGGCCTCCTCCGCCGTCGGGGCGAGACAGTAGTCACCTCCCTTGCGGTCCTTCAGATGGAAGAGGAGCTCCTCCGCGACGTAGCGCTCCCAGCGCCCGCTCTGCTCCCAGAGCTCCCGCGGCTGCAGGATGGGAACCTCCAGCTCGAGCGCCCCGGACCGGTCCATCTCCTCCCGCACGATCGTCTCGGTCTTGCGGTGGGCCCGGAGCCCGAGCGGGGTCAACGCGTACATGCCCGCCGCGACGCGGCGCATCATGCCCGCCCGTGTCAGCAGAACATGGGAGACCGTCTCGGCGTCCCCGGGGACCTCGCGCACCGTCTGCAGAAAATACTTCGACCAGCGCATGGCGGTAAGAAGATACATCAGCTGCTCCGTCATCCTGAGCGAAGCGAAGGACCTGCCCTCTCGCCCGAGGTTCTTCGTCGCTGCGCTCCTCGGAATGACAGGCTACTTCCGACCCGTTGGAGCGGCTTCCTTCCTCTTCGCGGCGAATTTCTCGACGAGGCGGATGTTCGAGCGGACCTGCTGCAGCATCCGGTCCTCCAGGGCCCCGCCGCGCGCCACCGTCTTGGCCTTGCTGAAGGCGGCCTTGGCTTCCTCGGGTCTGCCGGCCGCGAGATACGCCATGCCGAGGTGATGGAATGTCGTCGGCTGCGCGGCTCGCTCGCTCGAGCGGCGCAGACAGTCGATCGCCCGGTCGAATTCGCGGCGCTTGTAGTGGACCCATCCTAGGGTCGCCAGCGGATACGGCTTCAGCTCGTCCGGCGCCTCGGAAAGCGCGCGGCCCGCGTAATCGAGAGCCGAGTCGAGATCGTCTTCCCCCTCCGCGAGCGTCGTCGCGAGCTCGTAGTACGCGATCGCGCGCGAGGTCTTCGAAGGGTGCTTCTCCAGGAAGTCCCGGACGAAGCGCACGGCCTCCTTCGCCTTCCCCTCCGCGCGCAGGGCCTCCGCGAGCGTCGAGCACGCGGCCGCCGCGACGACGTCCTCCGGGTCTCCGGCCAGCACCTGGCGGCACGCCGCCATGGCCTCCTTCCAGAGGCCGAGCGACGCGGAAAGAAGCGCGAAGGAGATCCGGATCGTCGAGTTCTGAGGCTCCTCGGAGAGGGCCTTGCGGTAGAGCTCGTGGGCGCGGCGCAGCGACCCCCGCGAGACGTTTTCCTCGGCCTCGCGGTACGCCTCCGCGCCCGGCCCGTCCACGCGCGGCAGGGCGTAACGCCGCCGCCGGTCGAGCAGACGCACGGCTTCCTGGTATTCGAGGCGTCTCGGGTTCTTCTCCAGCGCCTGCTGAAAGCACTCGAGCGCGCGGCGGGCGCGGTTCTTTTCGAGATAGCAGAGCCCGAGCTGGAAGGCGGCCTCCTCCGAATCGGGCTGCAGCCGGCGCGCCTCCTCGAACTCGCGGATGGCGCGCGCGATCTCCCCTTTCTCGCGCAGGACCGTGCCGAGCAGGACGTGCGCCGCCGGAACGGGCGCCGCTTCAAGAGCGCGGCCGAGCTCTCCTTCGGCCTCGTCCCAGCGCGACGAGTTCGCGTAGAGGGCGCCCAGCGCGAAGTGAGGAAGGAAGGCGTCGCCCTTCTTTTCGATGGCGCGCTTCAGGAACGCTTCCGCAATCTCAGTCTCACCGTGCTCGGACGCCGCGATGCCGGAATAGACCAGCGACTCGAAATGGTTCGGCTCGACCGCCAGGATCTTCTTGAAATACACGGCGGCGCGCTCGAGGTCTCCGGCGGAAAAGAACGTCTCGGCCAGGTAGAAGCCGAGCTCGACGTTCCCCTTGTCCAGCCGCGACAACTCCTCGAGCAGGCGAACCCCGCGGTCGGCGTCCAGGGCGAGAATGGCGAACTCGGCCGCGCGCAGGCGTTGGAGAAAATCCTCGCGGTCCTCTCCCGAGTAACGCGCCACGATGCGGTCGCGCCGCTCGAGGAAGCGGTCCTTCTTCTCGACCGCCTGCATCCGGTCGTCCATCTTGGTCTCCCAGAGGTCGAGGACCTCCTGGGAACGGACGGCGCCGCGACGCTCGAGGGTTTCCTGCAGGGCCAGGATCCCCGTGTGCGCCACGAAGAGGTTCTTCTCGAGATTCCCGAGCGATTCGAAGAGCGTCTTGACCGCGTCGCCCGTGCGCTTGACGACATCCTCGAGCGTCGAGATCCGCTCGAGAAGGTGCTCGTCGAAGGGAATCTCCTCTGGAGCCTCGCCGCTCTCCTCGACGACGCCGACTCCCGAAAGCACGAGGAGCTTGGAGTGACAGCGCGAGCAGAACTCCTCTTCGTCGGGGTTCTTCAAGCCGCAGACCTGGCAGTACATGATGAGCCGGTGGCCTACACGAGACGGTGCTCGGCGCCCGGTGCGCGGCCCCCGGGAAAGCCCCGGTCCGTGCCCAACCGAGCACCGAGAACCGGAAACCGGGAACCGGCTCTCGTCCTAGTACTCATAGAAGCCGCGACCCGACTTCTTGCCCAGCCAGCCCGCGTCCACCATCTTCACCAGCAGGGGGCTCGGCCGGTAGCGCGGGTCGCCGAAGCCCCGCTGCAGGACCCGCAGGATCGCCAGGCAGGTATCGAGGCCGATGAAGTCGGCCAGAGCGAGGGGGCCCATCGGGTGGTTCATGCCGAGCTTCATGATGCCGTCGATCGCCTCGCGCGTCGCGACCCCTTCCCGCAAGGCCTCGATCGCTTCGTTGATCATCGGCATCAGGACGCGGTTGGAAACGAACCCCGGCCAGTCGTTGCAGAGGATCGGCGTCTTTCCCATTGCCCGGGCGAGAGTCAGGACGGTGTCCGACGTCTCGTCGGACGTCGCGATGCCCCGGATGACCTCGACGAGCGCCATGACGGGCACCGGGTTCATGAAGTGCATGCCGACGAATCGGTCCGGGCGCCGGGTCGCCCCGCCCAGGCGCGTGATCGAGATCGACGACGTATTGGATGCGAACACGGCGCGCTCCGAACAGACCGCGTCGAGTTTGCCGAAGACGCCCTTCTTGATCTCCTCGTCTTCGACGACGGCCTCGATCACGATGTCCGCTTCGGAAAGGCGCGAAAGGACGGGCGTCGCCGTGATCCGTTCCAGGGCCGCTGACTTCTGCTCCGGCGTGCGCTTGCCCTTGGAGACCTCGCGCTCGAGATTGCGCTCGATGGAGGCGCGCGCCTTTTCGAGGTAAGGTCCTTCCAGATCGGTGAGCACAACCCGGATTCCGCAAGCCGCCGCCACGTGCGCGATGCCGCTGCCCATCTGGCCGGCGCCCACGACGCCGAGCGTGCGAACTTCCATGCAGGGACTCTATTGCCGCGGGCGGCGCGAATCAATGACCGGTGGCGGGGCCGTGAGAGGCTAGATCGCGAGCTCGACGCGATAGCGCGGCGTGCCGAAGCGCGTCAGGAAGGCGATGCCGACGGCGACCACGGAGGCGGCGCTCCAGACGACGGAGCCGACGAAGGGAAGAAGCGAGACGGCCCCGAGCAGCGCGAGTCCCGCCGCCAGGGCCGCCGGCCGCTTCGCGGGCGCGACGCTCTTGACGAGTTTTTGTCCGAGCAGAAGAAAGAGCGCGCCCATGCCGAAGACTTTCGCCGCCACCGCCACCGAGCCGAAGAAGATCGCGATCGGGACCGACAAGGCCGGAGGCAGCAGCGCCAGCGCGGCGACGGTCGCCAGCAGGAGGCTCAACACTCCGAGCGCGCCGGCGAGGAGCGTGCCCGACCAGTGGGTTTCGGCGGAGGCGGCCGCGCGCGCGAACGGCGAGGCGAAACAGAAGAGGAGAGCCAGGCTCACCGCGAGCCACGCGGAAAGCGCGACGAGACGAAGGCCCCGGGAGAGCAGAGCCGGGCTCTCCTCCCACGGCGCCCGGTGCATCTCGTCCAGATAGAGGCTCAGGAGTTTCCCCGGCGTGGAAACCATCCCACGCACCGGCAGCGGCTTTCCCCCGGGAGCGTTGATCGTGCCGCCGAAGACCGAGAGATTCCCCTCGATGAAACCGGAAGGCGAGAACGTGACGCTGCCTCCCCAGACAACGACGTCGCCGGACACGCGCGAAGCGATCCGCACGTCCGACAGCACCGCGACGACGCGGCCCGCAACGGGTTTCTCGATCTCGATATTTCGGGCAAAAGCCGTCTGCCCGGGAGCTGCCGCCGCGGCCAGGGCGAAGAGGCCCGCCGCGATCACCGCCGGCGTTCCCGGGCCAGGGCTCGCCGGAACCCGATGAGCACGGGCGCGAGCAGGAAGAGGCAGGCGAGCCCGAGGGCCTGCTCCCGGCGCATGGCCTGCCCGAGGGCCTCGAGCCCCGCCGGCCAGGCGCCTGCGAGCTCCGACAGCGACCGGGCGCCCGCGCGCAGGAGGGCCAGGAGCGGGGCGAGTGCGGCCGCCGCCAGACCAGCCTGTTCCCTCGCCGAGATTCCCGGCAGGGTCAGGACCAGAAACCCCGAGAAAAACAGGGCCACGGCGAAGAAGCACGGACCTCTCCAGAGCGAAAAGTCGCGCCGTTCGCGCCGCGAGAAAGGACGCAGGCGCACGACGCTGCCGGCCAGGTCGGCCACCCCGGCGGGCATCGCCGGCGACTCACCGGCCCGGAGCCCTCCCAAACGGTCGATCTCCCGCGAAAGACTGGCCGCATCGGAAACGGCCCGGCCGCAGGAGGCGCAAGCCCGCGCGTGTTGCGCCGCGTCGGTGGCAAAGACCGGCTCCGCCCCCGAGGCGATCGCCTCGGCGTCGAGCGGGTCCAACGGGCGGGTGCAAGGCTTCACGATATTTCTCCCAACAACCTTTCCTTCAATACGGCTCTGGCCCGAAAGAGTTTGTTCTTGACGGTACCCAGGGGCATCTGTTTTACGTCGGCGATCTCCTCGTACGAAAGTCCTCCAAAGTGCCGCAGGGTAATGAGTTCCCGGAATTCTGCAGGGAGAGCGGCGATCGCGCACGCGATTGCGCTGCCCCGCTCGACGTTGCGCAGCTCACCGTAGGGGTCCAAATCGCTGCTCTTGTACTCCAGAGAGGACATCCTTCCGTCGGCATCCTGGACCTCCAGGGGCACTGTTCGCGGACGCCGCTTGCGCAGATGGTCGATCGCCGCGTTGCCGGCGATGCGGAAAAGCCAGGTCGAAAACTTGTAGGCGGGGTTGTAACGGTCGAGGGCGCCGAAGACCTTCAAGAAGATCTCCTGCGAAAGGTCGAGCGCGTCGTCACGGTTCCCCACCATCCTGGCGACGTGGGCAAGGACCCGGGATTGGTAACGGCGCACCAGGACCTCGAAAAGATCTTCCTCGCCCGCGAGGATGCGGCCGACGAGCTCATCGTCATTGAGACCGTCGCGGTCCTGGGCGTTTTTCATTTTCAAGATCGCCGCGACCGGCAACCGCCTCGAATTGAGCCTTCTCGTCTCAGAGACTTCTCCAATCCCCGGGCCGCCACGACCAGGAGCCTGCTCCGCCGCCGTGCGCTACAATCGCCGCCATTCTATTGGAGCCGGCCGCCGCGGCGGCCACGGAGGATGTTCCGTGAACCAAGTGGCCGAACCGCAGTTTCCGACGATAGGCACCCCGCCTCAGGGCGTGGACTCCTCCACCCCGTTCGAAGAGATGATGTCCCGGTTCGACCTGGCCGCTCAGAAGCTGGGTCTGGACCCCGGCCTCTACAAGGTCCTTCGCGAGCCCGTGCGAGAGACGAAGGTCTCCATTCCCATCGTCATGGACGACGGTCGCATCGAAGTCTTCATCGGCTACCGCGTCCTCCACAACATCGCGCGCGGCCCCGGCAAAGGGGGCATCCGCTACGACAAGAACGTGACTCTGGACGAGGTCCGTGCGCTCGCCGCCTGGATGACCTGGAAGTGCGCGGTCGTCAATATTCCCTTCGGTGGGGCCAAGGGAGGCGTCATCTGTGATCCGGGCACGCTTTCGCGGGGCGAGATCGAGCGGATCACGCGCCGCTATACCGCCGAGCTCATGGATCAGTTCGGGCCGGAGAAAGATGTGCCCGCTCCCGACATGGGCACGAACCCTCAAACGATGGCGTGGGTGATGGACACGTTCTCCATGCACGCCCGCCACACGGTGACGTCGGTCGTGACGGGCAAACCCCTCTCGCTCGGCGGTTCCCGCGGGAGAGTGGAGGCGACCGGCCGGGGTCTCATGCTGATCTGCCGGGAGGCCGCGCCGCTGAGGGGCCTGACGCTCGCGTCGAGCCGCATCGTCGTGCAGGGGTTCGGCAACGTCGGATCCATCGCGTCCCGGATGTGCCACGAGGCCGGCGCGACGGTCATCGGCGTCTCCGACATCTCCGGCGGAATCTGGAACGAGAAGGGGCTCGACGTCCCGGCGGTGCTGAAGCATTACGAGCGGAGCCGCTCCTTCGAGGGCTTTCCCGGCGCGGTGAAGATCTCGAACGCGCAGCTGCTGGAGCTCGAGACCGACATCCTGATCCCCGCTGCCAACGAGAACCAGATCCGGGGTCGAAATGCCCCCAACATCAAGGCGAAAATCATCGTCGAGGGAGCCAACGGCCCGACGACGCAGCGCGCCGACGAGATCCTGGATCAGAATGGGGTTCTGGTCGTGCCGGACATCCTCGCCAACGCCGGCGGCGTCACCGTCTCGTACTTCGAGTGGGTCCAGGACCGCGCCGGTTTCTTCTGGCGGGAGCAGGAGGTCAACGAGCGGCTGGAAGACATCCTGGTGCAGTCCTTCAGGGACGTGGCCGAAATGGCGGAAAAGTACGACGTCAGCTTCCGTATCGCCGCGTACATGCTGGGAATCTCGCGCGTCGCGCACGACACGATGGTTCGCGGCCTCTACGCCTAGCACGTCGCTCGCGCTAGGGCGGGATCTGCGCCTGGCGGCCCACCGGCGATCGCCAGCTATTTCAGGGTAACCTTCGGGCGGATCTCGGGAACTTCGTAAGCGAGCTTGCGCTCGAGCTCCGGCAGGGTCGCCTGGATCGGTTTTCTCCAGGCGGGATCGAGAAGCCGAAGAGTCAGGCGCCTGCCGGCGAGATCCACGGGCTCGATTTTCCTGGAGAGCGGCTCCCCGACGATCCTGTCCCACCGGGCCCGGATCCAGAGAAGCGCGTCCTCTCCTCTTGCCATCCGCCGCAGGAGGCCGTCGCTCGCAGCGTCCAGGCGCGTCAGGGCGGGCGGCTTTCGGCGATTCAAGGCTCGACTCTCAACCGTTCCCGGCTCGATTCGGGCGGCACGGCCCGCACGGGTTTTTCGCCGGTGAGAACGCGCCGGACGTCTTCGACAACCATTCGCGCCATCTCCCGGCGGGTCTCGTGAGTCGCGCTCCCGGCATGAGGCATCAGGACCACGCGGTCGCTCTCGAGCAGCGCCGGCGTCACTCTCGGCTCGTTCTCGTAAACGTCGAGTCCCGCTCCCGCCAGCGGTCCCCGCTCGAGAGCCCGCGCGAGAGCGGCCTCCTCGACGATGGCGCCGCGGGAGGTGTTCAGGAGGTAGCTCCCCGGTTTCATCCTGGCGAAGGTGCCGTCATTGAAGAGATGCCGGGTCTCGTCGTTCAAAGGGAGGTGGACAGAGACGACGTCGCAGCGCCGGAGCAACTCGTCGAAGGAGACGCGGGGAGGATCATCGGGATCCCCCTCGTCCCGCGGCGACCGGCCGCAGGCGATGACCGTCATGCCGAACGCCCGTGCCCGCTTCGCCACCGCCCGCCCGATGCGTCCCGGCCCCAGCACGCCGAAGACCTTGCCTTTCAGATCCGACCCGAGCAGGAGCTGGGGCTCCCACCCGTGGAAGCCTCCCGTCCGCACGAGCCGGTCCCCCTCGACGATCCGGCGAGCGAGCGACAGGAGCAGCGCCATCGTCAGGTCGGCCGTGGCGTCCGTCAGCACGTTGGGCGTGTTGGTCAGGATGATTCCGAGGGCCGCCGCGGCCGCGCGATCGATATTGTCCACACCGGCGCCGTACTGGCCGACGATCTTCAACTTCTTGCCGGCTCGGAGAACGGTCTCGGTCACCGGGTCGGTCACGAGCGTGATGAGAGCGTCGGCGTCCGAGACTTCCGCCGCGAGCTGCGCTTCGCTCGGCCGGTACGTCAGCACTCGCACCTCGAAGTCCGGCTCGAGCGTCGCCAGGGAAGGCTCCGGCAAGGCGCGCGTCACCAGCACCACGCCGCTCAAAGCGGTTTCTGTCCTTCGATATTTGAAATCATGAAGTCGTTCCCGGAAGATCCGCAGCCGAGTCTAGCATCCGCGACGTCGCACGTCCCGGCTCGGACCCGTGAGGTTTCAGCGCGAAGTTCTCTCGAGCCGCCGGCCCAGGAAGAAGACGGCCGCGCCGGCGGCGAGCAGCGCGAGCTCGAGACGGATGTTCCCGCCGAGCACGCCGCTGAAGAACCCCACGCCGGTCACGACCAGACCGACGAGCTCCAGGGCGCGGGCGGCCGCGTGCATGGGCAGGTCAATCGCGGCTCAGGGCGCTTCCGAGACGGTCACGGTTCGGACGAGGTCTCCCTGCTCGGTTCCTTCGACGACGTCCTGCCCCGCAACGACCTGGCCGAAGACCGTGTAAAGCCCGTTCAAGTGGGGCTGCGGAGAGTGGGTCACGAACCACTGGCTCCCCCCGGTATCGGGGCCGGAAAGCGCCATGCCGACGGTGCCGCGTTCGTAGGCCAACGGGTTCAACTCGTCGCGGATCTCGTAACCGGGTCCGCCGTTGCCCGTGCCCGTGGGATCCCCATCCTGTAGCACGAAGTTCGGAACGACACGATGGATCGCGACGCCATCGAAGTACTTCGCGCGGGCGAGCTTGACGAAGTTTGCGACCGTCAGCGGAGCGTCCTGGCCCGCCAGCCGGATGATGAATTCGCCGCGCGACGTCTGGACGCGCGCCTGCAGCGGACGGCGAACCTCGGAGAGGAGCGCCGCGTAGTCCGCTGCCGTCCGGCCCGTCTTGTATTCCGGGGCCGCCATGGCGCGCTCACCCCGGAACGACTGGATCAGCGAGCGGCGCGCGAGCCTCGCGACGAGCGTCTTGCTCTGATGGTAGGCGGACTCGACGATGGCGCGCGCGGCGGGGTCCGTCCGGAACTTCTCGCAGACGCCGATCACGGAGATCGCGACGTCGGCTGTCGAATCGGCCTGCGAACGGGTCAGCGCGTCCGAGACGAGCGGAAGGATCGACGCGTCGCTCAACAGGCCCAGCGCATCCACTGCGGCCGCGCGAACCCCGGGGTCCGCGTCGGTCAGGGCCGAGTTGACGAGGGCGCGGCTCTCCCGGACGGCATCCGGTGATTTCAGGCTTCCGAGGACCGCCAGTCGTACCACCGCTTCCCTGTCCGCCGCGAGCCTCTCGCGATAAGGCTTCGCCTGCGCCACCGGCAGGAAGGCCAGCGTCTCCGCCGCCGTGGCCCGCAGCGCGCGGTCGGGGGAGGATGCCGCGGCTTCGAGCGCATCCTTGGCACGTTCCCGGAGCGCGGCGACGACCGACACGATGGCGACCTGGCGACGGCGCCCGTCTCCCGTCAGGGCGATGGACCAGAGCCGCTGGCGCACCTGGCGGTCCGTCGCCTCGAACTGGCGCAGAACTACCAGAGCGGAGATGGCCAGGTTGGGATTCGCGTCCCCGGCCAGGGCGAGGATGCGGGCCTTGCGGTCTTCCGCCACGACGGCTCCCGGGTTCTTCTCGAGAATCGCTTCGAGCGCGACCAGGGCGCTGATCACGAGCGGGACTCTGCCGCTGTCCAGGGCGGCGCCGAGCGGAGCGATCGCGTCCTTCAGAGCGAGCAGGCCCAGTCCGCGCGCGGCCATGGCTGCGGCATCGGGATCGCTGTCGGAGAGCGCGGCCGTCAATGCCGCCGCCGACAATACGATCGGCTTGCGGGAAAGGGCGTAGAGGGCGGCGGACCGGACCCGGGTGTCCGGGTCGGCCGCGTAATTTTGCGCGGCCGACACGCTCGCGGTGTCGGCGAACCTCCAGAGAGACTGCAACATCGAGGCGCGGGGCTCGGGGGCCGCCGCGCGGGGAATGGCCGCGATCAAGGCGTCCTCGCCGTCGCCGCGCCCCAGAGAACCAATCGCCCTCGCCGCTGCGGAAGCAACCGACGCGTCGGCGTCGGACAGCAGCGGAAGAAGGTCCGCCGTCGCGCCGGGATCCCCGAGCAACTGGCACCCGAAAGCCGCCATCGCCCGCACGGGTCCGGCCTTGTCGGACAAGAGGGGGCGCAGGAGCGGGCCGCCCCTGTCGTCGCCGATCCGCCCGGCCGCGAGGGCCGCGCGCGCCCGGATCGCGGGATCCGGCGCGGCCGCCGCGGACGCAAGCAGGCCTTGATCGAAGGCGCGGCGGTCCTCGATCTCGACGAGCGCCGTCTCCGCTTCGGCGAAGGAGGAGAACCGGAGCGAAGGGGCCGCAGCCTTCCCCGGACTTGCCGGGACGCCCGGAGCCGGAGGCGGGCCGCCGGCACACCTGACGAGCGGAAAAACCAGCGTGGCCGCCGCGACAATCCTCCACCGGATCAACCTCATGACCGGTTCCTTTCTATGCCAGGAAGAAGCGGTGGGATTATACGGTTCCGGGAATCCCGTCAAGCGCCGACGAGCAGCCGATCTCCGAGCATCCCGGGCAGGCCCGCGCGATGGATCTTCTGCCGCGTCCGCTCCACGTCGTAGGCCACGCGCTCGAAGAACACGGCTCCTTCCTTCGCATCGTAGATCGCGTAGGAGGAATCGGGATTGCGGTCCCGCGGCTGTCCGACGGAGCCGGGGTTGATCAGGTAGCGTCGGCCCTCCTCGAGCCGGAGCGTGACCCGCTCCCCGTAAACGACCTCGACGCGGATCCCGGACGGCTCGAGCGTGAAGATCGAGGGGATGTGGCTGTGCCCGAAGAAGCAGACCGCAGAGCGAAAGCCGTGAAAATTCACGAAGGCGTCGCGGTCGGAGAAGATGTAGGCGTCCTCGTCGCGCGGGGAGCCGTGACAGATCTCGAAGGCGCCGTCCACCGCGACCGGCCCGAGCGGGAGGGCCGCGAGGAACTCCCGATTGCGCCGGCTCAACGCCATTTCCGTCCACCGCGCCGCTTCCAGCGCCACCGGATTGAAAAGATTGCCGTCGTCGAGCCGGCAGACGACCTTGTCGTGGTTGCCTCGGATCAGCACCTTGCGCTTTCGGATGCGGCGCAGGCGGTCCAGAACCGCGTTGGGCTCCGCCCCGTAGCCGACGAAATCCCCCAGGATGACGACCCGGTCGAATCCCCGCCGCCGCGCCCGCGCGAGTACGGCCGCGAGCGCCTCGTCGTTGGAGTGGATGTCGGACAGCAGCAGATAGCGCATCGGTTACAGGATCGACTTCCCGCGGCTCCGCGCCGAGAGCGCATCGAGCACGCGGTCCGCGGCCACCTCGACCGATTCTCCCTCCAGGGAGACGCGGACCGTTCCCATTCTATAGAACGGCTCCCTCTCGGCGGAGAGCGCGGCGGCCTGCTCGGGACCAGTGAAGAGGGGCCGGTCGGTCTTGCCGGAGAGGCGGGAGAGGAGTCTCGAAAGCGGCACGTCGAGGAACACGGGAGTGCCGAGCCGCGCGATCGTGCGGCGGTTTTCCTCGCGGACGTAGCAGCCGCCGCCTGTCGCCACGACCGCGCGCGGAAGGGATTCCGTGGCCTCGAGGAAGAGCGATTCCCGCTCGCGGAAGGCGGCTTCGCCCGAGGCCTCGAACAGGGCCCGGACGGTCACGCCGGAGGTCCTCTCGATCTCGGCGTCGAGGTCCACGAATGGCATGCCGAGTCTCTCGGCGAGTCGGCGGCCGACGGCCGTCTTGCCGCTTCCCATGAAGCCCACCAGATAGATCCGGCCCGTCAGCTCGCGGCGGCGCGCGGTGTCGAGCGCCCGCCGCGCGTTGCGCTCGATCTCTCCCTCCGCCAGGAGCCCTCCGATCATCGCGGCGCAATCGGCGCCGGCGTCGAGCACGGCGTCGAGCGTGTCCGCCGTGATTCCTCCGATCGCGACGAGCGGCTTCGTCTTGATCGCCGCAACCCGCGACAACTCTTCCGGTCCCTGCGCCGCCCCTCCCGTCTTGGTTCCGCTCGCGAAGACCGGGCCGAAGGCGACGTAGTCGCAGTCCGGATCCCGGAATGCCCGCCGGGCCGCATCGAGATCGTGCGTCGAGACTCCCACCCGGGATCCTTCAGGCAGGAGCCGCCGGGCGACGGGCGCCGGCAGATCGTCCTCGCCGAGGTGGACCCCGACGCCCGCCAGCCGGGCCACGTCCACGCGGTCGTTCACGAACACGGCGGCGCCGTCTTCCCTGCCCAGCCCCGCAATCTCCTCGACCGCCGCGAGGAGGTCGCGGTCGGTCATTTCCTTTTCGCGGACCTGGAGCAGCCGGATCCCCACTGCGAACAGCCGCCGCGCGATCTCGACGTGGTCGTCGATGCCACTGACCTTCCTGTCGGTGATCGCGTAGATGACGGGAAGTCTCAGTCCAAAGTCCAAAGTAGGAGGAGAGTCTACGCGCGGCTACCTTGGACCTTGGACCTTGGACCTTGGACCTTGGACTCTCACGAGGCCTGCGCGTACCTGTCCATGAACCGGGTGGACAGTCTACCGTCCACGAAATCCGGGTCGTCCAGGATCCTGCGGTGCATCGGGATCGTGGTCTTGATCCCCTCGATCACGAAGAGATCGAGAGCGCGCCGGCCCCGCTGGATGGCTTCCTGGCGGTTGCGCCCGGAGACGATGAGCTTCGCGATGAGCGAGTCGTAGTAGGGAGGGATGACGTACCCCTGGTAGGCGGCCGTGTCGATTCGGACTCCCAAGCCCCCGGGCATGTGGAACGTCGTGATCTTGCCGGGGGAAGGCTGGAACGTCACGGGGTCCTCAGCGTTGATGCGGAACTCGATCGCGTGGCCGCGAGGAGCGAGCGTCCGGGAGAAGGAGATCGGCTCCCCCGCGGCGACCGCGATCTGTTCCTTGACCAGATCCACCGCGGTGACCTCTTCGGTGACCGGATGCTCGACCTGGAGCCGCGTGTTCATCTCCATGAAGTAGAAGCGGCCCTGCGCGTCGAGCAGGAATTCGACGGTGCCGGCGTTCGTGTAGGAGACCGCCCGGGCGGCGGCAACGGCCGCCTCTCCCATCCGCACGCGCAGGGTCCCGTCGAGCGCCATCGAGGGAGCTTCCTCGATGAGTTTCTGGTGCCGGCGCTGGATCGAGCATTCCCGCTCCCCCATCTGCCGGAGGTTTCCATGGCTGTCGCCGAAGACCTGGAACTCGATGTGACGCGGCTCCTCGAGGTACTTCTCCAGGTAGACCTCGGCGTTCCCGAACGCCGTCTCCGCCTCGGCGCGCGCGGTGTCGAACGCGCCCGAGAGCTCCCGCTCGTCCCGGGCAATGCGCATCCCGCGGCCGCCTCCGCCCGCCGAGGCCTTCAGGATGACCGGGTACCCGGCCTTCCTGGCGAAGGAGAGGGCCTCGTCCAGGGTCTCGGTGGGCCCCGGCGAGCCGGGAACCGTCGGCACGCCGGCCGCGGCCACCGTCCGCCGGGCAAGGGACTTGTCCCCCATCTTCCGGAGAGCCTCCGGAGAGGGACCGATGAAGGCGATGTGGCAGTCCTGGAGGATCTCGGCGAAATAGGCGTTCTCCGAAAGGAAACCGTAGCCGGGATGGATCGCGTCTGCCTCGGTGATCTCCGCGGCCGAAACGATGGCCGAGATGTTCAGGTACGAGGCGGCCGACGGATAAGGCCCGATGCAGACGTCTTCGTCGGCGAAACGCACGTGAAGGGCATCGCGGTCGGCCTCGCTGTAGACGGCAACCGTGCGGATGCCGAGCTCCCGGCAGGCCGAGATGATGCGCAGGGCGATTTCCCCGCGGTTGGCGACCAGAATCTTCCTAAACATCAGATTTGGCCTGGACCGGGAGACGGGAGACGAAGGACCGTCTTCCGTCAAGCGTCCTCCGGCTCAGGCGGCGAGCCTTATGGTGAAGAGCTTCTCCCCGTACTCGACGGGCTGGCCATTTTGGGGAAAGACGTCCACGATCTCTCCCTCGACATCTGACTCGATCTCGTTCATGAGCTTCATGGACTCGATGATGCAGAGGATCTTGCCCTTGGAGATCTTCTGTCCCACTTCCGCAAAGGGATCCGCCTCGGGCGAGGGAGCGCGGTAAAACGTGCCAACGATCGGCGATGTAATGACGTGCAGGCCCTTCTCCTCCTGCGCCGAGGCCCGAGCCGCGGCGGCCGCCTCCGTAGACCCTGCCGGCAGGGCCACAGGCGACGGAATGGACTCCGCCGCGAGGGCCGCCCCGTTGCCGCTTGCGGCGCGAGTCCCTTCGATGCGGAGCCGGAAACCGGTCTGCTCGATCTCGAGAGCCGACAGCCCCCGTCCGGTGACGAGGTCGATGAGTTCCTTGATTTCCTTGAATGACAGCATTCGTACGCCTCTCAGGCCAACTCCTTCTGCAGGCTCATGGCGGCCCGCGCAAGCTCGAACCGCCCATGACCGAGGGTTCCCTCTCCTCCCAGCAGGAGCAGCAGATAATACTCCGCCGAGATTCGCGACAGGACCGACCTCCGGCCCTCGCCGACCACGGCAAGCTCACGGATCGTGCCGAAGGACAGCTCCGCGTGCGGGTTCTGGGCGGCCTTCACCAGGGCCAGGAGCTCAGCCGCAACCACCTCAATCGAAACGCCTTCCCCCACACTGTAGGTCTCGACCGGAATCCCGTCAAGACCCACGATCGCGACCGCCCGGGTATCTGCGACCCGCTCGGCAATCCCGCGGAGGGTATCCCGAAAGACGTTCATGCCATCGTCCGCCGGGGGCTGCCCGGTGTCAGGCGGTTTGTATCACGCTCAACCAGCGTTTCAAAGCCTCTACCTTGGCCCTGCGCAGCGCGGCGCGGTCCCTTTCCGGCGCGGGCGAGGGCGAGACCCCGCCAGCGGCGGTGAGGCGCGCCTCGGCTTCCTCGCGCAGACGCGCGAGCTCGCCGTCTTCGGGATTCAAGCCCGCCAGCTGCCCGTAGAGCGCGGCGGCTTCCGAGTAGTGCCCCTGGGACAAGTAGAGGTCCGCGAGGACCCTTCCGGAGGGTCCGGCCGCGGCCTCCGGCGTCTCGCCGAGATCCTTCTCGATGCCTTCAATCACCTCGTCCACGCTCCGGTCGCCGGAAAGCGCCCTGTACAGCTTGTATTTCTTGACCGCCTCGAGCCGCTCGCCGCGCGAGATGTAAATGTCCGCCAGAAAGCGCGCCGACACCGGATTTCCGCGGTCGGAGGCGAGCGCCTTCGTGAACATCGCGATCGCTTCGTCTGTGCGGCCCGCTTCCAGGTACGCGCGCGCCAGCGCGACCTGGGCCGAAACGTAACGAGCGTAGGTGCTGACCCCCTTCTCCAGGATCAGGATCGCTTCGGGCAGGTTTCCCGCGGCGCGGCATTCCTCAGCGAGCGCCAAGAAGAGAGGCGAGGTCGGGTCCTGAGTGACCCGTCGGCGCAGCTCGCGGATCCGGACCTCGGCTCCCGGGTCAATCACCGCCATGTGTCTCTCGCTCGTGAATAAGAAAGCAAACCGCCCCCCGAGCGGGGGGCGGCGAGATTCCGAAGAGTCATCCGACTTAAGGGCCGACCGTGACCGAGTACGTTGCGATGCTGTGCGAGGGAATCGGATCTTGCGGGGAAGAAGTGACGACCGCAGTGTTCACGAACGAGGTACCGGCCGCCGAGACCGGGACCCTGACGGTGATCGTGACCAGCGCGACGCCCGGCGCCCCGATGGAGCCGAGATTGGCGGTGACGGTGCCATTGGTTCCGACAGTCGGCCCATTACAGGTGCCCTGACTCGGCGTGCAGGTGAGGAAGGTCGTCCCGCCGGGCAAGGGATCATTCACCACGGCATTGGTGACGGGGACCGAGCCTTTGTTGGTGACGGTGAGCGTGAAAGTCAGAACGCTGTCAGGTGCGACCGGGTTCGGCGGAGAACCACCCTTGGCCAACTCAACATCGGGTGGCACAGGCGTTCTGGTGGGAGTCGCCGTTGGTGTGGGCGTCGGGGTCGCCGTCGGCGGAATCAGCGTCGGTGTGGGTGTCGGCGTGGGCGTCGGCGTGCACAGGTAGGTGAAGGTCAGGCCGGACTGCGTGTCCCCGGAATCGATGTTGGTCACGACGACTGCCCCGCTCTTGTTGCCGCACGTGGACAACGGCCCTGGAAGCACGAGAAGCTCCGTCGCGGAGACCGAGATCACCGTGGCGGGGATGCCGGCCAGCGAGACCGCCACCGGAGCCAGGAAGCCCTGCCCGTGAATCGTCACCGGTGTAAACGGCGCTTCTTGTTCGCTGTTATCGATCGCCGTGAGCTGCAACGGCACGACGAAGCGGAACCCGCCCGTCAGCGTATCGTCCAATCCCGAGTTGACCTCGTGGACGCGGACGTCGACCGTCTTGTTCAAATTGGGCAGCCCCGCTCCGGAGGCCGGAGGAGTCAGCGCGATGATCTGGTTGAACGAGACCGAGAGGACCTGAGCTTCGGCGGGTCCGAAGAACACCTGCACCGGTAGCACGAACCCCGACCCGATGATCGTGACCCGGGTGTTCCCCTCATTCGAGCCCGACGACGGAAGCACCGCCGTGATCTTGGGATTGCTCGCGGCCGTCGTGCCGAATGCGAAACAGTTCGGCAGCGAAACCGAGACGGGCGTCGCGGTGTTCGTGCCAAAGGTCAGCGTGATGTTGACCGGCACCGAAGGCGATGTCGCCTCCGGGAAGGCGGGAGTGACGACGGTCACGGAAGTTGCCGTCACCCCGGTGACAAGAGCCTCGCGGGACACGCTCGCGGCGTTGAACGTGACGCGCGTTGTTGCCGGCGTTCCGGTGAAGCGCCCGCCGTTGATCGTCAGGGCGGTACCGCCTGTCGATGGCCCGAAGCTCGGGCTGCAGAAGGTGATGAAAGGCGCCGACTGTGGTGAAGCCTGGAAAGCGATCGAGATCGTCGCCGAGCCCGTGTTCGAGCCGACGGTTGCCGAGGCGCGGACCGTCGCGAGGCCGACGCTGCTCGAGCAAAGAGCGGTCGTGGCGGTCCCTCCCTGAGTCACGACGGAGATCACTGAGAGCGCGTTCTGGGAGAAGAACGAGCCGGGCAGGTCCGTCGTAAACGAGACTCCGGTCCCGTCGGGGACATTGGCGCCGTTCAGGGTCACGACGGCCTCGATCAGTGTGCAGGAGCCCGCCACGGGGTTGGCGTTGCTCGTGAAGAGCCGGATCTGAAGGGCGCCGGTGCCCGTCGGTCCGCCTGCGCCGCCCGGGGGAGTGGGCGCTGGCGCGTCGGAAGAACAGGACCAGGTTGTCGCCCCGACCAGCGCTAAACCAACGAGAATGTAAGCGATCCGGCGCATGACGAGCCTCCCCTTATCGAATGGACTTCCCGGAAACCGCTGACGGCGCCGTGAACGAGAAGAGCAGAGGGCCGGTGGCCTTTCCGCTCTGGACACGCTGGCCGGAAACCGTGTGGCCGAAGAACGTGATCTCGAATGCCATGTCGATCTCGGCTTTTCCCGTCTCCCGGTCGAACCCCCCGTTGAACGGGAGCAACTGGTCGAAGGGAGAGAGCTGGACCTGGGACGCCGGCAGAACTGGGAAATTGTTCAGAGTGGCAGTGCCGCCGGAAGGGACGAGGACGCCGACCGGCAGGTTCTGGTCCGGGGGAACGCGGGTACCGCCGTCCGTGCGCGTAAAGTGCACCGTGTAGCTTTCGAGGTTGACCGAGGCGAACCCCTGGGGGTCGGTCTGCGTGGGGTTCTTGAGATGACTGGACAGGGTCATCGTGCTGATCTGCACGGGGGCGACGACCCCGACGTTCACGAAACCCGGCTGCAGATCCAGGCTGACCGTGATGAAGACGGGCGCTTCGGTCTCCCCCTCTTTGTTCGTGCAGCCGGGCGCGAGCGCCAGGGCAGCCGCGAGGAGAATCGCAATGCAGGCGGTTTTCTTCATGGTTCTTACCCTCTTCACTGCCGGAGGATCCGGGGAGTTATGAAGATCAACAACTCATCGTGCTTCTCGGTTCGCGTCTTGTTGCGGAAGAGGTTGCCCAGGATCGGGATCTTCCAGAGGCCCGGGATCATGTTGTTCTGATCCTGATCGTTGATCTGAAAGATGCCGCCGATGACGCTCGTGCCACCGTCGCGCACGAGGATTTCACCCCTGTACTCGCGGACCGTCAGCGGCACGTTCTGTCCGATGGACAGGTTCAATGCGACCGCCGGCTCTCTCTTCGAGACATTGACGGTCATGTGAATCGTCCCCTCGTTGGTGATCTGCGGCGTCACGGTGAGCTTCAGGGTCGCGTCCACGTAGATGACGGTCGTGGTGTTGTTCACGTTGGTCTGGACCGGGATCTGGACGCCGGACTGGATCGAGGCCGCCGTGTTCGTCAGCGCCGCGACCTTCGGGGAGGAGATGATCTTGAGAAGGCCCTGGTTCTCCGCGGCCGACAGCGCCGCGTCGAGGGTGAAGGAGCCCAGGATATTGCCCAGCCGCAGGGTGGCGATGGTCTGGGGAGTGCCCAGGGGGACGGTGAACGTTCCATTGATGGTGTTGGGGAAGTTCAGGTTCGTCGTGTTGCCGTGCGCGACGTCCGCATCGGCCGTGGCGCCCCAGGCAATCCCGAGGCTGCGCCCGAGGGACTTGGTCGTCTCGACGATCCGCGCCTCGATCATGACTTGCGGGGTCGCGGTGTCCAGGTTCTCGATCAACTGGAGCACTCCGGACAGGTAGGTCGGGATCTCCCGGATGATCAGGGTATTGGTCCGCGTGTCCACCACGATGTCGCCTCGCCGCGACATCACGCTCTTGATCACCGGGGTCAGCTCGCTCGCCTTCGCGTACGAGAGCTTCTTGATGACCGTGCGGGTGGGCTCGGCCGCCTGCCGTGCCTCCGACAGGCGCGCGCGGTCGGACTGTTCGGCCTGCAGCTTGGTTGTCGTGGCGATGCGCATGATGTTGTTCTCGAGCACGTATCCCAGGCCGTTCTGCTTCAGAATCAGGTCCAGAGCCTGGTCCCATGGAACGTCCTCGAGCTGCACCGTCACCGTGCCCCGGACCTCCGGATCCACCACGATGTTCAACTGGGTCAGCTGGGAGATGGTCCGGAAGACGTCCTTGATGTCGGCGTCCTTCAGGTCGAGAGAGATCGGCTCGCCCGTGAATTGCGATTGCGATTCCGCGATCGTCCGCGGCTGGAACGTCCCGGACGGCTGCTCGGGACGCGCGCCTTCCTCCTGGGCGAGCATCGCGGCGGCAGCCTCGAACACGGCCTCCTCGCGAGCGGATGGTTTTTCACGCGGCGGGCGGGCCGGCGGCGGGGCTGCCGCGCTCTTCTGCGCTTTCCGAACACCCTGAGGCAGCGTCGCGGTACCTTCCGAGGCCGGGGACTCGCGAACGGGCGCCGGTTGCGGAGAGGCCGCCTGTGGTACGGCGGGCGCGATCGGAGAAGACGCGGACGCCGTCCTGACGGCCGCCGGGGCAACCGTCACGGCGCTCGGAGGCTCGGGCGAGGGCTTTGAAGGAGTGTCCTGCGCCGGCACGGGCGGTTCCGGTTTGACGGGGGCGGGAGACTCTTCCTTTCGGGCGAGCTTGTCTTCCGGCGCTGGCACCGGCACGGTCGCTTCCGGTTTGACAGCGGCGGGAGACTCTTCTTTTCGGACGAGCCTGTCTTCCGGCGCTGGCACCGGCGCCGGCGGAGCGGCGGAAGCCGCGGTCTCGGCAATCCGCGTTTGCGAAGGGGCAGAGGCAGCGGCCTGCGCAACCTCGCCCGCGCGCACCACGACCGCCAGGCGCTCTCCCTCCGAGACCAGAGAGTGCGGGAACGGTCGCGCCAGGTCGAGCACGACGCGGGTCACCGGGTCCGGAAGAGACTGGAACTGGGACACCCGGACGCGCGAGACGAGCGTGCTCTTGACCGGCACGGCGCGGCGGCGCACCTGGTTCGTGACGCCGGGAAGATCGATGACCAACCGCGGCGGGTTTTCGAGCAGGAAATCCTTCGGGACGAAGACGCCGTCGCCGAGCAGGGCCACCGTCACCTCCTGCGACGGGCCGACGCTGACCCGCAGGTCCTCGAGCTGATGGGCGAGCTCCCCCCCGGCCTGGGGCGGTTGCGCCGCCGGGCGCGCGATCTCCTCCGCCACGACCGCAGGCACCGGAGCGGCCGGAGCCTCCGGAGAAGCCTCGCTTCGCGCCGCTGCTCCGGCGGGGTGCTCGAAGGAAATGGCCAGGCCCTGGCCCACGCTGCGCACGTCGGAGGTGATCCCGGGTTGATGGGAGATCGAGACGCGAGTCAGCTGCTTGCCCATCTCCAGAACCGGATCGAAACGGATCGACGTGACGAGCGAGCCCGCGCCCGCCGGCGGCATGAAGCCGCTGGCCAGGTCGGCGCCGGGCAGATCCACGACCAGCAGGTCCGGCCGCGGCTCGTAGGCGGTGTAAAGGAGGGGGGCGTCGGCCGACAGGACCACGCGTGCTCCATCCGCGTCCTCGTTGAGAGCGGCCAGCGTGACGCGCGCCCCTCCCGCCGGAGGAGTTGCCTCGGGTATCCGGGAAGGGGCCGCGGGAGAGCTCGCCGTCTCCGCAGTCTGCCGGGGGCTCGAGCCGGGGCCTCTGGCGGTGCAGCCGAATGTCGCCGCCAGCATGAGGGCCACGATCGCCATCGCGGGCCGTCTGATTGCCTTTCGCATCGCTCCTCCCGTCGCGCCGGACGCCTTTGTCTCTTCCAGGTCAGGGCTTGATGGTCGCATTGAGTTGCTTGGTGATGTCGCGGAACGGTTTCACGCTCTGCGGGTCGTTCAAGTTCTGCCGGAACGTCACCTCGTTGGGGGCGATTCGCAGGACTTCCCCGTCGTAGAGCTGATCGCCGCTTCGCAAGAGGTAGCTCTTGTTGTCCGTGCCCCGGATTTGAGCAACGTATCCGGCGCGGGTCTTCCAGATCCCCTGAAGAATGACGTCGTCGATGGCAATCCCCGGAATCCCCGAGGGCCGGTGGCCCGCCATCCCCTTCTCCGGACGGATGAGAAGCGAGCGGAAGGGATCGCGCCGTCCGGCCGGGTCGTAGGAATACGTGCGCCCCGCGAGGGCGGACTCCTCCTGCTCGATCAGGGCCTGCCCCGGAGACTCCTCCGACGTCACCGGCGTCGCCGGCGGCCCGGGGACGGGAGTCTTCTGCTGGGCCGCGAGCGCCCCGAGCCCCAGAATCAGCGCGAAGAGAGCCGCCATGGCCTGCTTCATTCCGACAGCCCCGCTTCCGACTTCTTCTTCAGAGTCTGCGCCTTCCCGGCGGCCCCGCCGGGCGGCTTCGCGGCGCCCGCCTTCTTCCCCTGCGCCTCGCCCTTCTCATCGCCTGTGTAGATGAAGGTCTTCGCCACGAAGCTCGCCGCAATGGACTTGCCGCCCGGGTCGTTGATGGCGGACATCCTCATCTCTTCGACATTGATGATGCGGGAGAAGCGGCTCATGCGGTCAAAGAAGAGAGCAAGATTATGGTACGTGCCCTCGAGCTGGATGTCGATCGGCCACTCCGAATAGAAGTCCTTGCTGTGGAACTCACCCGGAGTGAATTTCCTCAGCGTGAAGTCTCCCTGCCGCGTCAGCGTCTCGATGCGCTTGATCAGGTCCTCGGTGTTGCGTTTGGAGGGGAGGATCTGGAGGAGCTTGGCGAGATCGATCTCCAGTCTCTTGATCTCTTCCCGGAACTGCGCGAGCTTGCGCTCGGCCGCGCGCCCCTTCTGGATCTCCTGCTGCAGACCCGCGAGCTCCGTGCGCTTGACGCGGATCTCCTCGTTGAGCCCGCGCAGCCACGCGTAGTGGACGGCCGCGGCGAGAGCAATCCCGAATGCAAGGCCGAGGCCCAGCGCCACGCTCCACTTGCGTTCCTCCATCCGGAGCTCGAGAGCCATGCCCCTCCTAAGCCTTTTTCCCCTTCTTCTCGTTCTTCTCGGGGCCCGGCGTTGGCGGGGCCGCGGGAGCGGAGGCGAGAACAGCCGCGGGATTGAAGACCAGCGTCATTTCCCAGCTATACGTTCCGGAAGTTCCGGCGTCGCGGCCGAGCGACTTGAAGACGGGTTCCGCGAAGAACGGGCTCTTCTTCAGGTTTTCCAGGTATGTCGCCACCGCGTTGGGCGAGAGGGTCTTGCCCTTCATCGAGATCTGGTTGCCAGAGACGTCGAGAGACGTCAGCCAGACCATGTCCGGAAGGGCCTTGGAGATCTCGTCCATCAGGCGGACGGGACCCTTCTGGTTCGTCTTCAAGGAGTTGATGAGCTGGATCTTCGCCTCGAGACTGGCCTTCTTGTCCTCGTACTCCTTGACCTCCTCGATGATGGATCTCAGGCGGTCGGCCTCGAGGCGCGCCTTGACGATCTCTTCCTCGAGCGCGCTGCGCCGCGAAAGCAGCGTCAGGCCCATGATCACCACGTAAAGGAGACCGAGACCGAGGCCCCCGAAAAAGAGGACGTTGTTGAGCCGCGCGCCGGTCGGAAGCAGCGGCGCCTTCTTCCTGGCCGCGGCCGCCTTGGCCTCGGTGAGAAGGTTGATCCGGATCAAGCGGCTTCGTCCCCGATGTGCCGCACGGCCAGCCCGACCGCCACCGCCAGGCTCGGCGCGTTCTCGTTCAACCACTGAGCCGACACCGCGCCACCCGAGACGTCGATCTGTCGAAAGGGGTTCATGATCTCCACGGGCATTCCGAAGCGGTCCTTGAGCTGCCGGTCCAGGTTGACGACGCGCGAGCAGCCGCCGGCGATGAAAAGCTGATCGATCTTTTCCGTGGAAGTCGTCGCGCCGAAGAAGTCGAAGGTCTTCTGCAGCTCCTGCGCGAGGTCGTCGGAGACCGACCGCAGGATCGGGAGGATCTCCTGGAGAGAGTGTTCGCCCGAACTCTCCCCCTTCTTCAAGGCATCCGCCTGTTCGAATCCGAGAGAAAGCTGCTTCTGAATGGCGTCAGTGTACTGGTTGCCGCCGAAGGAGATGTCCCGCCAGAAAATCGTGTTGCCGCCCGAGAGCACGTTGACGTTGGTCACGGAGGCGCCGATGTTGACGAGCGCCACGACGCGCCCCGGCTCGACCGGATAGTTGATCTCGAAGGCGTTCTGGACGGCGAAGGCGTCCACGTCCACCAGGACGGGGGTCTTGCCCGCCTGCGTGATCACGCTCGTGTAGTCGCCGATCTTGTCCTTCTTGACCGCGACCAGCAGCACGTCCATCGTCTCCCCGCCGCCGGGCTCCAGGACCACGTAGTCCAGGATCACGTCGTTGATGTCGAAAGGAACGTACTGCTCCGCTTCCCAGCGGATGGACTCGGCCAGTTCCTCCGCGGACATGGCCGGGAGCGAGATCTTCTTGATGATGACCGAATGGCCCGACAGCGAGGTCGCAAAGTCGTTGTTGCGGACGTTCAGGGACGAGATCACGCGGTTGACGGTGTCCACGACGAGGGAAGCGTCCATGATGGCGCCGTCCACGATCGCCTCGGGCGAAAGCGGCTCGATGCCGGTCCTGACGAGGCGATAGCCGCCCCCCTTTACGTCTTTCAGCTCGACGAGCTTGACGGCCGAGGAACCTATGTCGAGACCTACGAGGTTCTTCGATTTCTTAAACAGCACTCGAACCCCACCGAAAGAATTCAAACGGTTTAGGGCTTGGACTACGGATTATTTCGGCTGTCCTCGAAGGTAACAGAAGATTATTGCGCAGTCAAGCAAGGGTGAGGGGAAACACTACTCCCGCCAAGCACTTAGCTCAAGTAACGAGCCGGGACAGGGTACAGGGTACTCGGAACTCGAGGCCGAATTCTCGAGCGCCGAGCCTCGAGCGCCGGGTCCCGCGGTCCAGTCGCGAGTCATGGCCCGATTGCATCGGGGTCGCGCAGAGGGTAGGATGCAGCGCTTTTTTCGACCACACCAGGTCGTAACCGAGGGAAACAAATGGCTCAACATTGCCAGTTCTGCGGAAAGATCCCGATGACCGGGCACCGGATCAGCCACGCCCACAACGTCACCAACCGAAAGTGGCACCTGAACCTGAAGGAAGTCCGCGCCGTCGTCGGCGGCGTGACACGCCGCGTGCGCGCCTGCACGCGATGCATCCGCTCGGGCAAGCTGACCAAGCCCGTCGCCCGGGCCAAGACCCAGGTGGTAGGTGGTGGGTCGTAGGTGCTAGGGGCCGGACTCGGCTCGCGTCCCTAACACCTAACACCTACCACCTACTACTCCCTCTCCCCCGCCTTCGGCACGTTGTACTTTCGCACGACCTCCTGGACGCCGCGGACCGCCTTCAATTTGGTCAGGATCTTCTCCAGGTGCTTCAGGTCCGAGGTCTCGAGGGAGACAGACACGTAGCCCTTCCGGTCCTCGTCAGCGCGGGCCTCGATCCGCCGGATATTGGAGCCCTCCCCGGCGATCGCCTGGGTCAGGTCCGCCAGGAGTCCCGGACGATCGTCTGAAAGGACCTCGAGCTCGATGGCGTACGTGGTGGTCTTCGCTCCGGCCCAGGCCACGTCGATCTGCCGGCCGGGATCGTAGAGAAGGTTCTTGACGTTGGGACAGCTCTCGGAATGGACCGAGATGCCCCGTCCTCGCGTGATGTATCCCAGGATCTTCTCTCCGGGCACCGGGCTGCAGCACTTGGCGAGCGAGGCAAGAAGATCGTTGTGCCCGAGCACGACGATGTCGGGGGAACCGAACGGGAGGATCTTGCGGACGACCCGGGTGACCGCGGTCTCCTTCTTCGGCGCCTCGGCCCTGGCGAGTTCCTCGGCGGGGACGAACCGTTCCAGGGCGTTTCTCGCCGCGAGCTTGCCGTAACCGATGGCCGCATAGAGGTCCTCCGGCCGCGAGAACCCCCAGTGGCCGAGCTCCTTCTGCAGCCTCCCCTGCTGCTCGAGCTTCTTCAGGGTCCTCTTGAATTTCTTCAGCTCCCGCTCGAGAAGCCGACGGCCGAGCTCCATCGCCTGCTTCTTCTCCTCGGTGTGGATGAACTGCCGGATCTTCTGGCGGGCGCGGCTGGTGGCCACGAACGAGAGCCAGTCGCGCGACGGAGTCTGGTTGGGGGCGGTCAGGATCTCGATGATGTCTCCGCTCGCGATCGGGGTGCGCAGCGGAACGAGCTTCCCGTTGACCCGGGCCCCCACGCAGCGGTGGCCCACGTCCGAATGGACCCGGTAGGCGAAGTCCACTGCCGTCGCCCCCCGCGGAAAGGCGAAGACTTCTCCCTTGGGCGTGAAGGTGTAGACCTCGTCGGGATAGAGATCCACTTTCCAGGCCGAGAGGAACTGGCGCGGGTCGGAGACCTCGCTCTGCCAGTCCACGAGCTGCCGGAGCCATTGGAACCGCCCGTCGTCGTCGTGGGGCAGGAGCTTCCCCTCCTTGTACTTCCAATGCGCCGCGATCCCCCGCTCGGCGATCAGGTCCATCTCGCGGGTGCGGATCTGGACCTCGAAGGGCTGCGCCGCTTCGCTCATGACTGTCGTGTGGAGCGACTGGTAGAAGTTTGGCTTCGGCATCGCGATGTAGTCCTTGATGCGGCCGGGCACCGGACGCCATCGCTGGTGGACGAGGCCCAGCGCCGCATAGCAATCGCGGGTCTCGGGCGTGACGATCCGGAACGCCAGGACATCGTAGAGCTGCGCCACGTCCACTCCCCGGCGGCGGATCTTGGAGGCGATCGAGTAGACGTGCTTGCGCCGGCCCGTGACTTCCGCCGTGACGCTGGCTTCTTTCAGCTTCTTCTCCAGCTCCTGGCGGACCTGCTCGATCATCTTCTCCGAGCCCTTCAGGCTCTTCTCGACCTCGCGCTGGATCCGCGCGTACTCCAGGGGCTCGAGATACTTGAACGCCAGGTCCTCGAGCTCTCCCTTGACGAGGCCCATCCCGAGGCGGTTGGCGATCGGAGCGTAGATGTCCATGGTTTCGCGCGAGATCTCCTGCTGCCGGGCCTCGGGCAGGTATTCGAGCGTCCGCATGTTGTGGAGCCGGTCGGCCAGCTTGACGAGGACCACCCGGACATCCGACACCATCGCAAGGATCATCTTGCGGAAGGTCTCGGCCTGCTCTTCCTCGCGGGAGACGTAGGAGAACTTGCTGATCTTCGTCAGGCCGTCCACCAGGTCCGCCACCTCGGAGCCGAACTGCTGGGCGATCGCGTCTCGCGTCGTCAGGGTGTCTTCCAGGACGTCGTGGAGGAGGCCGACCACGATCGACACGTCGTCGGCCTTCATGTCCGCGAGAATCGCCGCGACGTTCAACGGATGGATGAGGTAAGGCTCGCCGGAACGGCGCACTTGCCCGCGGTGCTCGCGGGCCGAGAAAACGTAGGCCCTCCGCAGCAGATCCTGGTCTGTCTGCGGGTTGTAGGTCTCGACCTTGTCGAGAATCTCCTCAAACCGAATCATGCCGGCTACAGATTACAGGTTTAGAAGCCGGAGGGCCAAAAAGAGACCTCCCGGTCAGCGACAAGTCGAAGTCAAGAGCTCAAGCCCGGACTCCGGACTCCCGACTCCGGAGTCTCGACCTCTTCCTAGCGCCGGCCGGACTTCTTCTTGGAGGGAGGCGGCTGCTGAGCCGGGGCACTCGGCTTTGCGGGGGCGGGCACCGGGACGAGCTTGCGCCGGGTGGACCACTGCTTCCAGATCACGACGATCGGCGACGCGACGTAGATCGAGGAATAGGTCCCGATGACGATGCCGATGATCAGGGTCAGGGCGAACGTGTTCAGGACTTCTCCCCCCAGGATGAAGAGCGCTACGACCACGAGCATCGTGGCCCCGGACGTCAGCACCGTCCGCGAAAGCGTCTGGTTGATCGAGCGGTTGATGACCGTCTCGAGAGGCTCCTTCTTGGGAGTGCGCTGGTTCTCCCGGATCCGGTCGAACACGACGACCGTGTCGTTGACCGAATATCCGACGAGCGTCAGGAGCGCCGCGACGACGACCAGGTTGAACTCGCGCCCGAAGAGAGCAAGCAGTCCGACCGTGATGAGCGTGTCGTGGATCAAGGCGATGACCGCTCCGACGCCGAAGGGGAGGGATCGGAAGCGCCAGGCGATGTAGATGAGCATCCCGGCGATCGAAGCCGCGACGGCCCAGAGCGCCTTCTGGCGCAGGTCGGCGCCGACCTGGGGACCCACGTTCTCGGCCGAGAGCAGCACGAATGGGCCGGTGACCGTGTTGGACTGGAGCCAGGTCCTGACCTCCGCGGAGAGGCCCGGTACAGCGGCGACGTCGGCGGGAGCGCGAAAGACCCCGATCTGGGAGCGCCGGGCGATGACCTGCTCGGCGATGCGCCCGTAGTAGTCGGCCGGGGTTTGCCCGCTCTTGCCGGCGACATGGTCCGGATCGGCCGCCGTCAGCCGCGCGGCCAGGCTGTCGCGCCCCTGGGTGTTCAGGTCGATCCTGGAGGCGTCCGCGGGGGCGGCGGCGCCCTGACGCAAGAGAGCAAGAACCTCCGCGGTGATGTCCCGCCCCTCTTTCTTCTGCTGCTGCACCCGGATCAGGACCTCATTCTTTTCCGCCGCTTCGTAGCGCTGGATGCCCGTGTCCCCGAAATGCCCGGCGTCCAGGAGCTTGCGCAGCTGGTCGATGTCGGGCCGCGACGCGAAGCGCAGCGCGATCTGCGTGCCGCCGGCGAAATCGATCCCGAACTTCAGCCCCTTCTGGACGAAAATCGCGAGGAGCCCCACGAGGATCAGGGCCCAGGAGGCCCCGATCGCCCACCACTTCCAGCGGAGGAAATCAATGTTCGTCTGGCGAAAGAGTTCCATACTGCCTCAGATCGAAAGCGCGTCGATGTGCTGCCGCCGGCCGTACTCGAGCTCGAACACCGTGTGCGACACGAACACGGCGGTGAAGACCGAGATCAGCAGACCGATGATCAGCGTGACGGCGAACCCCTTGACCGGCCCGGTCCCGAACTGGAAGAGGAAGACCGCCGAGATGATGACGGTGATGTGCGTATCGATGATCGTCGCGAAAGCCTTGGAGAACCCGTTCTCGATCGCGGTCTTCGGCGCGCGTCCGCCGCGCAGCTCCTCGCGGATACGCTCGAAGATGAGCACGTTCGAGTCCACGGCCATGCCGATCGTCAGGATGAAGCCCGCGATGCCGGGAAGCGTCAGCGTCGCGCTGAAGAGCGACATCGCGCCCAGGAGCAGGATCGCGTTCAGGATAAGGGCGAGCACGGCGTTCCATCCCGCCCGCCGGTAGTAGACGACGACGGCGATGAAGACAAGCAGGCCGCCGGCGATCGAGGCGGTGATCCCCTTCTTGATCGAATCCAGCCCGAGCGAGGGGCCGACGGTCCTCTCCTCGAGGTACGTCAGCCCGGCCGGGAGAGCGCCCGCGCGCAGGACCAGAGCCAGGTCGTTCGCCTCCTCGGGAGTGAAACTTCCTGTGATCTGCCCCGTGTCCGTGATCCGCTCGTGGATCCGCGGCGCGGACTGCACCCGCTTGTCCAGGATGATCGCGAGAAACTTGCCGACGTTGGCGCCGGTGGACGCGGAGAATTTCTCCGCCCCGGCCGCCGTCAGGAAGAACGTCACGGAGCTCGAGCCGAACTGGCCGCGGGAGGGGCGCGCGTTCTTCAGGTCGCGGCCGGTGATCACGGCCGTTTTCTTCACGAGATACCAGCTCGGCTGCCGCTGACCCGCCTGGGCCTTCTCCTCGACCAGCTCCATCTGGGGCGGGACCACGCCGTTGGGCGCCAGCGCATTCTTGTCGGTCGAGGGTCCCTGCTCGACCAGTTTCAGCTCCAGGAACGCGGTGCTCTTGATCAGGTCCTTGACGCGCCGGGGATCGTCGATGCCGGGCAGCTGGACCAGGATCCGGTCCGTTCCTTCGCGGGCGATCAGGGGCTCGGCCACGCCGAACTCGTCCACGCGGTTGCGGATCGTCTCGACCGCCTGCGCCACGGCGTTGTCTTCCGTCTGGCGGCGGCTCACGTCCTTCAGGGTGAAGTTCCACTTGCCTCCGGCGGACCCGACGTTCCAATCGGTGAGCCAGCGCTTGGAGACCTCGTCGAGCTTCTTCTCATCTGTCTGCGGGGTGACCGCGACGGTGAAAGAGGCCTCGGAGGGCGTTTCCACGGCTCCGAGCACGAGCCCCTGCTCGCGGGCCTGGTTTTGAAGGAGTTCGACCGCGTCGTCCCGCTCGGCCTTCACGGCGTCGGCCGTGTTGACCTGGAGCACGAGGTGGATGCCTCCGCGCAGGTCGAGTCCCAGCTTGATCCCCTTCTTCAGGGCCTCGGAGAGGGGAGGCGATCCGGGTCCCACCCATTCCTTCTTCGCGTGGGAATACCCGGTCACGACGTAACCGGCGACGAGGCCAGCGACGACCAGCACGATCAGCAAGACCCGCCAACGAACCCGCTTGGACAAGACGGTCCCCCCTTTTTGAGAACGGTGGAGTGTACAGGAAGAAGCTGTCAGCTGTCAGCTGGCTTTCGGCCGCGGCGGTCGCTTCGCGACCAGGCGGCCGAGAGAGTCTAAACCGAAGCTCCTGACCGTGCCGCCTGGCCGAGCCGGGCGAGACTCGGCCGCTATCCCCCGCTATCCGGCGGGCTTTTCCGGCTCCGCGGCGAGACCGGAGATCGCGCTGCGCAGGACCTTGACCTTGACGTTGGTGGAGATCTCCAGGACCAGGAACCCGCGCTCCTCGTCGAGAGCCGCGATACGCCCGAACAGTCCTCCGTTGGTGATGACTTCGTCTCCTTTCTTCAACTTCGCCAGCATCTCCTGCGCCTTCTTCTGCTTCTTTCGCATCGGGGCGATCAGCAGGAAGTAGAAGATGACGAAGATGAAGATCATCGGGGCGAACTGGAGCAGTCCGCCCGCGCCCGGAGCCGGTGCCGCCTGTAGCAACTGGATCATGGCGGCAGATCATAACCGAGCCGGAGACGAAGGACGGAAGACGGGAAACGGTCCTCGTCTACCCTCTCCCGGCCTTACGGCTTCGTGAATGGGAAGGGTTGCTCCCTCGCGGGGACGGCCTTCCTCGCCGCTTCGGCTCGTTCCCAGAAGGCCAGGAAGTTCTCGCCGAGCACGCCGCGGACGGCGTCTTCGGAGTGGCCGCGGCGCAGAAGCTCCTCCGCCACGGCGGGAAGCTTCGAGACGTCTTCGAGCCCTTCCGGGGGATCGTCGATCCCATCGTAGTCGGTGCCGAGGCCGACGGCCTGCGGGCCGGCGATCCGGATCACCCGCTCGATGTGGTCCACGACCGCCGTCCAGCTCGCCCGAGGGCGCTGCACATTCTCGAGAAGCGCCGAGATTTCCGCGTCCCTTTTCTTCGGGTCGTCCTTGTAACGCTCCGTGAGCTCCGCGGCCCTGGGCGCGAGGGCCGCCTTCCTCGCCTTGAAGTCGTCCACGACCCTCTGGTCCACGAACGTCGAGCTGAAGTTGATCATCACGACCCCTCCCTTCGCCGCAATCGCCCTGATCTCTCCGTCGGTCAGGTTTCGCGGCATGTCGGCGAGCGCGCGGCAGGAAGAATGGGAGGCGAAGACGGGAGCCCTGGAGACCTCGAGGACGTCGGCGATCGTCTTGTCGGAGACGTGGGAGACATCCACGAGCATCCCGAGCCGGTTCATCTCGAGCACGACCTGCCGGCCGAAGTCGGTCAGGCCGTCGTGCACCGCGTATTTTTTCGGGTCGAACGAGAACGAGAAGAAGGACCCGGAAGAGTCGGCCCAGCCGTTCGTGTTCGTGTGCGTCAGCGTCATGTAGCGGGCGCCCAGCCGATGGAAGGAGGACAGGGCCGCGAGCGAGTCCTCGATGGCGTGCCCCCCTTCGACCCCGATCAGGACCGCGATTTTCCCCTCCTTCTTCGCCGCGCGGACACCCGCCGCCGAGTCGGCGAAGACGAGGTCCTTCGGGTGAGACTCGACCAGCCGGTGGATCAGGTCGATGACCTCGAGCGCCCTTCCCGCCGCCTTTCCCGACGCGGCATAGGAGGAGGAGACATAGGCCGCGAGAAACGGAGCCGTGACGCCCCCCTCCCTCCACCGCGGGATGTCCACGTGCCCGGTCTTCTGCCGCACCCCGATGTCCACCCACTCCTTTTCGAGCTGCTCCGCCACGTCCTCGTGCGTGTCCACCACGACCGCGCTCTTGATCAGCCGGGAGGCCCTCGCTTTGACGTCTTCGACCGGCGGGTTGGCGAAGAGGGAGGCAATCGAGAAGAGAAAGAGGAGAAGAGTCGAGGGTCCTTTCATGCGCGAGAGGCTATACCGGAGCGGTTTACGACACTTCTCGGAGGAGACGGTCGGGCCCGATCACACTTTTTCTTCCGGCGGCGCGGGCAACTTCTCGAGCGTCCCGGCTTCGAGCGCTTCGCGAATCCTTTTCATCCAGTCCAGGTAGAAATAGACATTGTGGAGGGACAGGAGCATCGGCGCCGAAAAATCCTTCAGGACGAAGAGATTCCGCAGGTAGGCCCGGCTGTGTCGCCGGCAGACGGGGCAGCGGCACTCGGGATCGAGCGGCGCGAGATCGTCCTTGAAGCGCTCGTGCTTGATGGTGACCTCGCCCTGGCGCGTGTAGACGTGCCCCATCCGGCCGTTGCGCGTCGGGAGGACGCAGTCGAAGAGGTCGCAGCCGGCGCGCACGGAGGCGAGCAGGTCCGCGGGCGTGCCGACGCCCATGAGATACCGCGGCTTGCCCTCCGGAAGGAGCCCGGCCGACAGAGCCGTGATCGAGCGGATCGCCTCCTTCGTCTCCCCGACGGCCACACCGCCGATCGCGTATCCCGGAAAGTCGAGATCGAGAAGCGGCGGGGCCGATCGTCGGCGCAGGTCCTCATGGGTCCCCCCCTGAAGGATCGCGAAGAGAAGGCCGGGGCCCCGATAGGCGCGGAGAGACCGGCGAGCCCAGTCTTCCGAAAGCCGGCAGGCCCTCCCGACCTCGGCGCGCTCCGCCGGGAACGGAGGACAGACGTCGAGGGCCATCGCGATGTCCACGCCGAAGCCCGCCTGGAGCTGCATGGCGCGCTCGGGCGTCAGGAAGTGTGCGCTGCCGTCCTCGGGCCCGCGAAACTCGACGCCGTCCTCCGTGATCACGCGGCGGGACGCGAGGCTCATGATCTGGAATCCTCCCGAATCCGTCAGGATCGCCCGCTTCCAGCCGATGAACGCATGGAGTCCGCCCGCAGCGCCGATCGTCTCCTCCCCCGGACGCACCATGAGGTGATACGCGTTGGCGAGAACGGCCCGGCAGTCCCACTCCTCCAGCCGGTCGAACTCGACCCCCTTCACGGCCCCGCGAGTTCCGACCGGCAGGAAACACGGCGTCTCGATCTCGCCATGGTTCGTCGTCAGGTTCCCGCGTCGCGCCGACGACGCCGGATCTCTCGCGAAGATCTGGAAAGGGAACATGAGGTCGCTAGTCCCTGGTCCTCGGTGCGGAGTCGGGGCCACGACCAGGGACTACGGACGAAGGACTAAGGACTCTCAAAATCGGAGCCTCGCGTCGAGCGCGGCGCCCACATCGCGCCGGTTTGTCGAGGAGAGCGACAGGCCCCCTTCCGAAGAGAAGACGACGGCCGCGTTGATCGAGAGGGACTTCAAGCCCAGGCCGAAGCCTCCCGCAAAGGCCCAGTGCGGATCCGGCGCGGCAATGTCCCGAAAGGTGCCCGCGCGGACCGCGAAGAGAGGGAACCGGACCTCGGCGCCGATGGAAAACTGGCGGCTCTTGCCGCCCGGCACCAGGGTGTCCGTCTCGCGCAGGTCGTAGTCGGCGGCGACGGTCAGGAGACCGACCGGTTCCGCGGCGACGCCGGCCCGCAGCGTTCGCGGGAGCCGGATCGCCGAGGGCGCGCCGGCGAGGCTTGGATCGGTTGGGTCGTGCTTCACGTCGAATTCCGGCTCGTTGATCGCCGTCGAAACGAGTCCCACGCGCGCCTTCCCGAGGATATTGACCATGCCGCCGACGTCGAAGGCGAAGCGGGTCGTCTCAAGCGGGTTTTCCCTCAGCGCCTTCCGGGCGAGATCGGCCGGATCCGACGACCCCTCATCGAAGAGGCTGCCGCGCGTAAAGTATGTCGTTCCCCGGATGTAGCGGGCCGTCGCGCCGACGAGGAGGACCTTCTCGAAGAAGGACATCGCGTAGGCGAGCCGCGCCTCGCGCGCCTCGAGCCCCGCGAAAGCGGTGGCGCTCTGGTTGTTGAAGAAGCCGGTCGCGGGATCGTTACCGGGCAGGACATGGACCAGATCGAGGCTCGGATAAACGCCGGAGAAGGCGAGATCGCCGATTCCGAGCGCCCACCCCCACTTTCCGACGACGAGCCCGGCGACTCCCGAACCGACGACCCCCGTTCCGGAAGCTGCGAGCTGGCGCAGGTCCGCAACACCCGCGGCAATGCCGGCCGGATCGAGCTTCGCGGGATCGATTGATGCGAGGCGATCCACGGTTGCCGTGAAGCCGTTGCGGCTGGTCGCCACCCCGCTGGCCAGGATCTCCACGTCCAGGCGCGGATCCCGCGCGAATCCGGCCGGGTTGGTCCAGAGAGCGCTCCCGTCGTCGGCCACCGCGACCGCGGCGCCGGCCATCCCGGCCGAGCGGGGACCGACGAAAGGCGACTGGGCAATCAGGGCGGATGAAGAGCAGACAAGCCCCGGGAGGAGAACCACGGCCAAGCGGCAATTTGTGATTTGTGATTTGTGATTTGTGAACAGGGCGAGACGGCCAGTCCCTGGTCTAATCACGAATCACCAATCGCCAATCACCAATCCTTCTTCTCAATCGGTCAAACTCTTCCCCGCGAGGCGCTCGAGGACGGCCACGGGAGCCCGTTCCGGCAGCGTCAGCGACTCGCGGGCGATCAGGAAGGTCTGCTCGAGAGCGTACTGGCCGGAGAGAACGGAGTGCGCGACCATGTCGGTGAAGACCATCCAGGTCGCGCCGGGAGCGAAGGAAAGGATCTCCGCCCTTGCGGATTCCTGGTAGGCGTCGTTTTCCTTCAGGTAGTTGTGAAAGCGGTGCATGAACTCGTCGTAGGGAGGCCTCGTCCGGACGCGGAGTCCCGCGGAACGGAGAAGGGCGAGAAGCGACCGGCCCGCACCGCGACGGCTGACGCGCTCGAGGAGTCCCGAGGAGACCGCGAAGCGCTCGGCGAGCTCCGGGAACGTCTCCCCGGTTCGCCACACGCGGGGAGCCCTCGGGTTGATGTTGGTGAAGAGGCGGAAGATGCGGTCTCCGCGCGTCGGGCGAGTCGGGAAGGAGTCTACGTGCAGCAGGTCGTTGCGCGCGTGCCGGGAGAGCCTGCGCCCGGCCTCCTCCTGGGGCCGGAAGCTCGCGTAGTCGAGCCTCCACTTCCCCGCGTAGGGCGCGAGCAGCCGCGACACGAAGTCGACGGCAGTCCGGGAATAGTCCCGCAGCACGCGCCGCAACTCCTTCGCGTCCTCGGCCTGCTGCCGGGCGACTCCCGTGACCCGGTCGCCGCCGGGACGGTAGGCGATGTTCTTGTGGTAACCCGCCTCCGTCTGCCGCTGCCGGAGGAGGAACTCGCGGTCTCTCTCGGGCAGCTCGAACGGCGTTTCGCGAAACAGGAGGATGTTCCCCTCCTCGAGGACCCGGCAGACTTCCCGG
>DATIRW010000003.1:0-17293 GCA_035469365.1 Thermoanaerobaculia bacterium
ACTTTCGGGCCGCGAGCGCGCCAGCGCCCGCGAGTGCCGCGATTCCGAAGACCTCTCGTCGAGTCTTCACGACCTCAGACCTACTTGATCTCGGCCAGCGCCTTGATTCGCGCGGTCTCGAATTCGTCCCCCTTCTTCCAGACGGGCAACGCGTCGGCGTCGGCGACACGGCAGCCGAGCAGGAAGGCGAGGCGCGCGTCTTCGACGGCGCCGGCGAAGTCGAGGCCATCGCGGTACTCGTCGGAGGGCTGGTGATAGGTGTTCTTCTCGTACGCCTCGACCTGCTCCTTGCCCCAGCCGGCCGGCTTGCCGACGACGTCCGTCCCGAACTTCAGGTAAGCGGCGGGGACGCCGGCCTTCGCGAAGTTGAACTGGTCGGACCGGTAGAACCGCCCCCGGTCGGGGAACTGGTCCGGTTCGACTACGCGTCCCTGCGTCTTCGCGACGGCGATCACGTCGGCGTCGAGCGAGGACTTGCCGAGGCCGATGAGCGAGATGTCGCGCGTCTTCCCGAACCAGTTGGCCTCGTCGATGTTGATGTTCGCGGCGATCCTTCCGGCCGGCACCGGCGGGTGCGCTGCGAAATACTGGGAGCCGAGCAGGCCCTGTTCCTCCCCGGCGACGAACGCGAAGTAAACGGTGCGGCGGGGCGGCTGGCGCAGGTCCGCGAAGGCCCTCGCCACGGAGAGGATGGAAGCCACCCCTGAGGCGTTGTCGATCGCGCCGTTGTAGATCGCGTCGTCCTCCGGGCGTGGCCCGGCCTTGATCCCGAAATGATCGTGGTGCGCCGTGTAGACGACGGCCTCGCCGGAGAGCTTCGGGTCCCCGCCCGGGATCTTTCCGACGACGTTGCCCGATTCCTTCCGCACGATCGCGTTGGCCAGGGCGAAGGAGAACTTGACGCCGAGCGGCACCGGCCGGAAGGATCGGGACTCGGCCGAAGCCCGCAACGCGTCGAGGTCCTTGCCCCCCAGCTTCGCGACCGCCCGCGACAATTCCTCGGTCGCCCACATCCGGATCTGGACGCGCGGCGAGCCGTCGTCGGGCAGCTCGAAGTTCTCTCCCGCCCAGGAGTTCTTAACGACGTGCCAGGGATATCCGGCCGAGGAGGTCGTGTGGATGAGGATCGCCCCCGCCGCTCCCTTCTTCGCGGCCATCAGGTACTTGTAGTCCCAGCGTCCGTACCAGAGGCGCGTCTTGCCGGCGAAGAGGCTCGGATCGTTCTCCGGGTCGTTGTTCATCATCAGGAGGACCTTCCCGGAGAGGTCCGCACCCTTGTAGTCGTCCCACCGATACTCGGGCGCGACGATGCCGTATCCGACGAAGACGATCTCGGCGTCCTCGATTTTCGCCGCCGGCTTCTGAACGCCAGAGAAGGCGACCAGGGTGTCTCCCGGAACGCCTTCGGCGGAGCCGCGCTCCGAGCGGAACAGCGCTGGCCCAGAGAAGCTCGCCTTCAAGCCGACGAGCGGCACCCTCTGGATCCAGCCGCCGCCGGGAGCGCCGGGCTGGAGACCCATCGCCTCCATCTGCGACTGGACGTAGGCCTCCGCGAGCAAATCCCCGCGCGTGGCCGGACCGCGGCCTTCGAGCAGGTCCGAGGCGAGGAACTTCGTGTGCGCGCGAATCACCTCCTCGGTGATCTTCCCCGCGGCCTGCCGGACCTCCGGCGATTCCCCGGCCGGCGCCGCCGCAAGCGGCGCGCCGAGGAGGAGAGCGGCCGCGAGCGGCCGGAACCGGCGCCGCACCCGTTACCCGCGCGGCGCCGGAGTCGGGGCCGCCGCGGGGGTCGCGGCCGGCTCGTCCTTGGGCATCGGCTTGCGGGGCATCATGCCGTCGCGCATGGCCGCGTGGTAGACGAAACAGGCGATGACGACGGAGGCCTGCATCAGATCTTCTTTCTGGAGCCGCTCGTAGACGTCCATGTTGGTGTGGTGCGTGCGGGTCTCGTATTCGACCTCGTCCTGGATGAACTGAAAGCCCGGGAGCCCCACGGCATCGAAGGAGAGGTGGTCGGTGCCGCTCGTGTTGCGCATCGTCACGGCCGTGACGCCCAGGTCCTTCAGGGGCTGGATCCAGGACTCGAAGATCGGCACGACGGCTGCGTTCTCCTGTGCGTAGACGCCGCGGATCCGGCCGGTGCCATTGTCGAGGTTGAAGTAGGCGGAGAGCTTCGCGTGCTCCGGCTTGACCGTCAGGGGCCCGGTCGGCCGGCGCAGGAAGGAAGGTAGGGCTTCCTGATCCGGAGGCAGCGGCTCCTTCGGCGCCGGGCGCGAGGCGAAGTGCTCCGAGACGTAGCCGCGCGAGCCCAGGAGTCCCTGCTCCTCGCCGCTCCAGAGGGCGATGCGGATCGTGCGCTTGGGTTTGACGCCGAGAGCCTTCAGGATCCGAACGGCCTCCATCGTCGCGGCGACGCCGGCGCCGTTGTCCGTGGCACCCGTGCCGCCATGCCAGGAGTCCATGTGGGCGCCGAGCATGACGACCTCGCCCTTCTTGTCCGTCCCGGGAATCTCCGCGATCGTGTTCCAGGCTTTCGGCTCATCCGTCAGCTTCGTCTTGAGATTGACTTCCAGCTCGACAGGCTCCTTGCGGTCGAGCAGCCGCCCGATCCGCTCCCAGTGCTCGATCGCCATCATGAGCGTGGGCACCGCCGCCGGCGCGTCTTTGCGCTGCCCGCCCTGGAGGCCCTGGACGCGGAACGTGCCGCCATCCAAGGCGCCCGGCTCGATGACCGCGGCGACCTTCTCCTCCACGACGAACTTGCTCAGGACCCGCTGGAACTCGCGGCGCCGGGCGAACTCCTCGCGATTGAAGGGCTGTCCGGCGCGCATGTAGGGGCGAATGCCGGGGACCTCGTAGCGGGACAGCTCGGCCAGGGACTTCTCGTCGTAGCGCTCGGCAAGCGCCTTCTCCTGCGGCTTGATTTCCCGCGTGTCGCCGAGCATCAGGATCTTGCCGGCGAGCTTGCCCTTCTGCTTCTCCAGGTCCTCCTTCTCCGTCAGCTTGACCTTGATCGCCTGGGCGCGCAGAGGCCCGTCCGTTCCGGGGCTCCAGGCGACCGGTAACGCGAGGAGCTCGGCGGCGTCCGGCGACAGCATCCGCACCGTCGCGACCTCGTAGCTCCAGCCGCGCCCGAAGGGCTCCCAAGACTCCAGGTGCGCGTTGGCGAGCCCCCAGTCCGCGAGCTGCTGGCGCGTCCAGTCGTTGGCGCGCTTCATGTTCGGCGACCCCGTCAGGCGCGCGCCGATCTTGTCCATCAGGTTGCTCGCAATCTCCATGACCTTCGAATTGCGGAACCCCTCCTGCCGGATCTGCGTGACCATGTCCAGGTCCACCCGCTCCTGCCCCGGCAGCGCCGGGACGAGCGCCATGGACGCGAGAAGGACGAGGGATGCGACTTTTCTCAAGAGAACCTCCTGTTGGGCGCCGGGGACGCTACCACGCGGTGAGGCCTGGCGACAAAGATCGTCGATGGCATCCAGTACGACTCCTTAGCGACGGGCTCGGAAGGACAAAGATTACACATTCACGCAGGCGCCCGGCAGCCGCGGAGGGTCACTCCGCGAGGAAGAGGGTCAGCGCAAAGCGGGCGTCCGGCTCGATCCACTGCTCGAGGGCCCGGAAGCCCGCCGCCGCGCCCATCGCGAGCACCTGCTCGGCGGAGTACTTGTAGGAGCTTTCGGTCCAGATGAGCTCGCCGGCCTCGAAGGGGAAGTCGCAGCCGGCGCGAAGGATCGCGACCTGTTGCGCGCGGCGGGAAACGAGGTGCATCTCGACGCGACTCTGCGCCGGGTTCCAGATCGCGCGGTGGCCGAAGCCGTCGAGGTCGAAATTCCCGTCGAGCTCGCGGTTGATGCGCACGAGCAGGTTCTTGTTGAAGGCGGCCGTGACGCCGAGCGGATCGTCGTAGGCGAGCTGCAGCTCTCGCTCCGGCTTGACGAGATCCGCTCCGAGAAGGAGGGCATCTCCCGGACGGAGGGCGCGTCGGATCTCCGAGAGAAACTCGTGGGAGGCCGGGGGGTCGAAGTTCCCGATGTTCGACCCGAGGAAAAGGACGAACATCGTTCCCCGGCCGCGCCCGGCCGCCGCGCGCCGCAGGCCCTCCTCGTAGGTCACGCGGTGGCCCACGACCGAGATGTGTTCGAAGCGGCCGAGAGTTCTCTCGGACTGCTCCAGGGCCGTGGGCGAGATGTCGATCAGATGGACCGAGACCGGCCGGCGCCGGCTGCGCAGCGCCTCGGCGAGCATCGCGATCTTCTCGCCGCTGCCGCAGCCCAGTTCGACGAGCGTCAACGGATCCGCCAGCGGCGCGACGACCTGGTCGGCCCACCGGGAGAGGAGCCTCCCCTCCGCCCGCGTGATCCGATACCAGGGAAGCCGGCTGATCGCCTCGAAGAGGCAGGACCCGAGCGCGTCATACAGGTACTTCGATTGAAGCTGCTTCGGAGTGAGGGACAGGTCCCGTTTCACGTCCGCGGCGAAATCAGCAATCGGGGGATCGGGTGATTGATGATCGGGTGATTGACGAAGGGCAGCAGGAGCGACGCTTCTTTCGATCACCCGATCACCCGATCGCCCGATCACCCGATCACCTGACACATCGGAAGCCGGCGTAGACATAGGGGTAGTTGCCGCGGAACCAGTTGCGGAAGCTGCGGCGCAGGAGCTCCTTCGCGGTGGCCGGCGATGCTCCCTTCATGACCCAGTGCTTTCCGTCGAAGAAGTCGGAGGAATAGACGGGGTAGGAAGCCATGGGCTCGAAACCCGCAAAACCGCCGAAGACCGTCGAGGTCCATTCCCACCCGTTGCCGACGAGGTCTTCGACTCCCCACGCGCTGGCGCCGGCTGGAAAGGAGCCGACGGGGACCGGATCGGAGCGGAAGAAGTCGAAGTTGCCGCGGGTCTCGTCGGGCTCGCCTTCTCCCCACGGGTAGGACCGCTCCTCGCCGCCGGGCGTCCCGTAGGCGGCGCGATGAAACTCCGCCTCGGTCGGCAGCCGTTTCCCCTTCCAGCGGGCGAAGGCCTGCGCCTCCGCGTGCGAGACGTAAACCGGCCAGGCCGGAGGCAGCGGAACCGGCTCGAACATCCCGCGCCAGGACCAGCTTCCGTCCGCGCGCTCCCAGAAGAGCGGGTGCTCGACGTTGCCTCGCGCGCGCCACTCCCAACCCTCCTCGTCCCAGAGCTCGCGCTTCCCGTACCCGCCCGCCTCGACGAACTCCATGAAGTCGTTGTTGGTCACGTTGAAGACGTCGATCTCGAAGCCGGGGACCCGGACGCGGTGCTCGGGAAACTCGTTGTCCCACCCGAAGCGGACACGCTCGCGCGCGGCGCCGACCGTCGCTTCGCCGGCCGGGATCCGGACGATCCGCGGCCGCGGCGGTCCGCCGCCGGTCTCGATCTGGGGCGCGCCGGCCGGGCGGACCTTTTTCTCGAAGGGGAGGCGATGCCACATGTAGCGCAGCGTCTCCTGATGCATCGGCTCGTGCTCGAGCATCGTATACACCGCAAGGCCGCCTCGCAGCACCGGGCGGTCGTCGCGGACCACGTCCTCTTCGAGCAATGCTCGCCGGATGGCCTGGTCGGCCCGATCCCCGTATGCCTGAATCGCCTGCCGCGCCGGCCAGCGGAAGGGAGGCCGCCCGACCGCCGATTCGTCCTCGGGGTCGATTCCGCGCTCGAAGAGGACCTCGTACTCGGGATCGATCCCCCGCTCCCCGAGCCCTCGCTTGACGAGCGTATTGACATTGAAGGCGGGCAGGTGCCCCTCGTAAAAGCAGATCGGGTTGCGCAGCGGGATGGGACGCGACTCGTAGGCGTCGGGAAACACGCTGTCGAAGAGCTCCCGCGAGCGCCGCCGGTTGCGGTCGAACCACTCGACGGAAGCCTGGCGATCGAACCCCATCATTGCATCATGCTATTACGACGCCCGGGGTGTAGATTCCCGCCTGTGCGCGGCGCCGCTCTCCTTCTTCGCCTCGTCCCGCTGGCCGCCGCCGCGGTTGCGACCATCGGCTGGGCAACCTCGGCCGGACCCGTGAACCAGAAAACGCCGGCCGCCGGCTCGGTTCCCACCGCGGCCGCGAAGGCGGGGCCCCTCGCGCTCGCGCCCGACATCGCGAAGCGGCTGAAACAGCTCCCCCAGACGCGGCTCGACTACGACCACTCTCTCCTGGACGAGCCGGAAAGCCGGGCGCTCAACAAGCTGCTCGACTTGTCCCGCACGATCGACGAGATCTTTCTGCGCCAGGTGTCCGAAGAGAACCCGTCCCTGCGGACCTCGCTCCTGCAGGCCGTCGGCAGCCGGCCGGACGTCGCCGACGCCTTCCGCTACTTCATCATCAACAAGGGCCCGTGGGACCGCCTGAAGGAGAACGAGCCGTTCATCGGCGCGCGCCAGAAGCCTCCCGGGGCGGCCTTCTACCCGGCCGACATGACGAAGGAAGAATTCGAACGCTGGCTGGCCGCCCATCCGGAGGACACGGAGAGTTTCCAGGGCCTCTTCACGGTGATCCGGCGGGACGGAGACCGGCTCGTCGCGATCCCGTACTCGAAGTATTACGGCGCTGAATTGACCGGCGTCGCGAAGACGCTGGGCGAAGCGGCCGCGCTCACCCGCAGCGCTTCTCTCAAGAAATACCTGACCCTCCTCGCCTCCGCTCTCCTCTCCGACGACTACTACGCCTCGGACCTGGCCTGGATGGACCTCGACTCCGACATCGAGGTCGTTCTCGGCCCCTACGAGGTGTACGAGGACGGCCTCTTCAACTACAAGGCCGCCTTCGAGGCGTTCATCACCGTCCGCGACAAGGCCGAGAGCGCGAAGCTTGCCGCCTACGCGGCTCACCTGCCCGACATGGAGAAGAGCCTGCCGATCCCGGAGGAGCACAAGAATTTCAACCGGAGGTTCGAGTCTCCCATCCGGGTCGTCCAGGAGGTCCTGACGGCGGGAGACGCGCGCGCCGGCATCCAGACCTCCGCCTTCAACCTCCCCAACGACGAGCGCGTGCGGCAGGCAAAGGGCTCCAAGAAAGTCCTCTTGAAGAACGTCATGGAGGCGAAGTTCCGGGGCAGCGGCCTGCCGATCGCGCAGCGGGTCCTCGACCCGGCCCAGGGGGCAGTGCTCTCCTTTGAGGCCTACTTCACTCACACCCTCTTCCACGAGATGTCGCACGGCCTCGGCCCCGGCATCATCACCGGACCCGACGGAAAGAAGGTGGAGTCGCGGCTGTTGCTCAAGAACCTCTATTCGACCATCGAGGAATGCAAGGCCGATGTCCTGGGTGTCTGGACCATCCTGTACGGCCTGGATCAGAAATGGCTGACGGCGGGATTCGACCAGACGGCGCTCTTCGCGACTGACGCCGGCCTGCTGTTCCGCTCGATGCGTTTCGGCCTGGACGAGGCGCACGGCGGGGGCACCGCGGTCCAGTGGAACTGGTACCGGGAGAAGAGGGCGATCGAGCCTTTCTCCAGCGGGCGGTTCCGCGTGCGGACGGAGAAGGTCCGCGAGGCGGTCCGCTCGCTCGCCAACGAGCTGCTCGAAATCGAGGCAACGGGCGACTTCGAGCGCGCCCGGCGGTTGCTCGAGCGCTACGGGAGAATGACCCCCGAGATCCAGGCCACCATCAGCCGCTTGAGCGACATTCCCGTGGATATCGCGCCGGTCTTCGTGGCGGCCGGAGAGAAGTAGGTTTTCGGCGTTCGGTCACAATGGGCTTGCATCTTGCTGTGAATCAACATCCGGAGGTGAGTAGTGGTAGAGACCGAGACTCCCGCTGAGCATCAGACACAGGTCGCGGCTCCAAAACGCCGCAGGGCGCCGGCGCGGCGCAAGACTCCTTCCCGCAAGGCCAAGGCGCCAGCGCGGCGCAAGCAGGTGGGCAGCCGCGCCCGCGCGACGGCGAAAAGCCTCTCCGCGCTGCTCGACGGATGGTCCACCAGGGCGGCTGCAGCCGGAAAGGGCTTGAAGACCCTGTCGGGGCAGGGCACGGACGCGGCCAGGAAGGCCTTCCGCGGCGCGGGCGCGGCTTCGAAGAAGACGATCGCGCGCCTGGCAAAGGAATGGGAAGGCATGGACACGAAGCGCCGGACACAGTTCGTCGCGGCGCTGCTTGCCGCTCTTGCCGCGGCTTCGGCGCCGATCGTCCGAACCCGAATGAAGAAATAGCGCGGCCAAGCGCCTCCGGGGCGGCACAGTTCCTGCTCCCTCGACCCAAGGTGGATGGAGTCCTCAAGAACTATTCCAAGGGCAAGGCCGCGCCATTCGCGCGGAGCGCCTCGCCGACCTGTGAATGATGGGATCCGAAATGCGGACGGCCGCTGAACCCATCCGCGGAGAGCTCTTCTCCACGGAGCGCCTCGAGCAGTTTGCGGAGGCCCTGGCGGCGGAGCACGCGGTCCACCCCGGCAAGCGGCGGGGGCGGCCCCTTCTCCCGCGCCTGCAGGAGAACGGGCGCGTCCTGCTCTCCTCGTACCGGGCGATCGCGAACGCGATCCGCGAAGAGCGGACGATCTCGCCCGCCGCCGAGTGGCTCGTGGACAACTTCCACATCGTCGAGGACCAGCTCCGCGAGATCCGCGAGGACCTGCCGCCGGGCTTCTACCGCGAGCTGCCCAAGCTCTCCCGCGGCCCGCTCGAGGGCTATCCGCGCGTCTACGGCCTGGCCTGGTCCTTCGTCGAACACACCGACAGCCGCTTCGACCCGGAGACGCTGCGCAGGTTCGTGCGCGCTTACCAGCACACGCGGCTCCTGACCATCGGAGAGATCTGGGCGATCGCGATCTCGCTGAGAGTCGTGCTCGTCGAGAATCTGCGGCGCCTGGCGGTGCGCATCGTCGAGCGGCGGAGCGCCCGGGAAGAGGCCGACGCGATCAGCGACACGCTGCTGGGCGTCGAGGGACGGCCGCCCCGGGACGCACGGCCTATCCTGCGCGAATTGGAGGCGCGGCCGCTCGCGGGTCCCTTCGCCGTGAGGCTGATCGAGCGGCTGCGCGACGAGGACCCGCAGGTCACGCCCGCTGTCCCGTGGCTTGCCGGGCGGCTTGCCGCCCAGGGGATCTCGGCCGACGAGATCGTGCGGCAGGAACAGCAGGAGCAGGTGGCGACGCACGTCACCGTCCGCAACGTGATCACGAGCATGCGGCTGCTCTCCTCGGTGGACTGGGCCGAATTCTTCGAGAGCGTCAGCCTCGTCGAGGAGGCGCTGCGTGAAGGGACACGCGTGGCCGAGATGGACTTCGCGACCCGCGACCAGTACCGGCGCGCCGTCGAGGAGCTCGCCCGGGGGAGCCGTTTCTCCGAAGTCGAGGTCGCGCGGCGCGCGGCGCGCCGGGCATGGAAAGCGGCGGCAGGTCTTCCCGGCAGGTCGGCCGAGTCCCGGCTGGCGGACCCGGGTTACTTCCTGATATCCCAGGGGCGGGCGAGCCTCGAGAAGGAGCTGGGCTACCGCGTTCCCGTCCGGCACTGGTTGAAACGCGCCTGGCTGCGCCGCGCCACGGCCGGATACATCGGGACGATCGTTCTCCTGACCGCCGTGATCCTGAGCTGCCCGGTCGTGATGTCGGCGCTCGGACGGACGCCTTCTCTTTCGGTCTGGCTGCTCGCTCTCCTCGCGCTCATTCCCGCTTCCGACCTGGCGATCGCGGTCGTCAACCGCGACGTGACGCATGTCGTCAAGCCGCGGCGCCTGCCGAAGCTGGAGTTGAAGAAGGGCATTCCGCACGAGCTTCGGACGCTGGTCGTCGTCCCGACCTTTCTCTCGAGCGAGGCCGACATCGCCCGGGAGATCGAACGCCTCGAGGTCCATTTCCTCGCCAACAGCGACGGGGACCTCCGGTTCGCGCTCCTCTCGGACTGGACCGACGCGCCGGCGGAGAGCGCGGCCGGTGACGAGGAGCTCGTCGCCGCGGCGGTCGCCGGCATCGCGGATTTGAACGCGCGCCACGGGCCCGCTCCGGGCGGCGGCGACCGGTTCCTGCTTCTTCACCGAAGGCGCGCCTGGAACGAGAAGGAAGGGCAATGGATCGGCTGGGAGAGAAAGCGCGGAAAGCTCCACGAGCTGAACCGCCTCCTGCGCGGCGCGAAGGACACGACGTTCCTGCCGCTGTCCCCGGGAGGGCCGGCAGTGCCTTCGGACGTGCGCTACGTCATCACCCTCGACGAAGACACCCGCCTGCCGCGCGAAGCCGCTCGCTGCCTGGTCGGCGCGATGGCCCATCCCCTGAACCAGCCGGTCTTCGACCTGGAGACCGGCCGCGTGGTGGGAGGGCATGCCGTGCTCCAGCCGCGGGTGACGCCGATGCTCCCGGCCACGGGCTCGGGCACGATCTTCCAGCAGGTCTTCTCGGGGCCGCGCGGGACCGATCCCTACGCCTTCGCCGCTTCCGACGTCTACCAGGACCTCTTCGACGAAGGAAGCTACACGGGCAAGGGCATCTACGACGTGGACGCGTTCGAGCGTGCGCTGGCCGGGCGCATCCCGGAGAACGCGCTCCTCTCGCATGACCTGTTTGAAGGCCTCTTCGCGCGCGCCGGCCTCATCACCGACATCGAGCTCTTCGAAGGCTACCCGGCCCACTACGAGGCCGCCGCCATGCGGACACACCGCTGGGTGCGCGGGGACTGGCAGCTGCTCCCCTGGATTTTCGGGAAAGTGCCGGACGCCTCAGGGCGAAAAGTCAAGAATCCCATTCCCGCTATCGGGCGCTGGAAGATGCTCGACAACCTCCGGCGCAGCCTCTCCCCGCCCGCCGCCCTGGCGACGCTCCTGGCGAGCTGGACGCTTCCCGGCGGGAGGCCCGACATCTGGACTGACTTCGTCATGGCGACGATCCTCATCCCCGGGCTCTTCGCGTTCTTCTCGGGGTTGCTGATCCCAAGGCGCCGCGGGATTGCCAAGAGGAGCTACCTGCGGCGGCTCGGCGCGGACCTGGCGCTCTCTCTCGCCCAGGGAGCGTTGCGGATCGTGCTGCTCGCGCACCAGGCCTGGCTCATGGCCGACGCCGTCGCGCGGACGCTCTCGCGGCTCTGGCTGACGCGCCGGCGGCTCCTCGAATGGGTGCCGGCGCGCCAGGCGCGGCGCCACCTCGACCTGACGCTGGCCGGATTTTACCGGCGCATGAGTCCCGCTCTTCTCCTTGCGGTCGCGGGCGTGCTCCTCGTGGCGATCCTCCGACCCGGCGAATTCGCCGAGGCGGGCATCTTCCTTGCGGCCTGGGCCGCTTCGCCGGCAGTGGCCCGTTGGGTGAGCCTTCCGCCCCGCGACGAGGAGGAGAAGCCCCTGCCGGAGGTCGATACGAAATCTCTGCGCTCGATCGCGCGGCGAACCTGGAGGTTCTTCGACGCCTTCGCCGGCAAGGAAGACCATGCCCTTCCGCCCGACAACTTTCAGCAATCGCCCCAGCCGGTCGTGGCGCACCGCACCTCGCCGACGAACATCGGCCTCCTCCTTCTCTCGACGATCACCGCCAACGACCTCGGCTGGATCGGAACCGGGGAGATGGCCGAGCGCCTCGAGGCGACACTTGACACGGTCGGGCGGCTGGAGCTTTACCGGGGCCATCTCTACAACTGGTACGACACGCGGAGCCTGAAGCCGCTCGAGCCCCGGTACGTCTCGACGGTGGACAGCGGCAACCTGGCCGGAGATCTCATCGTCGTCAAGCAGACGTGCCTCGAGCGGATCTCCAACCCCATCTCCTTTGCCGGCGCTCTGGAAGGCATCGGCGACGCGCTGGCTCTCCTGCGCGAGACCAGCGCGAATCTCGCGACGGGAGGAGAGGGAGCCGTGACGCGCAAGCAGCTCGAGACCTCGCTGGACGCTTTCGAGGCCTGCCTGGCACCGGAGCCCGTTTCCGCCGTTCAGTGGGCGAGGCGGCTCTCGCAGCTCTCCCAGAGAGCGGAGACAGTCCTGGACACGGTCAGGGCGCTCGCGCAGGACAGCTCAGACCCGCGTTTCGCGGAAGCGCTCGCCTGGGCCGAGGCGGTCGCCTCCTCGGTCGAGAGCCATGCCCGCGACCTCGAAGAGACGCAGTGCTGGACCCGCTTCCTGCCCGGCGGCTCGACGCCCTCGCGCGATCTGCCGGAATCCGCGGTCCGGACGCTCGAGAGACTCGACCGGGAAGACCCGGCGCTCGCCGCTCTTCCCGACGCCTACGAGACGGCGGCCCAGGAAATCGAAGCGCCTGGCGCCGCCGGAGGCGGCACGGCCGTCACCGCCACGCTCGCCGGCGAGCTCCGGCAGTGCGCCGCGAGGGTCGCGGTGTTGACCCGGCGCCTGACGGAGCTGTCGCGCCATGCGTCGCGGCTCGTCGAAGAGATGGACTTCACGTTCCTCTTCGATCCGGAGCGCAAGCTTTTTTCGATCGGCTACAGCCTCTCCGACGGCCGGCTGGACCCGGGCTACTACGACCTGCTCGCCTCGGAGGCGCGTCTGGCGAGCTTCATCGCGATCGCGCGCGGAGACGTTCCCGCGTCACACTGGTTCCGCCTGGGCCGTTCCCTGACCCCCATCGGAAAGGGCTCCGCGCTGATCTCCTGGTCGGGCTCGATGTTCGAATACCTGATGCCGGCGCTCCTCATGAAAGCGCCGGCCGGGAGTCTTCTCGACCACACCAACCGCCTCGTGGTGGAGAAGCAGATCCAATACGGCGAAGAGCGCGGTGTCCCGTGGGGCGTTTCGGAGTCGGCCTTCAACGCCCAGGACCTGCACTTCACCTATCAGTACTCCAACTTCGGCGTCAGCGGCCTGGGATTGAAGCGCGGCCTCTCGGAAGATCTCGTCGTCGCTCCGTACGCGACGGCCCTGGCGGCCATGGTGAATCCCGCCGCCGCCGTCAGCAACTTCCGGCGCCTGGCCGCGGGAGGCGCCATGGGGCCTTACGGGTTCTACGAAGCCGTCGACTACACGGCCTTGAGGCTGCGCGAGGGAGAGAAGGGCGCGATCGTGCGCGCCGTGATGGCGCATCACCAGGGCATGACGGTCGTGGCCCTCGGCAACGTTCTCTCCCGCAACGCCATGCGGGAGCGCTTTCACGCGGAGCCGGCCGTCCAGGCGACGGAGCTGCTGCTGCAGGAGCGGACTCCCTCGACCGTCGCCGTCGCGCGTCCGCGGGCCGACGAAGTCTCGACCCACCTGCACGTGCGCGACTTCGTCCCCCCGGTCCTGCGGCGCTTCCGCTCTCCTCACGATCCGACGCCCCGCGCGCACCTGCTCTCCAACGGCCGCTACACGGTCATGATCACGGCCGCGGGCTCCGGTTACTCCCGCTGGCAGGGGCGCGACGTGACGCGCTGGCGGGAGGACGTCACCCGGGACTGCTGGGGAACGTACGTCTTCCTGCGCGACGTGGGCAGCGGCCGCGTCTGGTCGGCCGGCTATCAGCCCGCCGGCGTGGAGGCGGGGGCATACGAAGTCCTTTATTCCGAAGACCACGTCGAGATCCGGAGACGGGACGCGTCTCTGACGACGACGACGCACATCGTGGTCTCGGCGGAGGACGACGCGGAGATCCGGCAGGTCTCCGTCACCAACCTCGGGACGAGGCCGCGCGAGATCGAGGTCACCTCGTACGCGGAGCTGGCGCTCGCGCCTCCCGCCGCCGACAGGACGCATCCGGCCTTTTCCAACCTCTTCGTCCAGACGCAGTTCGTGCCCCACCTCGAAGCGATCCTCGCCACGCGGCGGCCGCGCGACGAGCACGAAAAGCCGATCTGGGTCGCGCACGTGGCGGCTGTCGAGGGGGAGACCGTGGGCGCGGTGCAGTACGAGACCGACCGCGCGCGGTTCCTGGGGCGCGGCCGGGGCATCCGCAACGCCGGCTCGATCGAGGACGGGCGTCCGCTGTCCAACACCGTGGGCTCGGTGCTCGATCCGATCGCGAGCCTGCGGCGCCGCGTGCGCCTGCCGGCCGGCGCGACCGCGCGGATCCACTTTGCGACGCTCGCCGCGGACTCGCGCGAGAAGGCCCTGGAGCTGGCCGACAAGTACCGCGAGCCGGCCGCCTTCGAGCGCACGGCCAACGTCGCCTGGACGCAGGCCCAGGTGCAGCTGAGGCACCTCGGCATCTCCGCGGACGAGGCGCATCTCTTCCAGAGAGTCGCGACGCGGATTCTCTACTCCGATCCCACCCTCCGCGCCCCGGCGCGCGTCCTGATGCGCAACCGCAAGGGCGCCTCCGCCCTCTGGCCGCACGGGATCTCGGGCGACCTGCCGATCGTGCTGCTGCGGATCGACGATCCGGACGACCAGGACATCGTCCGGCAGCTCCTGCGCGCGCACGAGTACTGGCGCATGAAGGGGCTCGCGGTGGACCTGGTGATTGTCAACGAGCAGGTGACGTCCTACGGTCAGGATCTGCGGCAGGCCCTCGAAGCGCTCGTGAGGTCGCGCCGTCAGGCCGAGGCGCGGGACGAGGGGGAACAGGTCGGAGGCATCTTCCTCCTGCGCCGCGACCTGATCTCGGCCGACGACCACGATCTCCTGCGCTCCGCGGCGCGCGTGGGCCTGCTCTCCCGGCACGGCACCCTCTCGGAGCAGATCGTGCGCTTCCTGCGCCGCGAGCCCGCCGTGAGGCCTCCCCGGCCTCTGCCTTCGAGCGCGCCCGCGGGGGACATTCCTCCGCCGCAGCTGGACCTCGAGTTCTTCAACGGCCTCGGCGGATTCGGAGAGGAGGGGCGCGAGTACGTCACGATCCTGGGGGAGCGGCAATGGACTCCGGCGCCCTGGATCAACGTGATCGCCAACCCCTCGTTCGGGTTCTTCGTGTCCGAATCCGGCTCGGGCTGCACCTGGGCGGTCAACAGCCAGCAGAACCAGTTGACGCCGTGGTCCAACGATCCCGTCAGCGACCCGCCGGGAGAGGCGATCCTGGTTCGCGACGAGGAGACCGGCGAGATCTGGGGACCAACGGCGCTTCCCGTCCGCGACGCGTGGCCATACGTAGCAAGGCACGGCCAGGGATACAGCCGCTTCGAGCACGAGAGCCGTGGCATCGGGCTCGACCTGACGCAGTTCGTACCCCCCGACGACCCGATCAAGATCTCGCATCTTTCCATCGAGAACCGCTCCCGCGCGCACCGGGTCCTCTCGGTCACCGCCTACGCCGAGTGGGTGCTCGGCAGCGATCGCGGCGCCTCGGCTCCCTCCATCATCACGGAGCGGGACGCGGAGACCGGCGCTCTCTTCGCCCGCAACCCCTGGAACGAGCAGTTCGCGGGGAGGGTCGCCTTCGCGGACTTGAGCCCGAGCCCGTCCGCGTGGACGGCCGACCGCTCCGAGTTCATCGGCCGCAACGGAACTCTCGGCGCGCCGGCCGCGCTCGCGCGCGAGGGACAGCTCTCGGGAAAGGCGGGCGCGGGGCTCGACCCCTGCGCGGCGCTGCAGGCCACGGTGCGCCTCTCTCCCGGCGAGAAGGCGACCGTCATCTTCCTGCTCGGCCAGGGCGAGAACGAAGCCGACGCGCGGCGTCTCGTCGCGCGCTACCGGAGCGAGGACCTTGGCGCCTGCCTCGCCTCCGTGCGGCGAATGTGGGACGACACGCTCGCGGCCGTGCAGATCGAGACGCCCGACCGATCCATGGACATCCTGCTTAACCGCTGGCTCCTCTATCAGGCCCTGTCCTGCCGGATCTGGGCGCGCACCGCCTTCTACCAGGCCTCCGGCGCCTATGGATTCCGCGACCAGCTCCAGGACGTGATGGCCCTGACCGCCGCCCGGCGCGAAATCGCGCGCGAGCATCTGCTCCGGGCCGCCTCGCGCCAGTTCGAGGAGGGGGACGTGCAGCACTGGTGGCATTCCCCGTCCGGGGCGGGCGTGCGCACCCGGATGTCCGACGACCTGGTCTGGCTCCCCTACGCCGTCACGCATTATCTCGAGGTCACGGGAGACGCGAGCGTGCTCGACGAGCCCATGCCTTTCCTGCGCGGCGCACCCCTGAAGCCCGAGGAGCGCGAGCGGTTCTTCGTGCCCGAGGTTTCCGCCGAGACCGGGACGCTCTTCGAGCATTGCGCCCGCGCTCTCGACCGCAGCCTTGCCGTCGGACCCCACAGGCTGCCGCTGATGGGCACCGGAGACTGGAACGACGGAATGAACCGCGTCGGCTCCGGGGGGAAAGGGGAGAGCGTCTGGCTCGCCTGGTTCCTCCACACCAACCTCTGGGAGTTCACACGGCTCGCCCGGGAGCGCGGAGACACCGAGCGGGCGGATCGTTGGCGCTCGCACGTGGACGCGTTGAAGATGGCGGTCGAGCGGGAAGCCTGGGACGGGGACTGGTATCGGCGCGCCTATTTCGACGACGGAACGCCGCTCGGCTCCGCTCAGAACGAGGAGTGCCGGATCGACTCGATCGCGCAGTCCTGGGCCGTCATCTCCGGCGCCGGGGACCACGAGCGGCGGCGCCGCGCCATGTCGGCGGTCGAGGAATACCTCGTGCGCCGCGGCGACGGGCTCGTGCTCCTCTTCACGCCCCCGTTCGATAAGACGCCGCTCGATCCCGGCTACATCAAGGGCTATCTGCCCGGAGTGCGCGAGAACGGCGGGCAATACACCCACGCGGCGATCTGGTCGGTCATCGCCTTCGCCTCTCTCAACGAAGGGGACAAGGCGGGCGAGCTCTTCGGAATCCTGAACCCCATCAACCACTCGTCGACGCGCGCGGGGCTCCACCGCTACAAGGTCGAGCCCTACGTTGCCGCGGCGGACATCTACGCCGGGGTTCCCCACGTCGGGCGTGGCGGATGGACCTGGTACACCGGTTCGGCCGGCTGGATGTACCGCGCGGGCATGGAGTGGATCCTGGGCTTCCGCCTGCGCGGCACGACGCTGCACCTGGACCCGTGCATCCCGAGGGCGTGGCGCGGATACAAGATCTCCTTCCGCTACCACTCCACGCAATACCAACTCTCCGTCCAGAACCCTCACGGCGTCACCCGGGGCATCTCCCGCGTGACGCTCGACGGCGAGGCCTGCTCCGTCGCCTCGATCCCCCTCGTCTCCGACGGCAGGACCCACACGATCGAGGTCGTGTTGGGATAGAAGAAGGATTTGTGATTTTCTGATTTGTGATCGGTGATCAGGACGCGATGGAAGAAGTCGCGAAGGAAGAAGTACTTCTCATCCAGAATCTGACGGTCCAATTTCGGAACCTGTAAACTCCACACGCCGATGAAAAAGTTGTTCCTGATCGTCATCGCGGCCGTGGCGTGTGTCGCGACTCGCGAATTACTGGCCGTCGGCGCGCCCGGCACGGCGCTGCCGCCGCCATCGACGGGAGGGTTCTCGCTCCTCGACTCGAT
>DATIRW010000004.1:0-22290 GCA_035469365.1 Thermoanaerobaculia bacterium
GCGAGAAGAGGGGAGAAGGGGAGCCGGCGCACCCGCGAAAGGAGGTAGGGGCGCAGCACTTCACCGACTTTACCCGGCAGGTTGTTGGCGGCGAACCCGGCGGCCGTGGCCGCGAAGGCCGGTCCGATGGGCACGCGGGCGACCGGCCGCAGGATCCAGGTCCAGCGGACGGCCCGGAGAAGGAAGGTGAGCAGTCCAAGGACGATCGACGCCGCGAGCCAGCCGGGCGACGCCCCGGCAATCGCCTCCCGGGTCCGGCCGAGGTCCACTCCTCGAAAGAAGAGGAAAAGCAGCGCCGCCGTCAGGGCGAGCGAGAAGAGGATCTTCAAACGGTGCGACTTCATACTTTCGATTCCGGGGGTCCCTGGAGCTGTTTTTAACACCCCGGGAGTGTTTTTTGCCGAAAAAAATGAGGCGAAGTTCCTTGAGTCCTTGACTTTCCATCGAATCTTCCCCATCCTTTTCTCAAATCTTCGGGAGGATCGCGAATGTCCAAGTCTTCGTCATCGCTAGTGGCCGCTCTGATCCTCGGCGCCGGACTGTCCGCGCGCGCGGCGCTCGCGGGTCCGATCGGGGTGCTGGATACCCCGACGACCGGCCAGACCGTATCCGGCGTCGTCCCGGTCTCCGGGTGGGTGCTCGACTTCGCGGGAGTGGACAGGGTCGAACTCTGGGTGGACGGTGCCTTGCGAAGCCTCGCGGAGACAAACATCGCGCGGCCCGACGTGATCGCGGTCTTCCCGGACTATGCCGCCAGCCCCACGCGGGACCCCGGCTTCGCGACGTCGTTCAATGCGAGGAGCCTCTCGGTCGGCCCGCACCTCGTCTCGATCAAGGTGACGGAGACCGGAAATGCGACGGTCATCGACCTGGCCACGGTCTCGGTGTTTGTCGCCACTGCCGGGGCGAATCAGGCGCCGTTCGGGAATATCGACTCGCCGGCGGATTCCCAGAGCGGCATCAGCGGCTCCTTCCCGGTCTCCGGGTGGGCTGCCGACGACTCCGGAGCGATCAATCACATCGATATTCTGGTGGACGGCAAGATCGTCGCGGGAGCCGTCGGCACTGGCCTTCCTTCCAGCGCGATCTACGGGCTGCCGCGCCCGGACGTGTTCGCGCTCTTCCCGGACGTTCCGAACTCCTTGAACTCCGGGTTCGTGGCCAATGTCGACACCACGGCCTTCGTGGACGGCGTGCACATCATTTCCGCCCGCGCTTTCGACAACGAGGGCTCCTCCAACCTGCTCGGCACGCGGGTGGTCCAGATCGTCAACAACGGCTCGAACCTGCCTCCGTTCGGGTTCCTGGACCTCCCGCTGGACAAGGCTTCGATTGTCTGTGGCCCCACGGTTTCTACCTCGTGTACCCCCGAGACTCCCCAGCCGCCGCCCCCATGCACCGTTTCGCCGTGCTTCCCCCCGGGTCCGGTCGGGCAGCCGCCGGTGCCGGTGTCCTTCTACAAGAATGTGGTGGCCGGCTGGGCCCTCGATGTCGGTTCGCGGCTGGACCCTGGCCAGGTGTCTTATGTGGAGCTGTTGATCGACGGCCAGATCATCGCCAACACCCGCCGCGACTGTGTCCGGGCGGAGACCGTCCTTGCGAATTGCTATGGCGTGAATCGTCCCGACGTCGCACGGGCCTATCCGGGCTACGTCAACGTGGACAACTCGGGATTCCTCTTCCTCTTTGCCCTACAGCAGGACCCCGTCAGCGGGCTCTTCGACGTGCTCATCCCCGACCCGTTCGGCCGGCCCATCTGCGCCGGTTTCATCGCGCCGGGCAAGCACACGATCGCCATTCGCGCCGGCGATGAGAAGGAAACCGTGACGCAGTTTGCCGCGATCTCGGTAGACGCCGTCTGCGACACGGGGACGTTCGCCGACCAGTCTGCCTTCGGCTACATCGACTCGCCGTCGTCCCTGCAGTTCGTCAAAGGGGTCTTCAGCTTCTCGGGCTGGGCCTTCGACTATGACAACGGGGGCGCAGCCGCCAACGTCAACGGGATTACACAGCTCGATATCGACGTGGATGGACAGGTCGTCGGCAGCCTCTTCCCGCCGTTCGCCTCGCGGCCCGACGTGCCCGCCAACGACTTCCGGGTCCCCTCGACGTTCATCTCGACCGGACCGACCGCATTCGTCGGGTGGGCATTCAACTTCGACACGACGAAGCTCTCCGACACGCAGCACGACCTGGTGGTTTATGCGTGGGACACTCCCAACCCCGGGAGCGGCCGCCCCTCGTTCCGCAGCGAGATCGGCCGTCGCAAGTTCGTCGTCTTCAACAACACCGGCCCGAAGTAGCGCCCGGCGCCGCTGAAGCAACGAAGCCCGGTTGCCCGGGCTTCGTTCAACGTTTGGCGCTTTCTGTCTTGCGGCTCAGAGGGTCTTCGCGGCGCGGGAGGGGCTGGCCTTCTTCGGGAGGGCGGCGACGCGGGCCGCCTCGTCGAAGAGCGTCAGACCCTTCTGGACCTGCATGTCGCCTGAGGCGCGCACCTTCCAGCCGGCCTCGAGTCCCGCGTGCACGTTGGCGATATCGATGCGCAGCGCGTAGTCGAGGAGATTCTTGTTCGGCTCCTCGTTCCACTGGCGCGAGAGCTCGTCGGCCGTCGAGAACTTCGAGGCCTCCACGAACGCGAAGAACTCCTGGCGCAGAGAGGGCGTGATCTGGAGGTCCTGCTTGACTTCCGGATGCCTGGGAAGCCACTGGACGGCGAAGTTGAAGAACATGTTCCGTGCCAGCAGCTGCGTGACGAGCTTGGAGTCGAAGCTGTTCTTGACCAGGACATCCGGCGTGATCCCGCCGGCGGCGAACACGATCCGGCCGGCGTCGGTGTAGAAGGGCTGGCCGGTGCTCTTGGTCTCCTCGCTCGCCTTCTCCGGGGCCGCCGGGTCGGGGTCGTCGGGGTTCACGTAGGCAAGCAGGTCGCTGTAGTCCCGCTGGATCCAGCGGCCCGAGGGGGTGTAATACCGCGCGGTCGTCAGCGCCAGTCCCGCACCGTACGGCAGTGTATAGACGCTCTGCACGAGTCCCTTGCCCCACGTGCGCTGGCCGACGATGAGCCCCCGGTCGTGGTCCTGGATGGCGCCCGCGACGATTTCCGAGGCCGAGGCCGAGCCGCGGTTGACGAGCACGACGAGAGGCTTATCGAAATGCGGGCCCTCGCCGGGCGCGAAGAAATCCTGGGCCGAGGAAGCCGTGCGCCCGCGGGTATAGACGACCTTCGCGCCCTTGCCCAGGAAGATATCGCTGATGTCCACGGCCTGGTCGAGCACCCCGCCGGGATTGCCACGCAGATCGAGCATCAGCTTCTTCATCCCCTGTTTTTCCAGGCTGTCGATGGCGTTGGCGAGCTCGCGGCTCGAGGTGTGCGTGAAGTCTCTCAGGAAAATGTAGCCGGTCTCCGGAGTGATCATGAAGGCGTAGGGAACCGCGCGCGTCGGGATCTCGGCGCGCGTGATGGTCATATGGATCGGCTCGTCGATGCCCGCCCGGCGGATCGTGATCGTCACCTGGGTTCCCTTGGGCCCCCGCAGCTTGCGGACGACCTCGTCGGTCGAGACCTCTTCCTTGAGCTCCTCGTCCTCGATGTGCGTGATGATGTCGCCGGCGCGGATGCCGAGCTTGAAGGCGGGCGTGCCCTCCATCGGCGCGATGACGGTGATCTTGCCCATCCTCTTCTGGATCTGGATGCCCAGGCCGAAGAAGGAGCCCTGTTGCTTCTCCCGCATCGCGGCATAGTCGTCGGGCTCGAGAAAAGCCGTGTGCGGATCCAGGCGGGAGAGCATCCCGTGGATCGAGGCGTAAACGAACTTGTCGGGAGAAACCGGCTCGGGCGCCCAGTCGGAGATCGTGGTGAGAATGTCCGCGTACTCGTCCAGGGGCGGAGTGTCGCGCTCCGCTGGCGACGGGAGCCTTTCGCCCAAGGCGCCGCCGACCAGGGTCGCTGCCACGACGAGGCAAAGGGCGATGAGGATACGGGAACGTGGCTGGCTCAAGAAAGACCTCCTGGGTTCGTCATTCTGACAGGTCGGCGATTCGAACGGTAGTGCCTCCCGGAAAGAGGCTGATGACCGGGAGACTGGGGACCGGGAAGCCGAGAGGTACAATCATCACCTGGGGGAAACATGTTTGGGTCCATCGGAATGCCCGAATTAGTCCTGATTTTCATCGTGGCCCTCCTCGTCTTCGGGCCCAAGAAGCTGCCCGAGATTGGGAAGTCCATTGGAAAGGGCCTGGCGGAATTCAAGAGGGCGTCCGACGACCTGAAGAGAACGATCGAGCTGGAGATCGAGCAGGGCAAGCAGGAGGCCGCCTCCGTGCGAGAGCAGGTGACCGGCGTTGTTTCCGCCGCGACGGGAATCGCTACGGCGGGGCAGACCTCCGCGGCCGCGCCCGCCGCCGTTGACAGCGCCGAGAGCAGGCCGGCTGCGCCGGCGGAGGCCGTACAGCCCCCTGACTCCCGTCCCATCGAACCCTCTTGAGCCGGTTCCTTCCCGGCAGTCCCTCCCCGCCGCCTCCGGAAGGCGAGGAAGAACTGCCCCGGATGGGGTTCTTCGAACATCTGGAGGAGTTCCGCAAACGTCTCATCGTCTGCCTCATCGCGATCTTCGTCGCGTTTCTGGCCTGCTGGAACTGGGCGCCGCAGATCTTCGGGATCCTGGCCCTTCCGGTGCGGCGCGTCCTCCCCCCGGGGCAGAACCTCTCGTACACGACGCTGACCGAGCCATTCCTGATGTACTTTCGCGTCGCGCTCTTTGCCGGACTCATCGCGGCATCGCCGGTCATCCTCTGGCAGCTCTGGCTCTTCGTCGCCCCGGCGTTGTACCGTCGCGAGAAGCGTTACGTCCTGCCATTCATCCTGGCCGGAGTCTTCTTCTTCCTGGGGGGATGCGCGTTCGGCTACTTCGAGGCCTTTCCCCTGGTGGTGGGATTCCTCGTCGGGGTCGGAAAGAACTTCAATGCCGTCATCACCATCAACGAGTATCTGGGGACCGCGATCAAGATCATCCTGGGCCTGGGCCTCTGCTTCGAGATGCCGATCCTGATCTTCTTCCTCGCCCGAATGGGCGTCGTCTCGGAGCGCTGGCTTCTCTCGAAGTTCAAATACGCGGTGCTCATCATCTTCATCATTGCGGCGATCATCACGCCCACCCCGGACGTCGCGACGCAGTGCGTCTTCGCTGTCCCGATGATCCTCCTCTACCTGCTGGGAATTGCCGTCGCCTGGATGTTCAAGAAGCGCGAAGGCGCCTGACGGCGCTTTCGCGCTGGTCTCAGGCCTGAAGTCTAAGGTCGGCCTGCGCGATTGCGGCGCAGGACCAGCTCGATGAATTCACGCGCGGCGCTGCGGCCGCCGTGGTTCTTTAAGACGATCCTCGCGGCTTTCCTCGCCGGAAGGGTGGCGTCGGCGGGACAGGCGGAGAAGCCCGCGGCTTCCAGCATCCCGGCGTCCTGCTCGTCGTCTCCGATGGCTGCCGTTTCGCTCGGAGCCACCTTCCAGCGCCGGCAGAGCATCTCGTAACGGGCGAGCTTGTCGCGAACGCCCTGCAGGCAGGCGTGCACGCCGAGCTCCTTCGCGCGCCGGGCCGTCGCCGGCGATGTCCGGCCGGAGATCCAGGCGACCTTCAAGCCGGACGCGATGGCCTTGCGTATGCCGTGGCCGTCCTTCGTGTCGAAGACCTTGAACTCCCTCCCATCGCCGAGAAGATAGATGCGCCCGTCCGTCAGCACGCCATCCACGTCGAAGAAGAGAGCCTTGATCATTCTCGATTCTTATCGGATTCCCGCCGACAGCAGGTCGTGCATGTGCAGGGCGCCGGAGAGGCGGCCGCTTTCGTCCAGGACGAAGAGGGAGGTGATCTTCCATTCCTCCATGCGGGCGAGAGCGATCGAAGCGAGCTCCTCGGCGCCGATCATTCGGGGATTGGCGTGGGAGCAGTCCCCGGCGGCGCGGGAGAGGAGCTTCGGATCCTTTTCCAGGAGGCGGCGCAGGTCTCCGTCCGAGATGACGCCCGCGAGGCGGCCGGACCCGTTGACGACCGCTGTGACGCCCATCATCTTGCGCGACATCTCGTGGATCGTCTCGCTCATCGGCGTGTCCCGCGAGACGCGGGGAACCCTCTCTCCCGTGCGCATCAGGTCCCTGACCTTCAGGAACTTCTTTCCGATCTCCCCCCCGGGATGGAGCGCGGCGAAGTCCTCTTCCTTGAACCCCCGTCTTTCCGAGAGCGCCATCGCGAGCGCGTCCCCGACGGCAAGGAGCGCGGTCGTCGAGGCGGTCGGAGCGAGGTTCAAGGGGCAGGCCTCGCGCGAGATGGAGACGGAGAGCGTCACGTCGGCCGTGCGTGCGATGGAAGAGTCTGAAGCGCCCGTCATGGCGATCGTCAGAAGCGACCGGGCCCGCGCGAACTCGACCAGCCTCAGGACCTCCGGCGACTCGCCGGAGGCGGAGAGGGCGAGCACGACGTCTCCGGCCACCAGCATTCCGAGGTCTCCGTGGGAGGCTTCGGCGGCATGGAGGAAATAGGCCGGCGTTCCGGTGGAGGCGAGAGTCGCGGCGATCTTCTGGCCCACGAGACCGGACTTCCCGAGGCCCGTGACGCACAGGCGTCCGCGCGAGGAAGCGATTTCCTCGACGGCCCGGACGAAGGAAGGTCCCAGATTTCCGATCTGCTCGCGGATGGAGTCCGACTCGATCTGGAGAACCCGCCGCGCTGTTTCGAGGATCACGCGACTATCTTAGCTTGCGAAACCTCCCGGCCGGCGAATCGTAAAATCCGCCAGACCGCGGAAAGGAGAGCCATGATCCTACGAGTTGCCCGCGCCGCCGTCCTTCTGTTCCTGGCCTGCGCCCTGGCGGTTGCCGGCCAGACGCCGGGCCCTCGAAAAGCGGCCGCGAAGTCGAAGCCGGCTCCGGCCGCGGCGCCGACGGTCGCCTTCGAGAAGTTCGTGCTGGGCAACGGCCTTCAGGTCATTCTCCACGTGGACCGCAAGCTGCCGATCGTGCACGTCAACGAGTGGTTCCACGTCGGGTCGAAGAACGAGAAACCCGGGAGGACGGGCTTTGCCCATCTCTTCGAGCACGAGATGTTCGAGGGCTCGAAGAACGCCCCCGGCAAGTACTTCGGCCGCGCCGAGCAGGCCGGGGCGAACCTCTCCGAGGGAGGCGTCAACGGGACGACCAACAACGACCGGACCAACTACTTCATCACCGTGCCGTCGGGCAGCCTCGAGTACGTCCTCTGGCTCGAATCGGACCGGCTCGCGACGCTCGGCGATTACCTGACGAAACAGAACCTCGATGCCCAGCGGGACGTGGTCAAGAACGAGCGGCGCCAGGGGCTGGAGAACCAGCCGTACGGGCGGGCCTTCAAGCTCATCGTCGAGAACCTCTTTCCGGCCGGACATCCGTATTCGTGGCCCGTCATCGGCAGTCACGAGGACCTGACCGCCGCCTCGCTCGAGGACGTCCAGGACTTCTTCCGCAGGTACTACACCCCCAACAACCTGTCGCTCGTCATCGCCGGGGACTTCGACCCGGCCGCCGCGAGGAAACTCGTCGAGAAATACTTCGGCGGAATTCCCGCCGGCCCGCCGCTCGACAGGCCGGGGCGATGGATCCCGTCGCTGTCCGGCGAGAAAGTCGTCGAGGCGACCGACCGCGTCCCGCAGGAGCGGGTCTACATGGTCTGGCCATCGCCCCCCTTCTACGCCCGGGGCGACGCGGAGCTCGATCTGACTTCCCTCATCCTGACCGACGGGCTCGCCTCGCGCCTCCAGAAAGTTCTCGTCTACGACCGCCAGCTGTGCACGACTGTGACCGCGTTCCAGCAATCCATGGAGATCTCCAGTCTCTACGCGGTCGTCGCGACCGCCCGCCCCGGGGCCTCGCTCTCCGAGATCGAGAAGGTCGTGGCCGCGGAGATCTCCCGGCTCGCGAAAGAGGGTCCGACCGCGGCGGAGCTTGCGCGCGCCCAGACGAAGTGGGAGTTCAATTTCGTGACGGGCCTCGAGCGGATCGGAGGCTTCGGCGGGAAGGCCGACCTCTTGAACAGCTACAACACGTTCCTGGGCGATCCGGGGAAGTTCCAATTCGACCAGGACCGCTACAGGACGGCAACCGCTGAGGACGTCCGGAAAGCCGTGGCCCGATGGCTCGACACCTCCAACCGCCTTCTCGTCCGGTTCCATCCCGAGAAGTCCGGGCGCGCGGCGCAGGTCGCCCTCGACCGTTCCAAGCCGCCGGCGCCTGGCGCCGACTCGGCCTTCCGTGCGCCGGAGGTCCGGTCGGCGAGGCTCGGCAATGGTCTCGACGTCTTCGTCGTCGAGCGGCATGAGCTTCCGAAGGTCGCGATCACATACGTCGCGCGCGCGGGCTCGATCGCCGATTCTCCCGGCAAGGAGGGGACGGCGTACCTGACGGCCGAGACGATGCGTCTGGGAACGAAGATGCGGGCTGCGCTTCAGATCGAGACGGCCTTCGGAGACCTCGGAACTTCGCTCGCTTCGGAGACGCAGAGGGAGAGCGCGCGGCTGACGCTCGAAGTCTTGAAGCGTAACCTGGAGCCGGCGTTCGACCTCCTGGCCGACGTCGTCCGAAATCCGACTTTTCCTGAGGCGGAGGTCGAGCGGGAGAAGAAGCGCCATCTCGACGCGCTCGCCCAGCAGGAAAAAAGCGGGGGGGCGGTCGCCGCCCGCGTCCGCTCGATTCTCGTTTTCGGCCCGGACCATCCCTACGGCCGCGCGGCGCAGGGACTGCCCGCCACCGTCGAGCGCTTGACCCGCGAGGATCTGGCCGCGTTCCACACCGGGCGGTTTGCTCCCGGCGGTTCGGCCCTCATCTTCGCCGGGGACGTAACCCTGGAGGAGGCCCGGGCCCTGGCAATAAGGGCCTTCGGCTCCTGGAGCGGATCCGCGCCGGCCGAGATCCCGGTCCCGCCCGCCTCTCCGTCGCCTGGCGGCCGGATCTATCTCGTCGACCGGCAGGATGCGGCGCAGACCGTCGTGACGCAGGCCCTGCCCGGCCTCCCCCGGTCCGCCGCCGACTATTACGCCCTCACCCTGGCCGACGGTGTCTGGGGAGGCGGCGCGGCCTCCCGTCTGGACATGAACCTCCGCGAGGACAAGGGGTACTCCTACGGTGTCTTCTCGGCGTTGAGGCCGTTTCACGACACGGGTATCTGGTACTCCGTCGGAGGGGTCCAGACTGACAAGACCAAGGAATCCGTGGCCGAGTTCGAGAAGGAGATGAAGGCGATCGGGGGTGAGAAACCGATCAGCCGGGAAGAGTTCGAGTTTCAGAGGTCCCGGATCGTCCGCGGCTATGCCCAGCAGTTCGAGTCCCTTCTTCGTGTCGTAGGGCAGGTCGCCGACCTGTGGACGGAGGGGCTGCCGATGACGGAGCTCCAGCGCGAGTATGACGAGACGGCCAAGATGACGCTCGAGGCGGCCCGGGCCGCCGCGGGCAAGTACGCGCGGCCCGAGAAAGCCGCGCTTCTCCTGGTCGGCGACCGAGCGAAGATCGAGCCGGGACTGAAGGAGCTGAACCTGGGCGAGATCGTCCTCCTCGACGCAGAGGGAAAGCCGGCGCGGTGACGAGACTCCCGCGGAGGCGCTCAGGGGGCGCGGAGCTTGCGGAGCGTCTCCACCGCCGATGGCATGTTCGGGTCGAGCTTCAACGCCTCCTCGTAGCTTCGGATCGCGTTCTGCCGGTCCCCCTTCGCCAGATAGGCCTCTCCCAGGCTGTCGTGGACATTGGCGGACCGCGGATAGGCGGCCGCGTTCAGGCGAAAAACCTCGATGGCGGCGTCGAAGCGTCCGGCGGCGAGGAGCTCGTAGCCTAACCCGTTGACCTCGATCTCCGCGGAGGCGTAGGAGTTGACGGGATCGGCGCGCCAACGGCCGTACCGGTCGGCCGCAAGCTGAAAATCCCCGGCGAGGACGGCCTCCTTCAAGACTTCCGAGAGCGGCTTGCCCGGGACGTAGGAGAGCGCCGCCTCGAGCGCCGGGTCGCGGTTGGCGCGATAATCCTGGAAGGTCAGGTCCGCGGCGATCTGCGGGGCCGTCCAGGGACGCCGGTCGCGCTCGTCTCCCTGCCACCAGAGCGTCGAAACCCGCACGGTGATCCCGCTGTTGGGCAGCGTGATGCGGCGCGAGTCTCCGTAGGCGTTCGGCTTTCCCCCCGTAGGCTCGCCGACGAAAAGGGTGTTCGTGTAGTCCTCGAGTCCGTTGACGAGCATCTGGGCGGCCGACCACGTGCTCCGGCCGATGATCGTGAAGAGCCGGCCCTTCCGGTCCACTTTCCGCGCCGCGACGATAGCGCGGAGGATCGGGCGATTGAATGCGCCGTTGCCTCCCCGGTTCAGGCGGAGGTCGAGGACGAGGCGTTCGACCGGATTTGCCTCGACGAAGGCGAAGAGCCGTTCGGCGAACGCCTCGACCGTCTCCCCCTCCTTGTTCCCGACCTCGTTGAACTGGACGTACACGGCCTTCGCGTCCGGCAGGTACTCGAACCAGTACTTGTTGCGCGGGTCGTTGAGCCACAGGGGCGCGGGACGCGCGGCACCATCGCGGGCGTCCACCCAGTGCTGGCGCTGGGCCCAGCTCGCGTCCGTCTCCGCGGACATCTTCTCCGCCGGCCCCGCGGGTCTCAGGTTCACGATCTTCCGGCGCCCGCGGATCTCGAAGAGAAACGGGGCATTCTCCATGTCGCGGACGAGCCCGAGGGCGTGGAGCACCTCCGGCATCGCGAGAAGGTACGGGGCGAAGAACCTGGCGTCCATCTCGTTGTCGCGCCCGATGATCTCGCGCACGGCGCCGTAGGCCTTCTCAGTGGAATCGCTTCCGATTCCGAGGACACGCGCGCCGACGAGCTCGGCCTCTTCGCCGGCGGCCGCCCGGACATAGAGGCCGTCCTTGAAGAAGTAGAGCTGGACGGGGTAGGCGCGGAAGCCGATCTTCGGATCCCGGGTCGGCGAGATGTTGGTGTGTCCGTCCCCGACCATGGCGGCGATCCTGGCCATCGCGACGATGATCTCGTGCCGCGCGAGCGAGGGGATGCGCTCGTCGAGGCTCTTGACGGCGGCCTCGAACTGCGCGCGCGTCATCGTGTGGAAGAGATTCCGGTGGACCCTCGGCATTTCCCCGGCCATGAAGCGCAGGTCCTCGCGCCATAGCTCGGCCTCGGATTTCTTCGTCGGGACGCCCGCGCCCGCCCCGTGTTGCGCGAGGACGGGTTGGCCCAGAAGCGAAACGCAGAGGATCGCGCCGAGACTTCCCGTTCTCAACATCGGTTCTGCCCCACGATGACAGGAGCCGGACGCCTACTTCAACACCTCCTCGATGAAGACGAGGGCGCGCGGGTCCCTGGACTGACTCAGCCAGAAGACGGCCTTCCTGCGCACCTCGGGGTTCCTGCTGGTTCGGGCGACCTCGATCAGGAGCGGGATCCCCTCGTCCTTCGGCATCTGGGTCAGGGCGAAGACGGCCTTTGTCTTGACCTCGGTCTCCGGATCGTTCCGGATGGCGTTCTCGATCGCCGCGACCGCCTTCTTCCCGGCCTTCTGCGCCAGCCAGAAGAGGGCCTGGCCGCGCACCGAGGCGCTCGCGTCGGATTTCGCCATCTCCATGAGCGCTCCGGTGGCGTCCGGCACCTTGCTCTGCGAGAGGGCGAACGTGAGATGCCGACGCATCGCTTCGCTCTCCTCCGTCCGAGCCAGGGCCGCGAGGACCTCGTAACCGCGGCGTTCCCTCGCGTTACCCAGCCAGAAGAAGGCCTGCTTGCGGAGCGATTCCGGGTTTCGGGTCGATGCGAACTTCTCCAGCGCCGCGTCCGCCGAAGGGTCGTCGTGCAGCGCGATCGCGGAGAGCGCCGGCTCACCCCCCTTCCAGTGTTTCTTGCGCTCCAGCGACGGGTCGCCCACGAACATCTCGAGCAGCGCGACGCTCTCGGACGGCCGCACCTCGGAGAGCCAGAAGACAGGCAGGCCGCCGGCATCAAGGGTGCAATCGCTCGAGAAAATGCGCAGCCGCTCGGGCGCCCGCGCCTCCAGCCGCAGGAGGACGAGCATGCGGTTGCTTCCCGAGCGGTCCACGCAGTCTCCGCTGTCGGAATTGACGACGGTCACGTTGCGGCCCTCGCTCTCGAGGAAGCAGCGGCCGGCGCACGGGCCTGACTCGAGATCTCCGAGGGAACCGTAGCAGCACATGTGGTGGACGCCGGGCGTCGGGACAGACCACGCGACCCAGGCCGGGCTCTCCTGCGCGGCGGCGAGGGCGCGGACAGTCTTCTCGAGCCCGCCGGTCGCCGGCCGGGAATCGATCCTCGCGTTGACGAGGCGCGCAGGCTGCGCCTCGGCGGCGGCCGGCAGCGCCGCAGCCGTGGCGACGAGGAGGAGAAGGAGCCGGCGGCACGGCCTCACGAGCGTCACTCCTCTTCGGCCCCGTCCGAACGGATCGAAACCGGTCCATTGACCGTCGAGAGGCGCACAACAGCCGCCGAGGAATCCCCGAATTCGATCCGGCGCGAATCCTCGGCCCAGTTCCTGCGCGCTTCCCCGCAGGCCTTCGCTCGGCACTGGAAGGGAGAGCGGCCGGAGCTCTCGACGCTCACCGCCGAGGTATATCCCTCCGGCAGCGACAGCGAGAGCGGGCCGTTGCGGGCATGAGCCTCGAGCCGCCCATCCCACCGGCTTCCCGACAGCTTCACCGAGATCGGTCCGTTCTGCGTGTTGATGTCGACATCGCCGCCGCTGCCGGAGACGCTGACCGGGCCGTTGACGGCCGAGGCGGAGACGGTGCCCGGGCAGGCCTTGAGAGAGATCGGGCCGTTGCGCGCCTCCGCCCGGATCGGTCCGGAAGACTCTTCGAAGGTGAGCGGGCCGTTCTGCGCGCGGGCAGTAACGGCGCCAGTCATCCCGCGCACGGCGACGGGGCCGTTGGTCACGTCGAGGTCGAGGCCGGAGTTGCGGGGAGCCCGGACGATCAGGTGCACGAGCCAGTCGCGGCCCTCGGGCCCGCGCACGGAGATCTCCCCACCCTCCAGAGAGACGGCGATCCGCGAGAGGTCCTGCTCCGCGGCCGCGGCCTTGCATGCCGTTACGGAGACGTCGGAGCGGTCGGCGCCCAGGACGAAGATCCCGGAATTGGCCGGCGCCCGGAACCGCAGCGCGCCGCGCGGCGCGGGAGCGGATAGCGTCTCCTCGGCGCGTGCGGCTTCCCCGTCATCGAAGGTCACGCGCATCTGCCGGCAGTCATCGATCGGGCCGTCGCGTTCGGTCGAGATGCTCGCGCCGTGCCGGCCGCGCCCCTCGGTTGCCCTCGCGGCTACGGCCGGGGCAAGACCGATCACGAGAACGATCCAGAAGATCCGTTGCTTTTTGCTCATCGCTCCTCCTTGCTCAGTCCTTCAACAACTCCATCAGGTAATCCGTCGCTTCCTTGTCGCGGCCCATCACCGAGAGCTTCCGCACGGCCTCGCGCTTCAACTCCGGGTCCTTTTCCGAACGCGCGATCTCGACGAGCGCGTTCGAGTTGCCCTGCACGAAGAGCCCCTGAAGCGCGGTCTTGCGCAGGTCCGGGTCCTTTTCGCTCTTGTATATCGAGACGAGCGCCGGTCCGGCCTGCTGCCTGCCCATGGTCCCGAGCTTGTGGATCGCCTCGCGCTTCAATTCCGGCTGCGACTCGGTGCGAGCCAGCTCCAGGACGTGGCCGCTGTCTCCCGCCACGAACATCGCCTGCAGCGCCGTTCTCTTGACGTCGAAGGAGGTCTCGCTCTGGTAGAGCTGCCAGAGCTCCGACCGCGCGCCCATGACGCCGAGCAGTCGCACGGCGGCCGACCTCAAGTGAGGGTCCTTCTCGGTCTTCGCCGCGGTCAGGATCCGGTCGCGCTCCCCGGCGATCATGTAGCTCTTCAGGATCCTCTCCCTGACTTCGAGCGTCGAAGAGGGGGAGGCGTAGATCTCGGCGAGAAGCTCCCGGCTCGCCCGCCCCCCGTGGATGCCGAGATAGTGGAGCGCCTTGTCCTGCAGCTCGGGATCGGAATTGGAGCGCGCGATGTCTCCCACGATCTGGCGGGCGCGCGGCGTATCGCTCTGCGCGAGCACGAACAGGGCGCGCTCTCTTATCTTGGGGGAGGAGCCGGATTTCAGGAGCTTCTCGAGCAGCGGGATGGCGCGCTCCGGATCCGTGTTGAGCAGGCTGTTGATCGCCATCAACTTCAGGTCTTCGTCGTTCTCCACCTCGGGGCGGACTTTTCCGCCGGCCGATTGACGGATCTCCAGCTCCAGCGCCCGGACGTCCTTCAGCCACGAGCTCTTCGGAAACCTGCCGGGAAACCCGCCCAGGAGTGCGAGCGCCTCGGCATGGCGTTTTTCCTGTTTGTACGCGTAGGCGACCCAATAGAGGGCCGCGTCGGCGCGTGCACTGTCGCTCCTGGCAACCTCGGTGAAAGCCGCCGCCGCCTGATCCCAATCGCCGTCGTCCAGAGCCCGGGTGCCCTGTTCGTAGAGCTGGTCTTCGCGGGTCCCTTCACCGGCGTCAGCCCATCCGGAATCGAAGACCGCCGCGGCAGTGAGACCGGGCCGCGCGGCACAGAGAACGAACAGGGCGCAAAGCAGGACGGTCCTCCGGATCATGTTCTCTTCCTTTCGTTGCGCGGAGACATCGCTTCTCCGCGCTGGCGCACCCGGGAACCGAGCACGCGGATCTTGAAAAGCACTCCCTCGGCTTCCATCCGCCGTCGCGCGTTTTCCACTTCTTCGACGGAAGCAGGGCCGTGCGCGGCCTCGAGGAGCACGCGCTCGAGGTCGTCGAGAACGTCGGAGACGGCCCGCTCACCGACGGCGCTCGCCGACTGGCGGTAAAGGCGGTTGGCGGCGAGGAGCTCTTCGGCGCGCGCGTGGTCGAACTGGCCGCCGGCCTCGCGGGATGGCGGGTGGAGCAGCTCGATCAGGACGACCTCGGAGCGTTCCAGGTGGTCTCCGACGGTGACGAGGAGGATCTGGTCCCGCGCCTGAGAGGGAGAGGCCGCCGCCGGCCGCTCTCCCCCGCGCCAGAAGCGTCCGGCGAGAAACGCCGCCATCGCGACCGCCGCCAGGGCTCCCGCGAATGCGAGGCGCGGCGCGAGAATCCCCTTCCAGAACGGATCGGGCCGCTCCGGCAGCCGCGGAGCGAGCCGCTGCCAGACGTCTCGCCCGTAAGCCTCGCCGCGCTCCGGGACCGGAGTCGCTTCGACCGCCGCCAGCAGCCTCTGGATCTCCTCGACCCGGCCCCGGCAGGGGAGGCAGGCGGCGAGATGGCGGGAGACGCTTCGACTCTCCTCGTAGAGGAAGAGAATCAGTTGCTCTTGCGAGGGGTGGCTCATGGCGCGCCTTCCGCAACCTGTCGCAGATCGCGCCGCAGCTTCGTCACCGCCCGAAAGACGCAGTTCCTCGCCGCGCCGCTCCGGACACCGAGGGTCTTTCCGATCTCCGCGATCGTTCGACCCTCGAAATGGCGCAACACGAAGGCCGCTCTCTCCATCGCCGAGAGGCCGTCGAGTGATCGGGTGACCTGTTCGTGGATTTCGTATCCAAAGAGCGCGCGCTCGGGAGTCGGGCCGCTCGCAACGGCCTCCTCGGCCTTCGCTTCGAGCGGTCGCTCCTGCCTCTGGCGCGCAACGCGGCGGCGCAGCGCGTCTACTGCGCAGTTGGCCGCGATCCGGTGGAGCCACGTGGAGAATTCCGATTGGCCCGCGAAGGTCGGCATCTTCCGGTAGGCCCTCAAGAACGTTTCCTGAACCACGTCTTCGGCGTCCTCCTCGTTTCCCGTCATCCGGAACGCCAGCCTGAACACGTTCCGGCTGTGCTTCTCGACCAGGGTCCGGAAGGCTTCCCGATCGCCCGCTCTCGCCCGCGCGACAGCGGCTTCATCGTTTCCTCCCATTCCTGTTCTTTAGACGGTGGGAGACGGGAGAAGTTAGGCCGAAGGGATTTGTGATTTGTGATCAGTGATTTGAGATCTTGCCGGAGCCGGCTTGATGTCCTTGCTGTCAAAAGGGTTACATCCCGGACCTTCCATCACGGATGATCGCGAGAACGGCGGCCTTTCCATCGGGGGAGAGGCAGCCGGTTCTCGACTGTCAGGTTGCGAAAAGGAACCAGAGGCTTCGCCAGAAGGACGAGAAAGTCCCTTCTCTCGGAAGAAGGGGTATCCCCTCGAGCTCCCACCTCCACGTTTCCAGCGCCCTCTCTTCGCCGCGAAGGACTGCGTCGCGGGTCACGGCGGGGGGCGGAGGGACGAGCCGGGCGAGCCGGTCAAAGACCTTTTCCCGGTCCGCGCCTCGCGTGCGCGCCAGCAGGTGCCAGAGAGTCAAGCCGTCGCGCTTGCGGGCGCCGGCCAGGATCGTCGAGAGGGCGTCGCTTCCTCCCGAGCCGAAGTCCAGGCTCTCGAGCGCGCGGCGAAGCTCCGGTGTCGCGTCCTCGTAGTACGGCGTCCCGGGACCTTCCGCGGGCCGGGTGGCACAGACGGCGCCGGCGGGGACGATCGACTCCCTCCCGTCCCGCTCGAAGCTCACCCAGCCGGTTTCGACTCGCAGGATTCCGGCACCCGAATCGTCCACTTCGAGCGTGTACGCGCACCCGAGGTCCACCGCGAGAGCGGAGAAGGTCTGGATGAAGAAGAGACGCGGAGGCGCCCAGATCTTCGCCGAGATCGCGCCGCGGTCGAGCGCGAGACGCTGTTCGATCGGGCGCGAGCGCACGAGCCTCACCCGGGAATTCGGTCCGACGGAGACTTCCGCGATCCTTCCGATGCCGATCTTCGCCCGCGAAGAGCCGTCCGTCACCACGCTCTCGCCGACGCGGAGAGGCTCGGCCTGCGTGATGGGCTTGGAGCCGACGACTGGAGATCCCTGGAGTCTCTCGACACGCCACTGCGGCGCCGCGACCGAGCGCGCGACGAGCAAGAGCCCGGCTCCGGCCAGAAGGACCGCAGCCGCCGCGAGGATCGGCCGCGCGGAGGGGCGCCGCTGCCCCGGGAGCCGGAGGGGGCGGCGGTCGTGACGGAACCGGCCGAGCCGCTTCTCCAGGCGCTCGACTTCCACATCAGAGGGACCGCTTCGATCCCAGAGGTAACGGTCATCCATGGGTTTCTCTCCTGTCGAGCTTCTCTCGCAGCTGCGTCATCCCCCGGTGCAGGTTGACGCGAACCGACCCGGGCGTGAGACCCGTTCGCGCCGCGATCTCAGGCCCGGTCATGCCCTCGACGAGGCGAAGGACCAGCGTCTCCCGGTAGGCCTCGGGGAGAGAGCGAATGACCCCGAGAATCGCCTCCGCCTCCGCCTGGGAAGCATCGTTGGCCGGTAGATCCTCGGATAGCTCCTCCGTCCTGGGAACACGGCGCATGTGGTCGGTCGCGCGGTTGCGGGTGATCATGGCGATCCATCCGGGGAACGCCGCCGGGTCGCGAAGGGTCGTCAACCGCCGATAGACCGTCAGGAAGACTTCCTGGACGAGGTCGTCGACGTCGATCCGGGGGACGCGGGCGAGAAGGATTCCGTGAACCATCGCCGCATATCTCTCATACAGCCGCTCGAAGGCGCCCCGGTCGCCGCGGCGGGCGGCTTCGATCCAGTGAGTCTCGTCCCGAGCCGGTGTCCCGGAGGAATCGCCCACGACCTGACGCTGCCCGATTCGAACGGAGGGGTCAAGGGCGCAGAGCCGGGCGTCGAGGGTCGAGAGTCGAGGGTTCAGTGTCGAGAGGCCTCCTGGAGAGAGACGATGCCGGAGAGGAGCCTGTTAACGGGCGATAAGATGGGCTGCGTCTCATGCAGCAGCTCGCCTACTACGTCTCGAAATACGGACTCTCGCTCATCTTCGTGAACGTCCTATTGGAGCAGATGGGGCTGCCCATACCCGCGATCCCTGTTCTCGTGGTCGCCGGCGCTCTGGCCGTCGAGCGGGACCTTTCCGCTCCTCGCGTCGTGCTCGTCGCCGTCCTCGCCTCGCTCATCGCCGACGCCCTCTGGTACGCCCTCGGAAAGCAACACGGCTTTCGGGTCCTGAAGACCCTGTGCCGTGTCTCGCTCTCGCCCGATTCCTGTGTCCGGCAGACCACGTCGATTTTCGAGAAGTGGGGACTCCCCTCGCTCGTCGTCGCGAAGTTCGTGCCCGGCTTCTCGACCGTGGCGCCTCCGCTGGCCGGGGCCATCAATGCCCGGTTTCTCCCCTTTCTCCTCTACGACGGCGCGGGCGCGCTCGTCTGGGCGGGGGCCGGCGTCGCGGCGGGGATGGCTTTTCACCGGGCGATCGACCGGGGCCTGGAGTTCCTGACCGGCATCGGAAGCTGGGCGCTCGTCGTTCTCGGCGCGGCGCTCGCTCTCTTCATCCTGGTCAAGTGGTGGCAGCGGCGCCGCTTCTACAAGCTGCTGCGCATGGCCCGCATCTCCCCGGAGGAGCTGCACCGCCTGATGGACGAGGGGCACGACCCGGTCGTCCTCGACGTTCGCACCGACGGAGCGCGTCTCGCCGACCCCCGCCGCATCCCGGGAGCGCGGCTGCTCGCGTTGTCCGACATCCCCGAGAAGCTCGCCGGCCTTCCCCGGGACCGGGAGATCATCCTGTACTGCACCTGACCCAACGAGGCCTCGGCGGCCCGTGTGGCCCGCGCGCTCATGGAAAGGGGATTCACGCTGGTGCGGCCTCTCGCCGGAGGTCTGGATGGCTGGGTGGCGGCGGGTTACGCCGTGGATGCGGAGCCTCTGATCGCGATCCGTCCGGCCGACACCTGAGAAGTCCCGAGTCCCGAGGCCATCGCTTCCTGCCTGACGCGACGGCCAGCTCCACCTGTCCGTCCGTACAGTTGTGACGGGGGTCTCCGAACGGTACAATCGCGCCAATCCCCGATGGATTCTGAGACCCAACCTCAAGCGGACACGTATGTCGTTCCCTGTTCCGCCTGTCAGGCGCCATTCGACGCCCTCGCCAGTCCCTGGTGCGGCTGTCTGGCGAGCAAGCGGACTCTCGTCTGTCCAGCCTGCCGGAGTTGTTTTTGCAAAGCGGATAGCGCCTACAAACAGAATTTCTGGGAGAAGGCCCCGCAGACCATGTGGGACCGGGCGATGGCCGACCACCGCTCGTTTTTCGACCCGCCCTCGAACCCGCCGCCGGCGGCCGCCCCGCGTCCGCTGATTCTCGTCGTGGACGATGAGCCGGACATCCAGCGCGTCGCACACCTGGCCCTCTCCGCGCTCGGCTACGGGGTCGTCCTCGGCCGCGACGGCCTGGAGGGCCTGGAGCTGGCGAGCCAGTACCTGCCGGATCTCGTCCTGGCCGACGCCTTCATGCCGAAACTGGACGGGCGCGAAATGTGCGGGCGCTTGAAGAGCAACCCCGCCACTTCCGGATTGAAGGTCGTCATCATGACCGCGCTCTACACGGCGGCGCGCTACCGGTCCGAAGCGTTTCGAGACTTCCACGCCGACGACTACCTGTCCAAGCCGCTCGAGTTCAAAGAGCTTCGCGCGCTCGTGCAGAAGCACCTCGGCGGGAGAGCGTCGGAAGCTCGCGACAGCCGCGTTTGATGCCGGCAAGCCCGATGAGGGCCTGGTCGGTGAAGGGATGGGCCGTCGTCGGATTCGCGCTGGCTTTCGGCGTCCTCGTGGCCGCCATGTTCATCGTCTCGCGCAGCTCACAGCTCTTGACTCCGGTCGCCCTCGCAGCGGGTGCCCTCCTCCAGTTCGCCCTTCTTTTCGCCGTCTATTACGCGATGAGCCGGGAGGCGGCTGATAGGGTCCGGACCGCCGAGCGGATGCGCCAGCAACTCTTCTTCACGGCGGCGATCACCGACAACCTCGGGGAAGGAGTCTACGCGCTCGACCGCGAGGGCCGTTTGACCTTCATGAACCCGGCCGCGCAGGCCATGCTCGGTTGGAAGGAAGAGGATCTCCTGGGCAACGACATGCACAGCGCGATCCATTTCCAGACGCTCGACGGGACAGCGGTCCCGGCTTCCAACTGCCCCTTGCTCGGCGTTCTCAAGACTGGCGAGAAGTTTCAGAGTACGGACGACGCGTTCACGCGCGGCGACGGGACGGTCTTTCCGGTGGAATACGTTTCTTCTCCCTTCCGGCGCGACGGCGCGATTGTCGGCGCGGTTGTCGCCTTCCGGGACATCGGGGTGCGCAAGAGGACCGAGGCGGAGTTGCTCGAGCGCGCGAACCAAGGGCTCTTCGCCGCCGACGTCGGCGCCGCTCTGACCAAGGCGGAGTCGTTGCCGACCGCTCTCCGGCAATGCGCCGAGGCGATGGTGCGTCACCTGGGAGTGGCGATGGCTTCGATCTGGACCCTTTGCGAGGAGGAGAACATCCTCGAATTGCAGGGGAGCGCCTGGGCCCACCGGCCGCTCTTCGGGCCTGACGCCCGCATCCCCGTCGGCGAGTTCCGCATCGGGCAGATCGCGCGGGACCGGCGGCCGGCCCTCCTGGACCTGACGGCGGGGCAGGAGCGCGAAGACGACAAGGATTGGGCGCGGCGGGAAGGCATGGTCGCGTTCGCGGGATACCCGTTGGTCGTCGAGGACAGCCTGGTCGGCGTCATGGGCCTGTTCGCGATGCGTCCGCTGACGGAAACAGCTCTGCACGCTCTGGCGTCGGTCGCCGACGAGATCGCTCTGGGGATCGCCCACGCCCGCGCCTCCGAGGCCTTGAGGCAGAGCGAGTCCCGCACGCGCGCCGTCGTGGACCACATGATGGAAGCACTGATCATCGCGGATGAGAAGGGCGTGATCCGGGCGATGAACCCGGCGGCCGAACGGATTTTCGGCTACAAGGCGGAGGAACTCGTGGGACGGCCGCTCGCGCTGCTCGTTCCGGAGCCCGTGGCTTCGGACCCGCTCCCCTTTCTGCGAGAGGCGCATCGGCGCGCGCTCGGCCGCGTGACGGAATGGGAGGGGCGCCGCAAGAACGGCGAAGTCTTCCCCTTCGAGCTTTCGCTTTTCAAGTTCCGGACCACGGAGGGGCGCCGGTTCGGCGGCAGCATCCGCGACATCTCGGAGAGGCGCGAGGTCGAGCGTCTCAAGAAGGAGTTCGTCTCGACCGTGAGTCACGAGCTGCGCACTCCGCTGACCTCGATCCGGGGCTCCCTGGGACTCCTCGCCGGAGGCGTCCTGGGAGAGCTCCCTCCGCAGGCCGCGGAAGTGATCGCCGTTGCCGAGCGCAACGTCCTGCGCCTGGTCCGGCTGACCAACGACATTCTGGATCTGGAGAGATTCGACAGCGGCCGGCTCGAGATGAACTTCGAGACGGTCGCGCTCGATTCGGTCTTCGCGCGCTCGCTGGAGGCCGTGAGGCCCTTCGCGGGCCAGGAAGGTGTAACGCTCGAAGCGTCGCCCACGGCGGCACAGATCTGTGCGGACGGCGACCGGCTCGTGCAGGTCCTCGTCAACCTCCTGTCCAATGCGGTGAAGTTCTCACCCCGCGGCAGTGTGGTCCGCCTCTCGGCGTCACAGGAGGACGGATGGTCGCGGGTGCGAGTCCGCGACCAGGGTCGCGGGATCCCGCCCTCGTTTCGCGAGGAGATCTTCGAGCGCTTCCGCCAGGTCGAGGCTTCCGACGCGCGCCAGAAGGGGGGGTCGGGACTGGGTCTGGCCATTTGCAAGGCCATCATCGAGCAGCACGGCGGCTCGATCGGCGTCGAAAGCGAAGAAGGAAAGGGCAGCGTCTTCTGGTTTCGCCTTCCGAACTCTCCCCGCGCTCAGGAGCGAAGCCCTCTCCTGCCCAGGGGTGAAGCCGCATCTTCCGCCGGCCGGCCAGAGGTCCTGATCGTGGAACACGACCTGGCTTTGCTGGATGTCCTGGAGCGCCGGCTCCTGGAGGCAGGACTGCAAGTTCGGCGCGCCACGACGGGAGAACAGGCGATCGCGCTCGCGCGCGTCCGGCCGCCCAGCTTGATCGTCCTGGACGTGTCGCTGCCCCGGGGAGATGGCTTCGACGTCGTCGATGCGCTCCGGAGCGAGCCGCGTCTGGCCGGGCTTCCCGTCCTCGTCTACAGTGTTCAGGACCTGACGTTCCGGCAGCGGGAGCGGCTGAAGCTCGGGCCGACTCGGTTCCTGACGAAGACGCTCTCCACCGACGAGGACTTCTGCGCGGTGGTTCGCGAAATGATCGGCCAGAGTGCCAGCCTTGTCGGAGAAGCGTGAAAGTTCTGCTCGTTGACGATGAAGTCGACATCCGCCGGATCGCTGCTCTGTCGCTTTCCGGAGTCGGCGGGATGGAAGTCGCGCAGGCGAGCGGCGGCTCGGAGGGGATCCGCA
>DATIRW010000005.1:0-5115 GCA_035469365.1 Thermoanaerobaculia bacterium
ATGTGGCAGTTCTGGCAGCGCGGGTGTTGCAGCACGGCGCGCACGGTCTCGAAGGCGGCTACACCTTCGCTTCTCGACGCGGGCGCCGCGGCGGGGGCCGCGGCCGAGAAGAGGGCCGCTCCGCTCGAGAAGATCAGGATCGCCGTGACCGCGGAAATGGAACCCATTTTCATCGGCATTCCTCCTCAGGCCAGGCGCAACGGCAGCCGGCGCAGCCGCTTTCCCGTCGCGGCGAAGACGGCGTTGGCGACCGCCGGCGCGATCGGCGGCACGCCCACCTCTCCGATGCCGCCGGACCTCTCGGAGCTGGCGACGATGTGCACTTCGACCTTCGGCATCTCGTCCATGTGAAGGAGCCGGTAGTCGTGGAAATTCGACTGCTGCACGCGCCCCGCCTTGAACGTCAGCTCGCCATACAGCGCGGCTGTCAGACCATAGACCACGCCGCCCTGCAACTGCGCTTCAACGCCGGCCGGGTTGGCGCAAACGCCGCAATCCACGGCGCACACGACGCGGTGGACCCTGACGCGCCCCCCCGTGACGGAAACTTCGGCGACCTCGGCCACGAAGCTCTCGAACGACTCGTGGACGGCCAGACCCCGGAAACGCCCCGCCGACAGCGGCTCTCCCCAGCCCGCCTTCTGCGCGGCAAGGTTCAGCACTCCCAGGTGCCTTGGATGGTCCTTCAGGAGCCTCCGGCGGTAATCCAGCGGGTCCTGGCTCGCTTCGTGGGCGAGCGCGTCCACGAGCGTCTCCATGACGAAGGCCGTGTGAGTGTGTCCCACCGAGCGCCACCAGAGAACCGGAATGACGGTCCTCGGCGAATGCAGATCCACGAGATGGTTCGCGGTGCCCTTGACGTACGGGGAGTCGGCCGCCCCCTCGACGGAGGTCTGGTCTATGCCGTTCTTGACCAGCATCCCCTCAAAGGGCGTGCCCGCTACGATTGACTGGCCGACGATCGTCTGTCGCCAGGAAACGGGCGCGCCATCCCCGCTGAGGCCCACGCGCACGCGATGAAACCACATCGGCCGGTAGTAGCCGCCCCGCATGTCGTCCTCACGGGTCCACACGGTCCTGATCGGGGCGCTGCCGCCGGCGGCCTTTGCCACATGGACCGCTTCCGACACGACATCGCTCCCGGGAGTGGCCCGGCGGCCGAAACCGCCCCCCAGGAACATCGTGTGGACCTTCACCTGCTCGGGCTTCAAACCCAGGATCTCCGCGGCGGACTTTTGGTCCATCGTCTGGAACTGCGTGCCCGTCCAGATCTCGCAACTGTCGGGCGCGGCCTTCACCGTGCAGTTCATCGGCTCCATCGTCGCGTGCGCGAGGTAGGGCAGCTCGTACTCGGCCTCGACCGTTTTCGCGGCCGACTTCATCCCCGCCTCGACGTCGCCCGCGGCCGCCGCCTTCGTGCCCGGCGTCGCCGCCAGGGCGCGAAACTCCTCGAGCATGCGGCTGGTGTCCAGTTGCGCTCCGGGCCCCGGGTCCCAGTCGATCTCGAGCGCGTCGCGCCCGAGTTTGGCCGCCCAGAAATGCTCGGCGACCACCGCGACACCCGAGGGGACTTCGACGACAGACCTGACCCCCGGGACCGCCTTGGTCTTCTCCGCGCGGAAGCTCTTCACCTTGCCCCCGAAAACGGGAGAGCGGGCCACGACCGCCGTCAACATCCCGGGCAGCCGCACGTCCATGCCGAACTGCGCCCGGCCGGTGACCTTCTCGGGAGAATCGAGACGCTTTGTCGGTTTGCCCAGGAGCGCCCAATCCTTCGCGTCCTTGAGCTTCACCTGCGCGGGCGGTTTCGACTTCTGCGCCGCGTCCGCGAGTGTCCCGAAGGAGAGCCTCTGACCCTCGTGCACGACGTATCCTTTTTCGGCCCGGCAGGCGGACGGATCGACCTTCCACCGCTCGGCCGCCGTGGCGATCAGCATCTCGCGCGCTAGCGCGCCGGCCTGCCGGTAGCGGTCGAATTCCGACCAGGTCGAGGTCGAGCCGCCGGTCATCTGCATGCCGTACGCGGTATGTGCGTAGGCCGGCGCCGCCGGCCCGTGCTCGACTCGGACCTTCGTCCAGTCGCACCCCAGCTCCTCGGCGAGAAGCATCGGCAGCGTCGTCCAGATCCCCTGGCCCATCTCGGAATGCGCCAGCAGAACCGTGACGCTCTCATCCGTGCCGATTCGCAGGAACGCATTCGGGTCGGGAAGCGGTTTCGCCGCCGGCGCCTGAAGTGCGGAGAGTCCCATCCGCGGCACGACCGTAAAACCGATGACCAGACCCGCGGAAGTCTTCAGGAACCGGCGCCGGCTCACCCCCGGCGCCCCGGGTCCCGGCGCGCTCATGCCTTCCTCCCGGCCAGCTCGGCGGCCCGATGGACCGCCGCGCGAATTCGCTGATACGTCCCGCAGCGGCAGAGGTTTGCCGAGAGAGCGGCATCGATGTCGGCATCGGTCGGGTTGGCCTTGGCGACCAGCAGCCCGGCAGCCGCCATGATCTGCCCGGGCTGGCAGTAGCCGCACTGGACGACGTCCGCCTCGATCCAGGCCCGCTGGACCGCGTGCAGTCCGCCGGCGGAGAGCCCTTCGATCGTCGTCACCGAGCGGTCCTTCACCGCTGCGGCCGGCAGCACGCAGGAACGCACCGCCCGCCCGTCCACATGCACGGTGCAGGCTCCGCACTGAGCCATCCCGCAACCGTACTTCGTGCCGGTCAGCCCGAGCAGGTCCCGCAGCACCCAGAGAAGCGGCATGTCGTCGGGCGCCGGGACATCGTGCTCACTGCCGTTGACCCTCAACTTCATGGCGGCCTCCCTCTGCGGTCAGCGGGTCTCCTGCACCACGGCTACCTTGTTGACGCCGCTGCAGGCGAGGTAGATCTTACCGTCCGGACGAGAGCGAGCAGGACCCCTGTCTTTCGCATCGTGAGATTTCCGTGCGGAAGACTGGCAAGAAGCATGCCGGGCGGAGCACCGCCTCCCGACAACCGCCGCGGTGCTGGCCGCTCTCTCCTGTGCGACGACGACGTTGCAATCCGCGTGGCGAACCCCCGACGTCACCGCCTGCCGCGATCAATCGGTGGAGCCGAATTGCTCGAGCCACCGGATCGCCTCCTCCTCCGCGCGGTAAATGGCCCGCCATGGCGCCCGCCCGGAGACGAACCCGATGTGGCCGCCCCGCCGCGTTGTCACGAACGTCACGGCTGGCGAAGCGGCGGCTCGGGCCGCCGGCAGGACCCGGGCGGGAACGAAAGGGTCATCCTCCGACGAGAGACAGAGGGTGGGCGTCTGGATGCGGCCGATGAATCCCAGCGAGCTCGAGCGGTTGTAGTAATCCTCGGCGCCGGTGAAGCCGTGGAGCGGCCCCGTGGCGGCGTCGTCGAACTCGCGGAAGGTCCGGGAGCGGACGACGCGGCCAAGATCGATGCGAGCGGCGGCTTCCGGAAAACGCCGCGCGACCTCGAACGCCTTCGGCCTGAGCGTGGCCAGGAAGCCACGGACATAGAGGCCGCCAGCGAACGTCTCCAGGTGACGCGAGCCGGCGCCGAGATCATACGGAGTCGAGATGGCGGCCGCCGCAGTGATGCTTCGCTGCCGCGGATTCTCGCCCAGCCACTTCAGGAGAACGTTGCCTCCGAGGGAAACTCCGACAGCGAAGAGCGGTGCCTCGGGTTCGCGGGCGGCGAACGCCGCGACGGCGAAATCGAGGTCGGAGGTCTCGCCCGAGTGGTAGAGGCGAGGGCGGCGGTTGGGAAGCATCCGCGAGAGACGCCCGGGATCGCGGGCGCAAGAGCGGAAGTTCATCGCAGTGCCGCGCCAGCCACGCCCGGCCGCCGCCGCGAGAAGACCCTGAACGTAGACCGAATAGGAGCTCCCCTCCAGGCCGTGGAGCGCGAGCAGGCGCGGGCTTCCGGCCGGCCCCTCGACGTGGTCCAGGACGAGCTCGTCGCCGTCCGGCGTTTCCAAAACCTCGCGGACAAAGGCCACCTGCCTGCGCGACCGGGCCACCCGACCCCAGGCGGTCTGGAGATGCGGCCCCGGCAGCCACCAGGCCGGACGGAAAGTCGTTCCAGGTCCCATGTTCCAGGCCTCCGGGTTCAGGAGGGCGAGTCTTTCTTTTCCAGCAAGCAGATCCCTGACCACGGGCGTTTGCCCTGACGACCAGAGGACTCGGGCAGCATCGCGATCAATCGCAACAGAAACGGAAGACGCTTGCGGCGGGCCCCTTCCTTGAGCGGGGTCCGGACTTCGGCGGCACGCCATCCATGGCGGGTGAAGAATGCCGGCCCTTCGGCGGGAGCAAATTTCAGGGGCGCGCGGGCCTCTTCGAGCGCGGAGCCGACCTCGCGCTGGATCAAGCGCAGGAGACCCGGCGAAGCGATGTCGACGACCCAGCGCCGGAAGCCTTCCGGCGCCGCGAGGTCCTCCGCGAGCGACCCGACTTCGTCCTCGCTCAGGTAGATGAGAAAGCCCTCGGTGATGACCAGGGCTTTCTTCGCCGATTCCCCCAGTCGCCGGAAGAGGTCGCGCCGCGCGGCCACCTCTGAGAGGTCGAGGCGGACTCGCTCGAGGGCACAGGATGGCTTCTCGCCGCACAAGATTTCCTCCTTGTAGTCGAGGATCGCGGGAAGGTCCACCTCGACCCACCGGAGCGAAACCGGAAGCGGCATGCGGTACGGCCGCGCATCCAGCCCGGCGGCGAGGTTGACGACCAGATCCACGCCCTGGCCGACCTGTTCCGCGATGAACCCGTCGTAAAGAATCGTCCGCATGACCCACGCCCACTCGTGCTTGTCCTGCGACGTCATTGCGGCGGCAATCTGTTCGCCGCGCTCGCCGGTCAGCTTCTTCGCGAACGGATCCCGAAAGAGCGCGTCCTTTCGCTTCGTCTCGCGGACGCGATAGGTCGCGGCCCAGATCGCCGTATCCGAGATGTTGCGGATCGCGCCCTCTTTGCTCACCCCTTCATCTTCTCAAAACCGTGGCTTTCGACCGCCGCATTCGCTGCGTGAACGGAGGTCGAGAGAGTTCAAGCTTAAGCCTTGATCTACACTCCCTTGTGTCGCGAAGGGGCGAATGCACGCGGCCGAAGTCTAGGAGGTCAGACCATGGCGCAG
>DATIRW010000006.1:0-2686 GCA_035469365.1 Thermoanaerobaculia bacterium
CCTCCAGCGCCTGTGCGATCTTTCGCGAGACTTCGTCCTGCATCCGGAAGATGTCGTCGAGCGACGTGTCGATCTTGGATCCCCAAAGGGACCGGCCATCGGCGGTCGCGACAAGCTGCACCGTGACGCGCAGGCGCGAGCCGGAGCGCTGGAAGCTGCCGTCCACGACCGCGTCCACGCCGAGCTCCCGGCCCGCTTCCTCGGGACTGACGGCGCGGTCCCGGTAGCGCAGGATCGCGGCCGTCGGACGAACCAGGAGCGACTTGACGAGCGCAAGCTCCGTGATCGTCGAGTCCGCGAGACCCAGGCCCAGGTGGGCATTCTCGGGATTGGCCGCCAGGTCCTTGAAGAAGAGGACGGCCACCGAGCGCCGGCTCTCTTCGCCCTCCGCGGCTACCCGCGGCGCGGCGGGGCGCGGCGCGGCCGAGCCCGCGAGCGCTTCGAGCGCAAAGCCGAGATCGCGTGCGAGCTGGAATCTCGATTCCGGGTCCTTCTCCAGGCATCGCCGGGCGATGCGCTCGAGGGCCGGAGAGGCGAGTCGGGCCTCTTCCGGCATCTCCGGAGGCTCGTCGCGCAGGATCGCGGTCATGGTCTCCGCCGGGCTGTCGCGGCGGAACAGCCGGAATCCCGAGAGCATCTCGAAGAGGACGGCTCCGAAGGAGAAGATGTCCGAGCGGGCGTCCGCAGGTTCGCCGCGGACCTGTTCAGGCGCCATGTAGCCGACCGTACCGAGGACGACCCCCGGCTCGGTCAGTTGAGCCGGGACGATCTCCGTTGGAATCGCCGATTGGCTTTGTTCTGCCATGGGATGCCCTGCGGCGGCCGCTTGCTCTCTTCCGGTTGCGTCGAGCGACCGCTCAAAAGTCCGCCGCGCGAGCCCGAAGTCGAGGATCTTGACGAAGCCGTCCCTCGTGACGAACAGGTTCTCGGGCTTCAAGTCGCGATGGATGACTCCCCGGGCATGCGCGGCGGCCAGGCCACGAGCGATCTGTGCCGCGTAATCGGCGGCTTTTCTCGCGGGCAGCGCTCCGGCGGCGAGCTTCTCGCGCAGCGTCTCGCCCTCGAGAAGCTCCGTGACCGCGAAGGAGACCCCCTCGTACCGCCCGAAATCGAAGATCGAGAGGATGTTGGGATGAGAGAGGGCCGCGACCGCGAAGGCCTCCCGCTCGAAGCGAGCGACCGCCTCGGCATCGTTAGTCACCCTCTCGGGAAGCACCTTGATGGCGATCTCGCGGCCGAGCCTGGGGTCGCGCGCCCGATAGACCTCCCCCATGCCTCCCGCGCCCAGAGGCGAGAGAATCTCGTAAGGACCGAGCTTCGCGCCCGCGCTAATCACAGATCACAATTCACAATTCATTTGAGTCCCTCGACGATGTACAGGTCCGAGAGGACGCGGTTGCACGCGTAGACGAGGGACTTCCCGTCAGCCGACAGAACGACCGGCCTCATGTTCCGGACGCCGGCAGGATCGCGGGGGACGACCGTCCTCCAGGGCTCGCGGCGACCCGTCCTCACGTCCACGCGGAAGACCTCGGAGGGGACGACGCCGCGTGTGATGAAGAGCGCTTCCCCGTCGGCCCAGCGCACGAGAGAGTCTCCCTGCGTCCAGCCGGGCAGCGGCCGCGGCGATCCCCCATCCACCGGGAAGAGCACGAGGCTGCGCGTTCTGTCATACGCGGCCACGGTCTTTCCGTCCGGAGAGATCGGATGAGAGGGGGCCGTGGCGGCCAGTCCATTGGCGACGCGCCGAGGTTTGCCGCCGGAGAGATCCTGCACGTAGAGGCCGGGGGGACCGTCGGGCTCTCGCCCGGAGATCAGAATGCGCCGGCCGTCGGGAAAGAAGTTCGCTCCGATGTAGTTCTGGATCATCCCCCGGTCGAGACGCCTCGGCTCTCCGGGCCCGGTCGGCAGAAGCAGCAACTGCTCGGGCGAGGTGGAAAACGTGGTGAGAACCCACTTGCCATCGGGGGAGAACTCCGTGGGGTTACCTTCGCCGAGGCGGACGACGGGGGAGCCGTCGGTCTTTCGCAGGCATGCGGTGTAATGCGGGCCGCCCCCCCGGCCCTGCTCGGAGAAGAGCAGCGTCTTCCCGTCCGGAGAAAAATCCACTGGAAACGACCAGTCGAGCCAGCTCAAGTCGCGCTCTCGCATCTCCCCCGGCGCCAGATACAGAGCCAACAGCCGCTCAGTGTTGCGCGTCATCAGGACGCGTCCGTCGCGGAAGATGTCCTGCAGAATCATCCCGCCCGGAACCCGGGCGACGAGGCGCTGGCGCCCCGAGAGGTTCACCGCGTACAGGTCCCGGGCAACGCCGGCCGGCGCCGCAGTGAAGAGGACTTCATCCCCGTCGGGGGACCAGGCGAGTCCCTGTTCGCTCTCCCAGCCGCTCGAGAGCGTGCGCGTCTTACCGGAGAGGTCCACGACGGCGACCGAGCCCCGGTCGTCGGGAGAGACGGGATGCTCGAAGAAGGCGATCCGATCCCCTCGGGGCGAGACGCGCGCGTAAGAGATCCAGCCCCCCGACGTCTCGTACAGAACCTTTCCTGAGGGAAACTCCAGCCGGTACCGGCCATCCGCCACGCGCACGACTGCCAGGCGTTCTCCGTCGGGCGACCAGTCCGCGAAGAGGACGTTCTCGGCGATCTCGCGCGGCGCGCCTCCGGCCAGGGCGACTTGAGAGACGGTT
>DATIRW010000007.1:0-8512 GCA_035469365.1 Thermoanaerobaculia bacterium
CCTGCCGGCAGCAGCACGCCGACGAGGAGAGCGCTCCAGAGCCAGAGCTTGAGGCAGGCCCCGTAGAGCACGAAGGCGAGGTCCACTCCCCCGTGGTCGAGCACCATGACCTCGTGGACCATCGTCAGCTCGAGGTGCGTGTTCGGATCGTCGACGGGGATCCGGGAATTCTCCGCCAGCAACACGGCGAAAAGAGAGAGCGCCGCGGCCAGGAACGTCAGGTGCGAGACCCCCCATGTCGTCCAGGGGAGAGTGCCCAGCGCCTCCCCGAACGTCGCGCTCCCGGCCGGGATACAGACGATGGCGAGGGAGAGGAAGAGCGCGGGTTCGGCGAAGGCGGAGAACGCTGCTTCGCGGCTGGCTCCCATCCCCTCGAAGCTCGAGCCGGTATCCAGGGCCGCGGCCATGGTGAAGAAGCGGCCGAGCGCGAGGAGATAGGCGAAGGCGACGACGTCTCCCGGAAAGCCGAGCGGCGAAGCGTTGGACGCGAGCGGCAGGACGAGGCCCGCGCAGAGCACGGCCGCCAGAGAAACGATCGGGCCCGCGCGGAAGATCCAGGTCGTCGTTCGACTGTACACGGCCCCTTTTCGGAGGAGCTTCCAGACGTCGGCGTACGTCTGCAGGAGCGGCGGCCCTGTTCTCCCGGCAAACCACGCCTTTGTCTTGTTGATCACGCCCGGCAGAAGAGGCGGCAAGGCGATCAGGAGCGCGACGTGAAGCGCGAGGTTCGTCATCGGATCAGCCGTCCGACTCCCGCGAGTTGCCAGACGAGCAGTACGACGAGCGTTACGGCGATGTAGACCAGATAGAGCTGGAGCCGGCCCTGCTGGATCACCTTGAGCCGCGACAGGGCCTTGACCGCCCGCCGCGTCGCGGGGACGAGGAAGCGCTCTCCGGCCATGTCTCCCGCGTGCTCCTCGTAGCGCGCCCTCTCGGGGAAGTAGCCGTCCGGCCTGACCTCGTGCACGCGCCGCGGGACGGCGCCGCCGAAGGGCTCGAGGACCGGCTCCGCGAAGGAGGCCGCGGTGTACTGCATGCGGGGCGTCGGGGCGGCGTAGCCGCAGCCCCACGTCGCCGCGCGAGCGACGGAGCGCCCGCGCAGGAGGACCCGGCGCAGGAGCGCCAGGAGTGCGACGAGCGCCAGGAGTACCACGGCCACGCGCGTGATCGCGGCGAGGGGCCCCACGATCCCTTCCGGGACGGAGGGGAGACGGCCAAGCTGCGTCGCCGCGGACGCCACGAGCCGGATCGCCGCGGCCGGCCAGATGCCGATCGCGACGCAGAGGAGAGACCCGAGGAGCATCGGCGTCCCCATCATGAGGCCCGTCTCGTGCGCCGTCCGGGAGGCCTCGGTGCGAGGCTCGCCCAGAAAGACGACCCCGAACGCCTTCACGAAACAGGCGGCGGCGAGACCGCCGATGAGCGCGAGCGCCGGGATGACGGCCAGAGCCGCGACGGCCCAGACATGCGGAAGACCCGGCACCGGCGGGGAACCGTGCGGCCCCACGAACCACCCGGAGCTCGCCCGGAAGGCGCCGATGTAGATCAGCCACTCGCTGACGAAGCCGTTCAAGGGGGGGAGGCCGCAGATCGCGGCCGAGCCGAGCAGAAAAGCGGCGGCTGTCGCCGGCATACGGCGGGAGAGAGCTCCTAGGGAATCGATGTCCCGCGTTCCGGTCGCGTGGAGCACGCTGCCTGCCGCCTGGAAGAGGAGGCCCTTGAAGAGCCCGTGGTTGGCGACGTGCAGCAGGGCTCCCGCGTATCCCAGAAAGGCGATTGGAGGGTTGTGGTGCGTCTGCCCGATGAGCCCCACGCCGATGCCGAGAGCGATGATGCCGATGTTCTCGACGCTGTGATACGCGAGAAGGCGCTTCAAGTCGTGTTGCGCGAGCGCGTGGAGGACTCCGGCCAGGCCGGATACGACTCCGATCGCGATGAGGACGCCTGCCCACCATGCCGGCGGCGGGCCGAGAAACGTCAGCGTGCGGAGCAGCCCGTAGATCCCCATCTTGATCATCACTCCCGACATCAGGGCCGAGACGGGGCTCGGCGCGGCAGGATGGGCGTCGGGGAGCCAGATGTGCACGGGCCAGAACCCGGCCTTCGTACCGAATCCAGCCAGGGCGAGCCAGAAGCAGGCCGCCGCGAGCCCGGTCGCGGGCGCTGCCGCGCCGGCAAGAGCGTCGAAGTCGTAGGTGGAGCGGCCGCCGCCCAGGATCGCGAACAGCACGAAGAGGAACACGACGCCGAGCTGAGAGGCGACGAGGTAGGTCATCCCGGCGCGGCGGACCTCCTCGCGCTCGTTCTCGTACGTGACGAGGAAATACGAGGCGAGCGACATGACCTCCCACGCGATCAGAAAGAGGATCCCGTCCCTCGCGATGACGAGCGCCGCCATCGAGGCGACCAGGAGATTGAAGAAGAAGAGAACGGGCGCGAGCCGCCGTTTGCCGATATCGGCGGCGAAGTAACCTCCGCCGTAAACCGCGGCGAGTCCCGACACGACGAAGACGCAGACGAGGAAGAACGAGGAGAGCGGGTCGAGGGCGACGTGGAGCTGTCCGACTGGCAGCACCCACGCCGCCGTGACCGAGCCGCGGTCGCCGCGCAGAAGCGCCGCCGTGGCGGCGACCGCGCCGGCAGAGCAGGCGATGGCGCTCCCGGCGGTCGCCAGACGCAGCGCGGTCCGGTCCGAGCGGCCTGCGAGCACGGCGCCGACAGCGGTCGCGCCGAGGAGGGCGACCGAGGCGAGAACGAGCCCCAGCACTACCGGGAATCCTTCTCGAGGACGGCGATGCGATCCAGGATGGCGTCCCGCGGCGCGGCGGCGTGAAGGAGTTGCTTCAACGTCTCGTCATGAAGCGCGGCGGCGAGCCTGGAGAGCATCCGCAGGTGATCCCGCACCGAGGGCGTCAGCAGCAGGAACAGGACCTGCACGGGCCGGCCATCCATCGCGCCGAAGTCGACGGGCCGGCGGAGGAAGCAGAGGAAGACCAGAGGCTGGTCGACGTGGACCACGACCGGGTCGCGCGGATGCGGGATCGCGATTCCCTCCCCGACGCTCGTCGAGGCGAGGGTCTCCCGCGCGAGAAGGAGCTGATACAGCAGCGGCCTGTTCACGCTCGCGGGGATCCCGGGCAGTTGTGCTACGGCGGCCAGGACCTCCTCGCGCCGCTCCCCGGATAGATCGTGGACGATGCCTCCCCGCTCGAGCGCGGCGTGGAGGCCGGGAGCCGGATCGGCCGCGCCGTTGGGAGTGAACAGCTCCGGTGAAACCCGATGCTTGTGCAGGGCCGCCCACTCCTGTAGCGCGACCCGGTTGAAGAGGTACTGGTCGTGCACGCGGTGGGCCGGCAGGGAGCCCTTGCGAGCCCACCGGTAGACGGTCTGCTCGGATACGTTCAGCAGGCGAGCGACATCCCGCACTCTCAGGTCCATGGGAAGGCGGTTGTCGTCGGGTCAGACCCGGCGCCGCGCTGATCTGGCAGCCGGGGGCCGCCGCTCCCGAGCGGAGCGCCTTTCGGGAAACCGGCTCAGCCGCTTCGAGGGCGTGACTTTCACCGGGGAGCGCTCGGGCACGGCCTGCAAGCCGCCCGCGTTTTCGCTTTCTGCCGGAGCAGGCGAATAGAGAAGGCGGAGACAGTGGGGGCAGGCGCGCAGCGATTGGCGGCGGCGGATCGCGGACTCCAGTTGCGGCGGGAGGCGCAGGTAGCACCCGCCGCAGTGGGCCTTACGGATCGCAACGACGGCAGGGCGGCGGCCCATCCGTCCCAGTGCATCGTACGCGAGCAGGAAAGACTCCGGGATGCCCTCGCGGAGGGCGGTTCGACGTTTCTCGAGGGTGCGGATGAAGGCGTCCGTCAGCGGCGCGCCGCCTCGCAACTGCCCATCGGTCGCGGAGAGGTCCTCGAGAGCGCGAACAGTTTTATCCATTTGTCAACGGTGCGCGGCCCTGGCCTTCGTCTCCGGCTCCAGTTTGCGCTCCGCCTCGGCGACGGCCAGGTAGATGGACTCCGCGTCGGGTGCGTCGAGGAGGGTTCGCACGGCCTCCTCGCGGGCGAACATCTGCGAGAGCTTGTGCAGCCAGGGAAGGTAGAGCTCCTCGTACTTCAAGCCGAGCACGAAGAAAAGGTGCGTGGGCTCGCCGTCCAACGCGTCGAAGTCGACGCCGCGGCGCGATCGGCCGAGCACCATGAAGGGACGCACGACCTGCTCGGGGTTGCGGCGCAGCGTGTGGAGGAACGCGATGCCGTTTCCCATGGCGCTCGGCATGACGTTTTCGCGCTGGATGAGCGCGCTGACAAACCAGGTCTTGTCGCGAACGAGGCCCAGATGGTCCGCCAGGGCTGCCAGCTCTTCGATCACGGTGTTGCGCGTCATGGCGGCGAGCTCAGGGATGATGTGATCGGGCTGAAAGCAGCTCGCGAGCTCGAGCATCCGCCGCGGCGAGTCCTTCAAACCGGGCGCATCCAGGTACTGCGGCATCACGCCGAGCATCTGGTCGTCCAGCCAGGTGTCGACCATCGCTTTCCGGAAGCGCCACTGGTTTCCGACCTTGACTCCGGGAAGCGCCCCATCGGAGACGAGCTTCAAAACCGTGCGGTCGTTGACGCTCAAGTACTCGGCGAGCTGCTTGACCGTCAGCAGGCGATCTTCCATCCGATCAGGCTCTTTGGTATCCACTACTGCTTGACATTTCAACGATACTACCTTACATTACGCGAATCGGCAACAGATATCGTAGATTTACTCAAGATTACCTCAAACGACGCGAAACCACTCCGGCGCTCACGTCGAGAAGGGAACACGCCCGCCTATGAGAGGCGATTCCAAGAAAAGCGATTCTGACCGGGAACCGATGATGACCGTCACCGAGGTCTCGACCTATCTCTCGCTGTCCGCCAGGAGTGTCTACAAGCTCGTCGGTGATCTTCGAGCGCTCAGAATCGGCGGTCGATGGCGCTTCCGTGCCAGCGACGTGGACCAGTGGATCTTGAAACAGCAGACTGCCAGCGAGGCCCAGATTGAGCCGGTCGAGGAACTATCTTCACAAACTCGACTCTTTTCCCACATGGATGAGTCGAACATCTTCCTCGATGTCGCCGACTCGGACGCCTCATCCTTGATCCGCAATGCGATCCAGCGGGCCAGGCTGGAGCTGACCGAGGGCCCGGAGCCGGCGGCCAGGGAGCGAATCTACACCTCGCTCATGGAGCGGGAAGCCCTCTGCAGCACCGCGCTCCATCCCGAGGTCGCCTTTCCGCACCCTCGCGAGCCCGAGAAATGCCCGCTTGGCCGCGATCACATCGTCGTCATCCGCGCCGCGCAGCCGGTTGAATTTGGGGATATCAACGGACATCGGCCGCGAATCGTCTTTCTGCTGCTGGCAAGGACGGTCTCCTTGCAGCTTCAATGGGAAGCGCGGTTGAGCCACCTGCTGCACCGAAAAGGCTTCGTCGACAAGATGCTTTCGGCGGGCTCGGCTCGCGAATTCCACGAATTGTTTGTCTCCTCGAGCCCGGATTCGGCTACTGCCTGAACGTGAGGCTCGTCCGAAGAAGGAGGTACGCAGAACAGAAGAAGAACAGGATCGCGGACCGGGCCAAGTCCTCGGGAGAGGTCCGGCCTTTCGCACAAGAGACCGGGCCGGGTCCGCGGTCTTGTTCTTCCTCGCTGCCACCGTTCCGGGGCCGTCATTTGACGTAGGACATGTCTCCGTTGCCGAAGGACCAGTTCTCCTTCGGGACCTCGACGAGGCTGACGAGCAGGTCCTCCGTGCGAAGGCCCGGATCGCGCGCCAGCTTCTCGGCGAGCGCCCGGTAGAGCGCCCGCTTCTGATCGAGGGTGCGCCCTGTGTTGAGCGTGATCTGGATGAAGACGACGCCGTCCGTGCGTTCGATGCCGAGATATCTCTTGTCGTAGACGAGCCCGCCCGAGGGGTGCTCGGTGAATGTCTGGAAACGATCGTCGGCAGGCACGTTGATCGTCTCCACCATCGCCTGGTGAATCGCCTCGCCGATCGCGGCCCGGTACGAGGCGGATCTTCCCTCCCGGAGAGAAACTCGGACCAGAGGCATGATTGTGCTCCTTTCCTTTTTGCCTTCTCGCGCGCTGACCCGCGCCGTAACCGAGTCTACTTCGCTCGGCCGCGGGCGCGAGATCGTGATGTCCCCACTTCCGGCGTGCCCTATGATCCGGTGTCGATGAGCAGCCCCGATGAAGCCACTCGCGGCAGGCCCGAGGCCGTCTACTACTACGGCACATGCCTCGTGGACCTCTTCTTCCCGGAGGCGGGTCTCTCCGGGATTCGTTTGCTCCAGCGCGAGGGCCTCCGGGTCATCTTTCCACGGGGGCAGACCTGTTGCGGCCAGCCCGCGTTCAACTGCGGCTATCACGACGAGGCGCGGGCGGTCGCGCGGGCGCAGATCGCCCACTTTCGCGAGCCTTACCCGATCGTCGTCCCATCGGGCTCCTGCGCAGCGATGATGAAGCGCCACTACCCCGCGCTCTTCGAGGGAGATCCGCTTGCCGCGGAGGCCGAGGCGTTCGCCGCGAGGGTGTTCGAGCTGACGCAGTTCCTGAGCAACGTGGTGAAAGTGAAGCTGACCGACCGCGGCGAGAAGGTGCGTGTCACGTGGCATTCCTCCTGCCACGCGCTGCGCGAGATGGGGATCGTCGAGGAGCCGAGGAGCCTCCTCGCGCAGCTCGCGAGCGTGGATCTCGCGCCGCTGTCGCGGGAGCGGGAATGCTGCGGCTTCGGCGGGACGTTCGCGGTCCGTGAGCCCGAGATCTCGGCGGCGATGGTCGAGGACAAGGCCGGCGACGTCCTCTCGACCGGCGCCCCGATCCTCCTCTCGGGGGACGCGGGCTGTCTACTGAACATCGGAGGCCGGCTGGCCGCGAAGGGGGAGACCGTCCGCGCCAGCCACGTGGCGGAGTTCCTGTGGGAGCGGACGAAGTGAGCGGGCCCGGCCCCGCTCCCGCCTTCCGCCCCGCGGCCGCGGAGGCGCTGAAGAACCCGCAGCTTCGAGCGAACTTCCGGCGGGCCATGGACGGGCTCATGGCCAAACGCGCGGCCATGTTCTCCGACCCCGTCGAGTGGCGCGATCTGCGCGCCCTGGGCGCCGCGATCCGCGCGCGCACGCTCGCGCGGCTGCCGGAGCTGCTCGAGACGCTCGAGGAGAAATGCGCCGCAAACGGCATCCGCGTCCGCTGGGCCGAGACGACAGAGCAAGCCAACGCGATCGTGCTCGAGATCCTGAAGGAGCGCGGCGTCACGCGCGTGGTGAAGGGGAAGTCGATGGTCTCGGAGGAGATGCACTTGAACGACTTCCTCGAGGAGCGCGGCATCGAATCGCTGGAATCGGACCTGGGCGAGTACATCATCCAGCTCGATGGCGAGACGCCCTCGCACATCATCATGCCGGCGATCCACAAGAACAGGCAGCAGATCGCGAAGCTCTTCGGCCGGAAGATCCGCGAGGCCAAGTACACCGAGGACGTAGACGAGCTCACGGCGATCGCGCGGCGGGTCCTCCGCAGGAAGTTTTTCGAGGCTGAAGCCGGGATCTCGGGCGTCAACTTCGCCGTGGCGGAGACGGGCACCCTCTGCCTGGTCGAGAACGAGGGCAACGGACGGATGTCCACGCACGTGCCCCCGGTCCACATCGCGCTCATGGGGATCGAGAAGGTCGTCGAGAGGCTCGAGGACGTGCCCCCCCTCTACAGCCTGCTGACCCGCTCGGCCACGGGCCAGATGATCTCGACGTACTTCAACATGATCACGGGCCCGCGCGGCCCGGGGGAGAAGGACGGCCCGGCCGAGGTCCACCTCGTGATCCTGGACAACGGACGCTCGCGGATCTTCTCCGACGTGGAGCTCTCGGCCACGCTCCGGTGCATCCGCTGCGGAGCGTGCATGAACCACTGCCCGGTGTACACGAGGATCGGGGGGCACGCGTACGAGGCCGTGTACCCGGGGCCGATAGGAAAGATCCTGACACCGCAGACCGAAGGGGTCGCCCGGCGTCACGACCTCCTCCACGCCTCGAGCCTCTGCGGCGCCTGCGTCGAGGCCTGCCCGGTCGAAATTCCGATCGCGGAGCTCCTGGTGCGGCTCCGCAGGGAGGCGGCGCACGGGGAGCCGGGATCGGCGGTCCTCGAGGCAGGCGAGGGACGCGACCGGCTCGAGAGCGCGGCCTGGGCGCTCTGGGAAGCGGCTCACCGGAATCCTGCCCTCTATCGCCTGATGGGATTCGCGGCGACGCGTCTGCGGCGTTTTCTTCCGTCGTGGCTGCCGGTTCTCTCCGCGTGGACGAGCGCTCGCGCGACGCCCCGTCCCGCCGCGCGGACGCTCCACGAGCTCGCCAGGAAGGCGGGTGTGGACGGTGCCTGACCCGGCGAGGGAGAGGATCCTCGGACGGCTCTGCGGGAGCCCCCGCGGCGTCCCGCCTGCGTCCGATTTCGCCGTGATGATCCGAAAGACGTGGCCCCCGTCGGAGCGCTACCCGCG
>DATIRW010000008.1:0-5610 GCA_035469365.1 Thermoanaerobaculia bacterium
CTGGGCGTACGGGCTCGCCGGCAGGAGCGGGCTCCTGTCGGCGAAGGCGAAAGAGGCCGGCCTTCTCTTCCAGGGAAGCCACGAAATCCACCGCGACGTGATCTCGACCGCCATCAAGGGAAAAGGGGGGAAGCCCGTCGAGCCGAAGAAGGAATACGTCTTCGGCGTCACGCTCGCCAACGAAAAAGAGATCCTGGAGCTCGCCTTCAAGCTCGAAGTCGGCGCGGCCCGAGCGTATCTCTCCGTCGTGGATCGCTTCCAGGACCGCGCCCTCTCGGCCTCCGCGGGCCGGATCCTCTCCGACGAGGTCCTGCACGCGACCGTCCTGCGCAGCGTCCTGGGAAGGGACGTTGTCCCGGGCTTCCGCCTCATTGAGAATTGAGTGCGATGTCGCGCGCCCAGTCATCCTGAGCGAAGCGAAGGATCCGGGCCGGTCACCTGGAGAGCAGATCCTTCGTCGCTCCGCTCCTCAGGATGACAAGGATGACAGGGTCTTGAGGAATTCCTTTGCCACGTCTTCCGGGCGGCGTTTGTCGCGGTCGAGCCGTGCGTTCAGTTTTCGCATCGTGTCGGCAGAGATCTTTCCACCGAGTCGTTCCAGGGCTTCGCGCACCGCGGCGTTCGTCTTCCAGACCTGACCCCTGACGACGAACGCCGCCTCGTATGGCGGAAAATAATGCCGGTCGTCTTCGAGCACGGCGGCGCCGAGCGCCGCGATGAGGCCATCCGTCGAATTGCCCGCAATCAGGTCCACCTGATGACTCTCGAGCGCCGGGTACAGGAGTCCCAGGTCCATCTGCGCCGGTCTCCTGGGGAACTCCAGCCCGTAAGTCCTGGCCAGCCCCGGAAACCCGTCCTCGCGTTCCAGGAACTCGTAGCCGAAGCCCGGACGGATCTCCGCTTCGTGAGCCCTCAAGTCCGAGATCGTCTTCAAGCCCCAGCGCCGCGCGTCCTCGCCGCGTACGACGAGCGCGAACGTGTTCTCGAACCCGAGAGCCGGCGACCAGACGACTCCCCACCGCTTCGCGTATTCGCCCTCCACTTCTTTGCGGACCGCCGCGGGGTCCGCCACCGGCTTCTTCGCCAGGATCGCCGTGAACGCGGTGCCCGTGTATTCGGGATAGAGGTCCAGGTCCCCCGCCACGAGCGCCTTGTGGCAGACGAACGTCCCGCCGAGGTTCAATCGTCGGTCCACGCGAAGTCCCTTCGCCTCGAGCGCCTGCGCCACGATCTCCGCGAGGAGCACCTGCTCGGAGAAGTTCTTCGATCCGATCCGGACGAGCGCAGGCGCGCCCGCTCGCTGGCAGCCGGAAATCGTCAGGACCGCCGCCGCGAAGAACGCCAGGCGTTTCAAGACTCCCTCCATCTCGACTGGCGCCGCTCGATCCACCCCAGAAGCCCGTCCGCGGCGAGAGCGAGCAGCGCCGCCGGCACGGCTCCAGCGAGAATCTGCCGGTTGTCCACGATCGCGATGCCCCGGTAGATCAGCACGCCCAGGCCTCCCGCGCCGATCGCCGCGGCAATCGTCGCAAGCCCGATCGAAACGACCGTCGCGATGCGGACGCCCGCGAGCACGACGGGGAGCGCCAGGGGGAGCTCCACCCACCAGAGCCGCTGCCGCGCTGTCATGCCGAGGCCGGTGGCGGCCTCCGAGATCGCGGGGTCCACGGAAAGGATGCCGGCGTAGGTGTTGCGCAGGACCGGGAGCATCGCATAGACGAGCAGGGCCACGATCGCCGTGCGGGCCCCGATCCCGCCGATCAAGGGAAGCGGGAGCAGGAAACCGAAGAGGGCGAGGCTCGGGATCGTCTGCACGACGCCCGCGATCCCGAGGATCGGCCGGGCGAGGCGCGGCCGGCGCGTCAGAACGATCCCGAGCGGAATCCCGACCGCGGCCGCGAGCAGGGTCGAGACCGCGACCAGCACGACGTGCTGGCCCGTCAGCGCGAGGATCTCGGCGCGCCGCTCCCAGAAGTAGCCCGCGAGGTTCAGGAAGCCTCCGACACGAACTCGCGGACGAAATCGTCGGCCGGCCGCTCGACGAGGTCCGCCTTCGTGCCCGCCTGCCGGATGCGCCCCCGGTCCATGACCGCGATCCGGTCGGCGAGGAGGAACGCTTCGCGCATGTCGTGCGTCACGAGCAGCACGGCCTTCTTCAGGCGGCGCTTCCAGTCGAGGAACTCCCGCTGGAGCGCGCGGCGCGCGATCGGATCGAGCGCGCCGAACGGCTCGTCCATGAGGAGCACCGGCGGATCAGCGGCGAGCGCCCGCGCGACTCCGACGCGCTGCCTCTGCCCCCCGGAGAGCTGCCGCGGCCGGCGCCCGCCGAATTCCTCGGCGGGGAGGCTGACCATTCCGAGCACTTCTCCCGATCGGCGGCGGCGGCGCTCTTCATCCCATCCGAGAAGGCGAGGGACGGTCTCGACGTTCGACCGCACATCCCAGTGCGGAAAGAGCCCTCCCTCCTGGATGACGTACCCGAGCTTGCGCCGCAGAGCGATCGCGTCTTCCCGGGCGACGTCGCGCCCTTCGACGAGCACGCGGCCGGCGTCGACTTCGAGCAGCCGGTTGACGAGCTTTAACGCCGTCGTCTTGCCGCATCCCGACCGCCCGATGAGAGCGACCGTTTCGCCCGGACGAACCTCGAGCGAGAAGTCATCGAGAACGGTACGGCCCCCGAAGCTCTTTCGGACCACTTGAAATTCGATTGCGGGCGAGACGCCCATCGTTGTCATCCCGAGCGCAGCGAAGGATCTGCTCTCTTCCGTTCAGGAGCGGATTCTTCGGGCCTGCGGCCCTCAGAATGACAAAGCGGAAGAGGAGGCGTTCTAGAATGACGCAATGGCTCAATTCTACGACGCGGCCGTCATCGGTGGTGGTCCCGCCGGCTCGGCGGTCGCGACCGTGCTGGCCCGCGCCGGACGCTCCGTCATCGTCTTCGAGAAGGAGAAGTTCCCGCGCTTCCACGTCGGCGAGTCGCTTCTCCCTTTCTGCCTGCCGATCTTCGAGAAGCTCGGCCTGTCAGAGAAGATCCGGGCCGCGGGTTTCCAGGAGAAGTACGGGGCCTTCTTCTGGAACGCGGCGACCGGTGGCACGCGCCCGGTCGTCTTCGAAGATTCCTGGGACGACCGCCATCCGATGGCCTATCAGGTCAAGCGCGCGGATTTCGACCTGCTGCTGCTGCGCCACTGCGAGCAGTCGGGAGCGGTCGTGCGGGAAGAGACGGCGATTCGCGAGGTCCTCTTCGAAGGCGGCCGCGCCGTCGGAGTCGTGGCCACTGGCGGGGCCGGCGGCGACGAAGAAATCCGCGCGCGCGTCGTCGTGGATGCTTCCGGCCAGACGGCGTTTCTCTCGCGCAAGCTCGGCACGCGGCGGTTCGATGCGAAATTGAAGCGCGCGGCGGTCTTCGCCCACTACGACGGAGTCCCGAGGCCGCCGGGCAAGCAGGCTGGCGACATCCTGCTGCCGGCCGAGGAAGGCGTCTGGTACTGGATCATCCCTTTTTCCGACGGGACCTCGAGCATCGGCGCCGTGTTCGATCCCTCCGTCGCGGGCGGGACGGAAGGCGAGACTCTGGAGCAGCGCTTCGAACGCCTGATCGCGCGGAGCGGGAGAATGCCCGAGCTCCTCGGGGCGGGCCGGCGGACTTCGAAGGTCTACGGCATCTCCGATTACTCGGCGTCCTCGGCGAAGCTCCGCGGCGACGGCTACGTCCTCATCGGGGACGCGGCCACGTTTCTCGATCCCGTCTTCTCGACGGGCGTCTTCCTCGCCCTGGCGACCGGCGTGCGGGCCGCGGTTGCGGTCGACGGCGCTCTCGGCAGGCACGGCCGCGTCGATTCGAAGGATTTGAAGACCTACGAGAGAGAGGCCAACAGGCTCTTCGCCCGGTTCCGGCGCTTCGTGTACGCCTTCTACGATCCGGTCTTCTTCGAGGCCTTCTGCACCGAAGCCCCGAACGAGTCGATGCGCGCCGCCGTTACGAGCGTGCTTGCCGGCGGAGTCGAGCTGGTCCCCTTCCGAGCGCGGGTGTGGATGAACCTGATGTTCTGGGGGATCGGCTTCGACCGCTTCCAGCGCAACGTGCGCGCCCGGATCAGCGGGTCCGGCGTCCGAGACCGCGAATCGAGAGCCGAGAGCGGCTAACGCTCGAGGCTCGGGGCCTCAGCCGCCCAGCAGGGCTCTCTTGAGATCCTCCTGTACCGGGTTGCCTCCCAGCCAGACGGCGAAGAGAGCGTCGGCGAAGTCCTTGCCCTCGATCACTCCCCTGGCCTGGCCCTTGGCCGAGACGCTCGTCCCCTTGCCCGGAACGTAGGTCAGGGTGATCTGGTCCCCCTCGACGACGGCGGGGAACATGTCCGTGAGTTTCTGCAGGCGGTCGGACAGTTCCCCCATCCGCGCCTTCGAGTTGTGCCAGAAGCCGTCGGAGATGGCTTCGCCGATCTGGCTGCCCGAGAGGCCTCGCAGGACGTGGAGCGTGATGCCTTTGATCTCGTCGGCGGAGATGACCGTGGCGGCGTCCTTCGACGGGTTCTCGACGTAGAGCCCCGCGACGTAGACCTTGAAGAGCATCTTCTTGCGCAGGCCGATGCCGTTCAACCTGAGGGTCTTTCCCTCGACGGTGATGGTGTCGGCCATCTTGACGCCCGCCGCCTCCCCGGCCAGAGCGACGGCAGCGCCGACGGCGCAAAACAGGATTGCCAGGGCGATTCTTGTCTTCATGTGATCTCTCCTCGGCTGGGGCGGATTCTATCCTCCCGACGGAAGCTAGGAGCCGGCGTAGCGGGAACGGGCGAGGTCCACGATCTCGCCGATCAGCTGCGTGTAGGAGCGTCCCGCCTTGCGGGCGGCCATCACGAACTCGGCGCTCGTCGAGAGCCATGGGTTGGGGTTGGCTTCGATGACGAAGACCTCGCCCTTCTTGGAGAGGCGCATGTCGATGCGCCCGTAGTCGCGCAGCTTCAGGGCCTGGTACGCGGCAAGCGCAGTGTCGGAGAGGCGCTTGACGGTTGCCTCGACGAGATCCTCGACCGGCGCGGCCTTCGTGACCTTGTAGGCCTCCGTCTCCTTCTCCCACTTGACGTCCGTGCCCGCGATCCGCGGCGTCCCCTCGGGGAGCTTCGACAGGTCGAGCTCGACTAACGGCAGCACCTCCGCGTTCTCGTTCCCGAGAATGGCGGCATAGATCTCGCGCCCCTCGATGTACTCCTCGATGAGCGCGGGCGAGTCGAACTCCTCCTGGATGTAGTGGATCTTCTCCATCAGCTCCTTGACGCTCGTCACGACGGAGCTCGCGTCGATGCCGATGGATCCGTCCTCGGAGGTCGGCTTGACGATGAGCGGGAACTCGATGTCGTGCGAGTGATCGAGCTTGCCCCGATAGGAGGTCGCGAAGTAGGGGGTCTTGATCCCGTGGAAGGCGAAGATCTTCTTCGCGAGCGCCTTGTCCTGGGCCAGATACAGGGCATGCGGGCCGGCGCCGGTGTAGGCGCGCCCAAGCAGATCGAGGTACGCCGCGATATTCATGTCCTTGGTGTCGTCGCCGGCGTAGGACTCCGTCAGGTTGAAGATCAGGTCCGCCTCGGCGCGGGCGACCGCTGCCAGCGACTG
>DATIRW010000009.1:0-2349 GCA_035469365.1 Thermoanaerobaculia bacterium
GATGTTCAGCCCCGCGCGAATGAGGCGTTCGAGCATGTCCGGCGATTCCGAGGCCGGTCCGATCGTGGCGACGATCTTCGTCTTGTGCGAAGGCAGTATCATCGGCGTTCCAATCATCCGCCGCTTTCTCGGCAAGGGATACTTGAAAAAGGGAGCGAAGCGGAGAGCGGCTTGTCGTAGGCGAGCGCGTGCGTCTCGAGGGGCTGAAGGCCGTGCCTCCACTGCGGCCCCGCGGGTGGCGCCTGGCCGGAAACGGCGGATACGGCGAGATTGGCCTCGGGATCCGCGCCGCTCTCACTGCCGGGGTCGGTGCCGTCGTCGTTGACAAGGAGGCCGCGGCGGCGAAGGTGCTTCTCCATGCGCCTCACCGCGCGCTCGAGCACCTCTCCGACCTTGCTGGTCTTGAGATGGCCGAGCGCGTGCCAGACGAGCTCGGCGCCCTGTTCGTGGTAGGCGCCATCGAGAGCGACCAGGTGGAGGTGCGGGTTGAGCCGGAGATCGGTCGAAGTTCGCTGTATCACGGTGGAGTCTAAGGTCTTCTCTCCGGAGGAAGAATCCCGGGGGAAGGTGGCTCGCTTTTCGCAGGCAAGTCCGGGATGCGCCGCGGGTTTCTCGCGCTGGTCTTCCTCTCGACGCTGCTTCTCGCGGCGAGCCTCTCCGCGCAGGAGGACTCCCGGGAAGCACCGCGCCTCGATTTCGAGCTGACCCGCTTCGCGAGGTTCGACTTCGCGTCGGCCTTCCAACCGCAGGAGAAGCCGGCCGAGGCCGCGGTCAGGGAACCGCGAAAACGCCGCTTCCTACCGGCCGCGGGCGAACTCGTCCTGCTCGAGGTCGTCCCGTGGGCCTGGGACCGCTACGTCCAGCACGAGGATTTCGCTTACATCTCCTGGGACACGATTCACCAGAACTTCAAGACCGGTTTCCAGTACGACAACGACCACTTCCTCACCAACCAGTCCTCCCACCCGTACCACGGCGGGCTCTTCTTCTCCGCGGGCCGTTCCAACGGCTACAACTACTGGGAGTCGAGCCTCTTCGCGCTCGCGGGGAGCCTGATGTGGGAGTGCTGCATGGAGAACACCGCCCCGTCGATCAACGACCTCGTCAACACGACCCTGGGCGGGATGACGCGCGGCGAGGTTTCGTACCGCCTGGCGATCGTCGTACTCGACAACAAGGCGACGGGTGCCGACCGCGTGTTGCGCGAAATCGCGGCCGCGGTGCTCAATCCCGTCAACTCCTTCAACCGGCTCGTGCGGGGAGACATGTTCCGGCAGGGAGAGAACCCGGACGACCGATTCCCGCGCGGCTTCAGCTTCTCCGCCGACCTCGGCTATCGCAACATCCGGGAAGGCTCACACCCCGACCAGGCCATGCTCCAGATCTCCGCGCTCTACGGCGATCCCTTCAAAGGGGACATCAAGAACCCCTTCGACTCCTTCTACCTCGGGGTGGATTTCAACCAGCCGGGCGGGACGCTGATCTCGCGCATCGAGGAGCGCGGGATTCTCAAAGGCTGGGACCTGACCGAGACCGACTCGAACGTCCGGCACATCGCGGGGCTTTCCCAGGAGTACGAGTACTTGAACAACGAGGCGCAGGTCTTCGGAGCGCAGATGTTTTCCGGCGGCCTGCTTTCGCGGTACGTCCTAAGACCCGAGCTCTTCGCCATCACCGACGTTTCCGGGATCGTCTTCCCTCTCGCCGCGGTGCAGACGACGGACTTCGAGGCGCCTCAGACCGGGCGCAACTATGACTTCGCGCCCGGCGGTGGCGTGCGCGCGCTTGCCCGCCTGTACTACCGCGGACGCGAGGTCCTCGGGGCGGGCTACGCCGTCCTGTGGATGAAAACCGTCAACGGGGTCTCCGACAGCAACACGCTGCAGGCCTTCCGCGCGGTGGCGAGGCTTCCGGTCGCGGGACCTCTCGGGGCTGGTGCGGGATACTCGTGGTACAGCCGCAAGACGCAGTACACGGGGTTCTTCGAGGCTCGCAAGACCCAGAACGAGTGGCGCGCCTTCTTCAACTGGGTCTTTCCGTATCGGAAGTGACCGGCCGGGCCACGGTGGTTGCCGCAGCCGTCCTCGTCGCCTGTGACCCGGCGGCGAATGACCTGGCTCTTCCAGTACGGCGGGCCACGGCTGGGAGTGCGGCGTCGCACCTCCGTCGCCTCGCCCACCGCCGCGAGATAGCGGGCGATGCTTGCGGGGTCGGTGGCCATTGCCATCAGCTTCAGGCGTCCCTGGCGGACAGGCGAGGAGGTCCACCCCAACTTGCGGGGCCAGAAGCTCCGCCCACCCGCGGTATCCGCCACGCGCCCTTGGGCGTCTCGGGCTCGGTCGCCGGGCC
>DATIRW010000010.1:0-5758 GCA_035469365.1 Thermoanaerobaculia bacterium
GGGGGTGTTTCCACTGGTGATGCGCACTCGGCTGACTCGTTCCCCGCCGTTGAACGAAACGCCCAGAAAAGAGAGAGTCTGACTGCCGGGAAGAGAAGCGGGAACGGCGAAGGTCCCCAGAGACGCGCCGATCTGGTCGAAGAACTCGATCGTGGTCGAGGTCGCGGAATCGACGTCCGTGAAGACGGAGCCGAAGCCGCTAACGAAGGCCTGAGATGCCGAGCCCGGGACGAAAAAGACAACGTCCATGACGTTGAAGCCGATCGGCGTGAAGAGCCGCTCGGGAGAGAAGGTCTGGAACTCGTCTGCGTAGCTCGGATCGATGTTCCCGAACCGCACCGCCGTCAGGGTCGGGTTGCCGGCCTTGGCACTGACCTGGAAGCCGGTTCCTTCAGTCTTGAAAACGGCTCCACGGGGAGAGTTCGCATTGAAGAAATTGGCCGGAAGGTTGTTGGGAGAGGAAAAGGCGTCGGGGACCCCATCCCAGTTGATCTCGCGGCGGCCGGTCGCAAACGTCCCGCCGACGCCGTTGTTGACACCGCCCAGGTCCGCGCGGAACTGGTCCACGGCGGCTTGAATGGACGCCGGGCCTGGCCCCGTCGCCTCGCGGACCACGGCCCCTCCGAAGGCCAGACAGGGAATGAGCGCGAAGAAACCCGATGCGAGCAAGCAACGTCGAATCACGATCTCCTCCTTCTTGATAGTGCGACAGGCTTATGCAAGAACCGTACACGTAGAACAGAACGCCATCCATTCCAGCTGGGGTCGGGGCAAGCCCGGAGCGACACGAGCAGATCCTTCGCTTCGCTCAGGATGACAAGAGTGAAGGTCGCCCTGGTGCATCCTCAGCGACACGTCCGATGGTGCGCCAGCAGGGCGCAGGTTACTCGCGCAGCGCGGAGCGACGTTACCCTACGACTCCGAAGCGGGAAATCTTCTCCGAAAGGGAAGGATCTCCCTTCGCTTCGTTATCGAAGGAGAGAGGAACGCGGATGGAAACCTCGCAGCCTCCGCCCTCCCGGTTCGCCAGCCGGAAGACATGGCGTCCCGGGTAGAGCATCTCCAGCCGGCGGCGGATGTTGGTCAGGCCGATGCCCCGCTCTCCTGCTCCCGACTCGCGGATGCCCGGGCCGTCGTCCCGGATGGTCAGCGACAGGGAGCCCTCGCCGGCGCGCGCTTCGATCTGGATCCGGACGCGGCCCGTCCGCGGATCGGCGCCGTGCTTGATCGCGTTCTCGACCAGCGGCTGGAGAAGAAAGCTCGGAACCTGCGCGGATCGGGCCGTCTCGTCGGCCTCGATATTGGTCTGGATGCGGTCGCGAAAGCGCATGCGTTCGATGTCGAGGTACTCATCCAGGAGCGTCAGGTCGCGCTCGAGCGTGACGAGTTGCGTTGTTTCCGCGACCAGGCTGGCGCGTAGCAGGTCCCCCAGGCGCAGGATCATTCGCCGTGCCCGGCCCGGCTCGCTGCCAACCAGCGGCAGGAGCGAGTTTAAGGCGTTGAAGAGGAAATGGGGCTGGAGCTGCGCCTGCAGGGCCGAGAGCTTCGCCTCGAAGAGAGCGCTGCGGACCGCTTCACGCGCGGCCAGCCGCCGGATGCGCAGCCGATGCGCGCTCCAGATCAGAAGGAGGCCGGCGGCCGCGCAGAGGATCCGGAACCAGGCCGTCTCGAACAGGGAGCGGGAGAGGGTCACCTTCGAAATCGCTCCGCCTTCGCTCCAGACGCCGTCCTCGTTGGAGGCGATCACGCGGAATTGAAAATGCCCCGGAGGCAGGTTCGTGTAATAGGCGGCCCGGCGCGCTCCGGCTTCGACCCATCCGCGGTCGAATCCTTCCAGCCGGTACCGGAACCGGATGGCGGAGGGGTTCTTGAACGAGAGAGCCGTGTACTGAAACTCCAGGTCGCGCTGCGCCGGGGCAATCGTGAGCCCGCTCACGGCGGCGAACGTTTGGCGGCCCGACTTCACGGCTTCGATGACGACCTTCGGCGGCACGGCGTTCAACCGGATGTGCGCGGGATCGGCCATCGCGAGCCCCTTCAGCGTGGCGAACCAGAGCCGGCCGTCGCGGCCCCGGAAACCGCCGTGCTGGCCGTTGTTGCACTCCACGCTGCGCATGCCGTTGCCCGTCGTGAACCCCACGGAATGCAGGATCCTCCCGCCTCCCGCCGCGGCGGCCGCCACCTCTTCCAGGCTGACCCGGAAGATCCCGTGGTTGCTCGTCAGCCAGAGGTAGCCGCGGTCGTCGGCCAGGACCTTCTGCACAGCGTCGTGAAAGAGACCGGTGGCTTCCCGGTATGTCGTGAACCGCCCGTCACTCCACCGAGACAATCCTCCTCGCGTGCCGAACCAGAAGGCGCCGCTCTGATCTTCCAGGATGGACATCACGATGTCGTGGGCGAGGCCGTCCCGGGTCGTCCAGTTGGAGAACTTCCCGTCGCGCAGCCGGCTGACCCCGCCGCCGAAGGTCCCGGCCCAGATCGTTCCTGTTCGATCCTGGTAGAGGGAGAAGACGCGGTTGGAGGCGAGGCCATCCTGCTCGGTGTACCTCGTAAATTTGCCGCCGCGATATAAATACAGACCTGACCCGGACGTGCCGATCCACACGCCCCCGTTCCGGTCGGCGCAGAGGGAGGAAACAAACGGCGGCGCGAAGCCCTGATCCTTACCGTAGCGGATGATCTCTCTGCCGTGAATGCGGTAGAGCCCGTTGCCGAGCGTTCCCACCCAGAGATTCCCCGCCGAGTCCTGGTCCATGGACACGGCCCGGGCCCCGAGCCGGGCGAAGACCTCGAAGCCCGCCGCTCGGGGGACCAGACGGCTCAAACCGCCGTCCGCCGTGCCCACCCAGAGCGTCCCGGCGCGGTCTTCAAAGGCGGTCCAGACGCGGTCGTCCGGCAGTCCCTGCCGCGTCGTGTAGTTGGCGATCCTCTCGTCCTTCAACCGGTTCAGCCCTCCGTCGCGGGTTCCGATCCAGAGGCTGCCTTCCCGGTCCTCGCAGACGGAATCGATGTCGCTGCTGGAGAGGCCGCCGTTTTCCCGCGAGAGAGCCTCGAAGTACCCCTCCCACAGGCGGAACAGCCCCCCCGCCGTGCCGACCCAGAGGATTCCCTGCGAATCGCGGTACAGGGCCTGAACTCGCGAGTTCGTCAGACCGTCGACCGGCCCGTACGCGCGACGCCCATCGTCGGACAACCGCACCAGTCCCCGGGCGGTGCCGACCCACAGATCGCCATCCGGATCCGGCTGCAGCGCGACGACCGGCGGCGCAGCGGATTCGTCGGAGACGCGGACCGGATCGAATCGCGCTTCGCGCAAGACCGCCAGGCCGCCCCCGGTGCCGGCCCAGATGCGCCCGCGCGGGTCTTCGGCGACGGCGAAGGCTCCCTTCCCGGGAAGCCCGTCTTTCTCCGTGAAGAGACGGGCGCTGTGCCCTTCCAGCCGGACGATTCCTTCGCTCGAAGCGGCCCACAGGGCGCCGTCGCGCGCCTGGACGAGTGATCGGATCATTCCGCCGGCCAGGGGGCCGTCCGGCTGCCAGCCGTCGAAGCGCCCCTCTCTGCCTCGCAGGAGGCCCTCTGCCGTTCCGACCCAGAGCGTCCCGTCGCGGGTCTCGCAGAAGGAGAGGACCCAGTCGTCCCGCATCGCGGGGGTGTTGCGTGAATCGAAGATCCGGAATCGCACGCCGTCGAATTGGATGAGCCCTTCCTGGGTCCCGAGCCAGAGGTAGCCGTCGCGGGTCTGGAGGATGGCATCCACGGAGTTCTGCGGCAGACCCGAGTCGCTGTCCCAGAGGTCCCTGCCGTACTGCGAAAGCGCGGTTGCGCGATTCAGTGCGTGCGCGCGCGAGGCCGCAAACGAGAATGAGACCGCGAGAAACGCCGTCGCAAGGACCCGTCTCGGTCTCGTGTGCGCCTCCTTCTGTTCCAGGCGGAGCGAGGTTGCCACACCGCGGCCGGCCTGGAGCGGGATCGGGACGAAAGGGCTTCCGCTCTGGACGAATCCTACGACACCGGGGACCGAAAGTTGCCGCTTCGCAGGAGCTGCCTGGCCCTTTCGATGTCCGCCGCGAAGAGGGCCGGCGGGGCCGTGGCTGTGAATCGCGTCAGCGCCTCGCGGGCGAGGACCCGATTCCCCTGCTCCATCGCGACGATGCCGATGTTCAAAAGCGCCTCGAACTGCTGCGGATCCAGCTCCAGCGCGCGCTTCCAGGACTCCAGCGCTTCGCCGTGCCGCCCGAGCTCCTCGAGCGCGGCGCCTCGTCCGTTCCAGGCCCGCGGAAGACGCTCGTTCAACGCGAACGCCCGGTCGAACGCGGCGAGCGCCTCCTGTGGGCGATTGGCATGGACGCGCGTCAATCCGATGTTCTGCCAGGCGACCGCGTTCTTCGGATCGATTCGCAGGGCCTGCTCGAAGGCCTCGACGGCCCGCTCCGGCTCCCCGGCGTCGGCGCGCGCGATCCCGATCGCGTTCCAGACGTCGGGATTGGCGGATCCGCGGAGCGGCTCGAGCACCGCAAGCGCCCGGCGCGGCTGCCCGAACTGGCCGTAGAGAAGCCCCAGCCGGGTCGCAAGCCGTTCTTCCAGATAGCCGCGCCGGCGGGCTTCCTCGAGAACGGCGATGGCGCGGGCGCTCTGCCCGTTCTGGTCCTCGAGATAGGAGAGAAACTCGTAGAGGACCGGCATCGTGGGCCGCAACTTCATGACCGACCGGGCCAGGCGCAGCGCCTCCGGGAGCTTCCCCTGCTGATAGAGACCCACGATCTCCTGCATCTGACGGTCGAGATCGACCAGCCTCTTCGGATCGTCATCGGGGCCGTACGCCGCCCGGAGCTTCGCCCCGCCCGACAGGTACCCGAGCCCGGCCAGACGTCGAACCGTCTCGGCCGACTCGGCCGCCGGAGCCGCCGGGCTCAAGGCGGGCAGCGCCCTCGCGAGCGAGCGCGCCGTCTCGGGACGCTCCTCGAACCGGTTTGCCTTCTCCTGCGGGTCCTCTCGAAGGTCGTAGAGCTCGGGGATCGGAAGATCGATGAACTTCTCGCTCCCGCGAATCATGCCGCGCAGCGGCGCCCAGCCGCGGGAAAACGACGCCGAGAGAGACTCGAAGTAGCAGGTCGCATCCGGTTCGCCCGGCCGCAGGAGGGAGCGTCCGGGCAGCCCCGCAGGCGCGGGCAGCCGCGCGGCCTCGAGCACCGTCGGCAGAATGTCCACGTGGCGGCGCAGGGAGGCGTCGCGCCCGGGAGTCACGAGGCCGGGACCCCACAGGACCAGCGGAACATGCAGAGTCGCCTCGTAGGCGAAGAGCCCGTGTGTGGTCTCCCCGTGATCGCCGAGGGCCTCTCCGTGGTCCGAAGTCAGGATGAGCAGGACCGGCGCGGAAGACGCCCGGACATCTTCGAAGAGAGGTCCAAGCGCCTCGTCCACGCCCGCGACTTCACCCGAATAAGGATCCGCCGCGTACCGAGCGGCGAGGTTCGCCGGCGGGACGTTCGGAGAATGACAATCGTACAGGTGCACGAAGAGAAATCGCGGGTGGCCGGCGTTGTCCGCCCACCAGCGTCGCGCGAGGGCAACAACCTCGGAAGCCGGGCGCTCGGCGACGCGGAAATCGTACTCGTTGGCGCCCTGCGGGTATCGCTCGTCGTAGGTGTCGAAGCCCCGATCCAGACCGAAGCGCGCGTCGAGCGGAAACGCGCCGATCACCGCCGCCGTGGAGTACCCGGCCGACCGCAGCAGGGTCGCCAGCGTCGGCGTTCGCGGG
>DATIRW010000011.1:0-8907 GCA_035469365.1 Thermoanaerobaculia bacterium
CACCGGATGGACGCGTGAGACGCGATCGAGCTCCTCCACCGAAGCCTCGGAGATGCCGAGGAACCGGACCTTGCCGGCTGCGACGAGCCCCGCCATGGCGCCCCACGTCTCTTCGACAGGTACCCGCGGGTCCACGCGATGCAGATAGTAGAGATCGATGACCTCGGCGCCCAGGCGCTTGAGCGAGCTGTCGCAGGCCTGGCGGACGTGCTCGGGCCGGCCGTTTCGCTCGAACCGGTAGGTTGCCTTGTCCTCGACGACGAGACCCGCTTTTGTGGCGATGACGACCTGCTCGCGCCGGTCCGCGAGAGCGCGGCCGAGGAGAGACTCGTTGGCGAACGGGCCGTAGACATCCGCCGTGTCGAAATGGTCCACCCCGAGATCGATCGCCCGGCGGATGACCTCGATCGCGGCCGTCTCGTCCACGGATGCATCTCGGTACCCCCAGCTGAATCCCATGCAGCCGAGGCCGACCGGAAAGACCGAGCAGGCCGCGCTTCCCAGCCGCCTCGCTCGCGCGCCGCTCCGATGGAGAGAAGCGCTCACCAGATGTGGACGCGTCCGGCGGGGGCGAGGTAGAGCTTCTCTCCCGGCTTCACGTCGAAGGCGTCGTACCAGGCGTCGAGGTTGCGCACCGTGTCGGCGCGGTACTCCCCCGGCGCATGGCTGTCAGTCAGGATTCTCTGACGCAGCGCCGGCTCCCGGATCTTCTGCCGCCACGACTGCGTGAACGCGAGGAAGAACTGCTTGTCGCCGGACAATCCCTGGACGACGGGCGCCTCCTTGCCGCCGAGCGAGAGCCTGTAGGCGTCGTAGGCCGCGGCGAGCCCGGCCACGTCGGCGATGTTCTCGGAGAGCGTCAGCTTGCCGTTGACCGCCAGGTCCGGGAAGGGACGGTAGCCGTCGTACTGCTTGACGAGCGCCGCGGCGGCGGCCTGGAAATGGGCGAAATCCTCCCTGGTCCACCAGTTGTGGAGCCTGCCGGTCTCGTCGAACAGGGCCCCCTGGTCATCGAAGCTGTGGCTGACCTCGTGGCCGATCGTGGCGCCCGTGGCACCGTAGTTCATGGCGGCGGTCCGCGCGGAGTCGAAATACGGCGGCTGCAGGATGGCCGCCGGAAAATTCATCGCGTTCATGACCGGCAGGTTGACGGCATTGACCGTCTGCGGCGTCATGACCCACTCATCGCGGTCGATGGGCTGGCCGAGTTTCTTCAGGTTGCGCCGGTATTCGAACAACCCCGCACGCTCGGCGTTGCCCAGGACGTCGCCGCGGACGATCTCGAGACCGGAGTAGTCGCGCCACTTGTCGGGGTAGCCGACTCCGACCTTGAGAGTGGCGACCTTCGCCTTAGCCCGGGCCTTGGTTTCCGGGGCCATCCAGTCGAGCCTGTCGATGCGCTGCCTGAAGGCCTCCATGAGATTGCGCACCATCTCCTGCGCCCGCGCTTTCTCCTGGGCGGGGAAGTAGCGCCGGACGTAGAGCTTGCCGACCGCCTCCCCGAGCGCGGCGTTGGTGGCGGCGACGCCGCGCTTCCAGCGGTCCCGCTGCTTCGGGGTGCCCGTGAGCACCTGCCCGTAGAAGGCAAACGCCTCGTCGCCGAAGGCTTTCGGTAGAAAAGCCGACGCGCGCTCGATGGCGCGGAAAACCAGGTAGTCCTTCCAGGTCTCGAGCGGCTGCGCGGCCACGAGAGCCGAGATGCCCGTGACCGCGCTCGGCTGCCAGACCACGAACACGGGCTCCCTCCCGAGCCCCGCCTCCGCGAAGAATGCCGCCCAGTCGAGGCCAGGCGCGTTTTTCTCGAAGTCCTGACGGGTCCAGTGATTGTTCCCCCTGACGACATCCTCCGACTCCGCGCGGCCCCGGTGCGTTCCGGCGATCGAGTGCTCGAGGTCGAAGATCCGTGCGGCCTTCGCCTCGGCGTCGGCCACGTGGGCGAGTTTCAGCACGGCGGCGATATGGGCCTGGTACTTCGACCGGATTTCGGCCATGCGCGGGGAAGGGTCGAGGTAGTACTCGCGGTCCGGCATGCCGAGACCGCCCTGCAACAGGAACGGGGAGTATTTCGCCGGCTCGTCCAGGTCCTGCGCCACCCAGAGACCGAACAGGTTGCCGGTATGGAAGTTCGTGTTGTTCAACACGTCCACGTCGGCGCGCAGCGTGCCGCCGATCGCGCGGGACAACGCCTGCTTGTCGGCGATACCGGCGATGCGGACGAGCGCGGGTTCGAGAGGCCGCAGTCCCTTCGCCTCGATGGCCGCTTCGTCCATGTAGCTCGCGTAGTAGTCCCCGATCTTCCGCGCCTCCGAGCCGGCGGGCCCCCGGCCGCTCGCCGCTTCCTTGATCAGCGCGGCCGTCCGCTGACTCGTCAGCTCGTCGAGCATGGAACCGATCCCGTAGGAGCTGCGGTCGGCCGGTATCTCGGTCGTCTTCTGCCAGGTTCCGTTCGCATAAGCGAAAAAGTTGTCGCCCGGCGCGACGGAGCGGTCTATGCCATCGAGATCAATACCCGGCGCGGTTTCGGCGGGGCCCGATTCCGGGAAGGCGGCCGGCGCAAAGGCCAGGCCGAAAAGAATGGCAACGGCGCGGGAAGCGATGGAACGGCGATCGTTAGTCATAGTGAGCAGAGTTTCCTTTCCGGGACCGCAAATGATAACGCCCGGGAACGCGCGAGCGCCGAGTCAGCTCACCCGATCACCCGATCTCCCGATCATCCGATTCCTCAGAACCCGGGCGGCCGCTTCTGAGCCACGCCGAAGGCCCTTTCCAACGCGATGCCGGCGCTGCCGAGCGTCCCCTCGGCGAAGAGCCTTCCTACGAGCGTCACGCCGTGCGGCACCCGCCGCTTCGGAGAGATCACCGGCAGCGGGTGAGCTGGGTCCGGCGCCCAGTCGCTCCGGGCCTGGCCCACCTCCACGAACCCGGCCGGCAGCGTGAGCGCGGGGTGTCCCGTGAAGTTCGTGATCGTCAGGATCTCGTCGCGCAGCGCGGGGACGAGGAGCAGATCCACCTTCTCGAAGAGGCGGGCCATCTCCTGCGCCACCTTGCGCCGCAGGCGGTCGGCCTGGACGAAGTCCACGGCCGAGAGGAAGCGCGACTGCCGGAACGTGTTCGGCCAGCCGTCGGAGACCTGCATCTTCAACTGGTCCACGCCGCGCGAGAGGGTCAGGTCTTCAAATGCCGCGGCGGCCTCGGCAAAGAGGATCGTGTTGAGCGACCCGTACGGCCAGTCGGGGAGGCTCACCTCGACCGGCGTCATTCCCAGGCGCCGGACAGTCTCGAGCGCGGCGCGGTCCACCTCCGTCGCCGGGCTCTCGTTCATCCAGGCCGGGAAGAACCCCACCCTGAGCCCCTTCACGGACCCGGCCGCGTCGAAATCGAGGCGGCCCGGCACGCTCGAGAGATCGCCCGGGTCAGGCCCGGAGATCGCCGCCAGCACGAGGAACGTGTCCTCGACGCCGCGGGCCATCGGTCCGAGCTTGTCGAGCGACCAGCAGAGCGTCATCGCGCCCGTCCGCGCCACCCGGCCGAACGTCGGCCGCAGGCCCGTCACGCCGCAGCGCATCGCGGGATCCACGATCGATCCCTCCGTCTCGCTGCCGATCGAGAAGCCCACCAGGGCCGCGGCCGTCGCGGCGCCCGGCCCCGCGCTCGACCCTCCCGATCCTTCCTCGAGGAGCCAGGGGTTCATTGTCTGGCCGCCGAACCAGACGTCGTTCAATGCCAGCGCGCCCAGGGAGAGTTTCGCCACGAGGACGGCCCCGGCCCCGTGCAGCCGCGCGACGACGGCGGCATCGGCGTCGGGGATTCGGTTGCGGTACGGCTCGGCGCCCCAGGTCGTTCGGATCCCCTTCGTGTCCAGGAGGTCCTTCGTCCCCCAGGGGATGCCGTGAAGCGGGCCGCGGTACTTTCCCGCCGCGATCTCCGCGTCCGCGCGCCGCGCCTGCTCGAGCGCCAGGTCGCGGGTCAGCGTGATGACGCACTTCAGCTTCGGATCGAAGCGCTCGATCCGCTCGAGGTAGATCCGCGTCAGCCGCTCGGAGCTCAGGGCCCGCGTTTCGATCCATCGCGACAGCACGGAGACGGGCGCGAACGCGATGTCTTCGTCGCGCCCGGGCAGCGGTCTCGGATCGGCCGGGCTCCGGACGAAGCGGTCCCTGCCCGGGCCGGCGGGCACGCCCGGGATCAGGGGATCCCATCGCGTCGCGGGCGCGAGCGAGCTCTCGAGGACGACCTTCCTTGGTCCCGTCCGCCGTTCCATGACGCCCGCCATCGCCTGACGCCAGTTGCCCGCGGCCTGGGCCCGCTCGGCCTGCGTCATTTCCACCCGAACGAGCTTCTCGGCATCCGCGAACGTGGCGGCGCTGACTTCGGGCCCGACCGGCGGCGCCGTCCCGAACGCGGGCGGCGTCCCCGCGACAGGCGTGACCTGCGGAGCCGGGGCGGCCGCCTGCGCCTCCGCGGCCAGACGGCTCGCCGCGGCCACACCGGCGACTCCGGCGGCCGTGCGCGCGAGGAACTCCCTGCGGGATTCAGACATGGTGGCCCTCCTCGACTTCAATCCTAGCCCGGGATGTTCCGCAAGATCCCATTGCCAGGTGCTACGATCTCCCGAAAATTTTGGGAGGAATCATGAGCACCGCGCGTTCATCCGCCATGGCGTGCCTGATCCTGCTCGGCTCCACTGCGATCCTCGCCCAGACCACGGGCTCCCTCGCGGGGCGCGCCGCCGACGAATCCGGCGGCGTGCTTCCGGGCGTCAGCGTCGAGGCGAAGAGCCCTTCCCTCCAGGGAGCGCGCGTCGTGCTGACGGACGCTCAGGGCCGGTACCGGATCACGCTGCTTCCTCCGGGGCAGTACACCGTCGTCTTCACGCTCGCCGGCTTCCAGCCCGAGTCGAAGGCGGGCATCACTGTCGGCCTCGGCACCGAGACGACGCTCGACGCCGTCCTGCGCCCCTCCGCCACCGCGCAGATCGTCGTGACCGGCGAGGCGCCGGTCGTCGATATGTCCTCGACGAATCTCGGGACGAACCTGAGCTCCCGCGCCGTGGAGACGCTTCCCACGGGGAGAAACTATTCCTCGGTCGTCCAGGTCGTGCCGGGCATCTCGTCCGACGCCGACCCGAGGAACGAGTCGCAGGCCACGATCACGGCCTACGGCTCCTCCGGCGCCGAGAACGCGTTCTACATCGACGGCGTCAACACGACGGGCATCGAGTACGGATTCCAGGGCAAAGAGCTGAATTACGAGTTCATCCAGGAGATCAACGTCAAGACGGGCGGATACGAAGCGGAGTTTGGCCGCTCGACCGGCGCGATCATCAACGTGATCACGAGGTCCGGGAGCAACGAGTTTCACGGCGATGCGTTCGGCTACTTCAACGACAACGGGCTGCGCGCCTCCCCGAAGCCGGTCGTCTCGACGGGAGGCACCGTCGAAGGATTCGAAAGGAAGGACTACGGCGCGGACCTCGGCGGATACTTCTGGAAGGACCGCATCTGGTTCTTCGCCGCCTACGACCGCGTCGAAAACACGACCGACAACCTGTTCGGGGACCTGCCGAGCCAGTCGGTCAGCACGCGCAACCTGGGCGCCGGCAAGCTGACGTTCCGGCTTTCCGACAGCCATTCCATCGTGGCCTCGGCGTTTCAGGATCCGACGGTCGACACGGGCGCGATCAACGACGCGAACCACACCTTGAACGGCGAACCGCTCACCTACGATGGCCGTCAGGATCTCGGCGGCCGCGACTACGCTCTGCGCTACGAGGGGATCTTCGGGACGCATTGGACCGCGGCCGCCGGGGCCGCGTGGCACAAGGAGCGCAACTCCGTGGGACCGGCGACCCCCGCGGGCGACGTCGTCCAGTACCAGGACGCGTCCCAGGACTTCTTCCAGACGGGAGGCTTCGGCCTGATCCAGTTGAAGGACTTCAAGCGCACGGCGTACGGTGCCTCTGTCTCGCCGTACTTCGGAGACCATGCGATCAAGTTCGGGTTCGAGTACGAGAAAGTGCAAGCCGATGTCATCAAGCGCCAGTCGGGCGGCCAGCTCGTCACGATCTTCGCCAACACCGTGAACCCGGCAAAACCGATCTACCAGCACTCCTACTGGACGACGCCCGATGCGACCGTCGACAACGCTCCGCTCTCGATCCTGGAGGCGTCCCCCGAGCACAAGAACACCACGCTGTACCTGCAGGACCGGTGGACGGTGCTGCGCAACGTCACCCTGAACCTGGGCGTCCGCTGGGATCGCCAGCAGATCGTGGACGCCAACGGGACCACGCAGGTGGACCTGAAACACGACTGGGCGCCGCGCGTGGGCGTGATCTGGGACCCGACGAACGACCACCGCACGAAGGTCTTCGCGTCCTACGGGCGCTTCTACGAGGAGATCCCGATGGATCTCGTGATCCGCTCCTTCTCCTTTGAGCGGCAGCCCCGGATCATCAACTACAGCCCGACGGACCACCATCCGGACCCCGCCGCCGAGGAAGACTTCGGCACGCCGTCGGCCATCCTCGGCGGTTTCACCGAGCCTTCGGATCCGAACATCCATGGCCAGTACATCTCGGAGTACGTCATCGGAGGCGAGCGGGAAGTGATGACGGACATCGCGGTCGGGATCAAGGGGATCTACCGCGACTACGGCAATGTCATCGAGGATTTCCTGTGCCAGGACGACGGGACCTATTGCATCGGAAACCCGGGCAAGGGGATCATGCGGCAGGTCTTCGGGCTCGACTATACGACGCTCTACGACGCCCCGCGGCCGCTTCGGATCTACCGTGGCCTGCAGCTGGACGTCTCGAAGCGCTTCTCGAACAACTGGCAGGCGATCGCGTCGTACATCTACTCGACGCTCGACGGCAACTACGACGGCGAGTACTCTCCCTTCACCCAGACGACCATCAACGACCCCAACATTTCCGCGGCGTACGATTACTTCGATTTCTTCACCGACGGCCGCAACCTCTCCAAGATCACCAACCGCGGGCCGCTCTCCAACGACCGGCGGCATCAGTTCAAGGTCTCGGGCGTCTACGTCACGCCCTGGAGGCTGTCGGTCGGCCTGTCGGCGTACTACCGCACGGGGACTCCGCTCACACGCTACGGGTTCTCGGACGCGTACGGGCGCTACGAGTTCTTCCTGACCGAGCGCGGCGCGGAGGGCAGGACTCCCGACAACTACGAGGCGGACCTCCACTTCGGGTACCCGTTCGGAATCGGTCCCGTGACCGTCAACGTGCTCGTGGACGTGTTCAGCATCCTGAACGCCCAGCGGCCGGTCCTGCTCGATGAGCGCTGGGGATTCCAGGAAGCCGACAACGCGTCCGCGACCCCCGTCAACCCGAACTACGGGAAGCCCGTCTTCCGGACGCCGCCGACCTCCGTCCGGCTCGGGGTGCGCGTGAGTTTCTAGCCGGGCTCAACGCCCCTTCGGCGGGGAGTCCGGCGCCGCAAGCTCGATCGACCAGAGGGGCCCGCCCTCGTAGAGCTGAGTCTCCGACTTGACGAATCCGGGGGCGTCTCCGCCAAGAATCCAGACCGAAGCGTCCTTCGGCTGCTTGCCCAGGAGCGGCGCGATCAGGCCCGCAAGGCCGCCGATCTCGATCCTGACGTTAAAACGGGTCGCCTTGTAGGACGCGTGGCCGACGGAAAACGGCTCTTCGGCCCCCCGCGTGATGATGAGCTTGACGAGCCTCGGCTTGGGCGTCGCGGCCACCATGGACACAGTCGTGGAAGTCACATCCGGGGCGATGTTCTTCAGCAGAGTCAGCGTCAATCCGTTGGCGAGATCCGAAGGCAGCTCCATCTGCTCCTCGATGACCTGCTCCTTTCCGTCCTCTCGATGCCGCACGGTCACGCGGCCGCTCGCCGCGTCGATCGACACCTCCATGGGGTGCGGAAAGCATGGCCCGCGCTGGATGAGGTGGTCGCTGACCAGCTGAAACCGCCCGTTCTCCGTGTATACCGCAGTCTCGTCCTGGAGCGATCCGTCCCTGAAGTGGAACAGGAGGCGGCTCGTCACGCGGCCGCCGCGGACAAACTGGACCAGGTCTCCGTTGGCGAGGATCGAGCCGTCGGGAGCCCGGAGAACGAGAAAGCCGCGAACGACGCCCTCCGGATGGCGCACGGCCACGGGTTCCGCCTGCAGCGCTCCAGCACCCGCTCCGGCGAGGAACCATACCAACCAGAATCGCCGCTTCACGATGGTCTCCAGGAGCTCTTTCGATGCATGATTCGAGCCCGCGGAGAGGTCCCTCGCCAGTATTGTGAATCCAGAAAGGGGAAGAGCATGAAATCGGGCCCGGAACAGTCAAGAGTTCGCTGCCGCGCGCGCATTCTGCTTCTCTCGATCCTCGCCCTCGGCCCCGTCCGCGGTCTCCCGGCGCAGACCCCGGACGGCGGCACGGCCGCCAGGCTCAAGGGCTTCGACGCCTGGATGGCCCAGACGCTGAAAGACTGGAATGTCCCGGGGATCGGCGTCGGCATTATCGTCGGCGACAAGCTCGTCTTCGCGAAAGGCTATGGCTACCGCGACTATGGCCAGAAGCTTCCCTTCACTCCGAGCACGCTCTACCAGATTGCCTCGAACTCGAAGCTCTTCACCGCCGTCTCCGCGGGGCTCCTGGTCGAAGAAGGGAAGTTGACCTGGGACAAGCCGGTCCGCGAGTCGGTCCCGTCAATCCAGTTCTACAACGACTATCTCAACTCGACCGTGACCCTGCGCGACATGCTCGCCCACCGCACGGGCATCACCCGCCACGACACGATCTGGTACCAGGCGCCCGACTCGCGCAAGGAGCTCTTCGGCAAGCTGAAGTACATGGAGCCGAAGGAGCCGCCAAGGACTGTCTTCCTCTACAACAACATGATGTATGCCGCGGCGGGGTATCTC
>DATIRW010000012.1:0-2698 GCA_035469365.1 Thermoanaerobaculia bacterium
CCTTCTTCCTCTTCTGCGTCTTCCTCTACAACTGGAAAGCCGGCGGCGCAGTCAACCAGTACTTCCAGAAGCACGGGCTCTTTCCCTACAACGTGCCGTCCTGGTTCGAGAAAGCCGGCGGCGGGCTCGCCGCGGCGGCCAGGGACCCTTCCACGTTGGCCGGGACGATAGCGATCTCCCTGAAGGACCCGGGTTTCTACTATTCCCTCGCCTACTGCCTCTGCGTCCTGCTCTTCGGCATCCGGAGAGTCCGCCGGCGTCGGACACCCTACGTGAAGTTACAGACGGCCACGCTGACGGCCATCCAGTGGATTCCGCTCTTCCTTCTTCCGTTCGTCGTCCTCCCTCTTCTCGGGCACAGGGGTGTCTTCGATCACGGGTTCGGCAAGACCCTTGCCGATAACCTCTTCCCCTCCGCGAGCTACGGCCACGGGCGCGAGTATTGGCGCGCGTTCGGTTTCGTCCTGGCCTGGCCGCTCTTCATCTGGAACGTCTTCTCCTCCAGGCCGATGCTCTGGTGGCTCGTCATCGCGTTCCTCCAGACCTTCGTGCTCATTCCGCTCATCATCCGCAAGTGGGGCAAGGGCGCCTACTGCGGTTGGATCTGCTCCTGCGGAGCCCTGGCCGAAACGATGGGGGACGCGCACCGCCAGAAGATGCCGCACGGTCCGCTCTGGAATCGCGTGAACATGGTCGGCCAGGCGGCGCTCGTGGCCGCCTTCGCGCTCTTTTTCGCGCGCGTCATTTCCTGGAGCGCTCCGAACACCGGCGTGGGGCGCGGAGCGGAGAAGCTTTTCTCAGGCCTTCTCTCGGGATGGTCCGTCGCAGGAGTCGAGCTGAACTACTACCACGTCGTGGACATCTTCCTCGCCGGGATCGTCGGGGTCGGGATGTACTTCTGGTTCTCCGGCCGCGTCTGGTGTCGCTTTGCCTGCCCTCTCGCGGCCCTGATGCACATCTTCACGCGGTTCTCTCGCTTCCGGATCTTCGCCGAGAAATCCAGGTGCATTTCCTGCAACGTCTGCACGTCGGTCTGCCACCAGGGAATCGACATCATGAATTTCGCCAACAAGGGCCTGCCCATGGAAGACCCCGAGTGCGTCCGCTGCTCCGCCTGCGTTCAGTCCTGCCCGACGGGAGTCCTCTCCTTCGGCCGCTACAACGGCGCCGGTCTCCCCGTCCTCGACCGCCTTCCCGCTTCTCCCGTCCGAATGAAGGAGGCCGGTCGCGTCGGCGGCATGCCGATCGCCGGCTATCCCGAAATGCCCGGAAAGACCGTGACGACGTAACGGCCGCGGGGCGGCGTCGACCCGGTGGTGCGAGACCGAGGATGAGTTCAGGTCACCCCGGTCCTCTTCCGCCGGGAGAACGTGAAGAGAGATCGCGCACCATGCGCGCCAGGGGGAACCGGACGGCGTCCGGGAGCTCCAGATCCTGGCGTTCCAGGACCACAAAGCCTTCACGCTCATAGAATGGCAGGCCGGTCAGGGTCGCCATGAGCTCGAGACGTCGGAAGCCGCCCGCCCTGGCCGCGCGCTCGCATTCCCTGAGAAGGAGGCGGGCCACTCCCCTGCGCGCCCAGTCGGGATGGACGAAGAAGGCGCGGATGCGGGCGGCTTCGGTTTTCGGATCGAGGCGGTCGTCAGACCGGTGCGAGTACTGGTCGCCGCCGAAGAGCGTCCGGCGCCGGCTCCAGCCCCCGCACGCCACGGGTCTGTCCCCGGACTCGACGACGTAGTAAGTCCCGTCTTCGATCAAACGCGTATCGACGCCGAAGAGGTGCTGCAGAGCGCTGGCGAGTTGCTCGGGCGAATAATCCGCGCCGGAGAGACCGAGGACCGACTCGCGGATGAGCGCTCCCAGAGCCCTGGCGTCCGCCGCGACCGCCGGGCGAATGCGGAGTCCCTCCCGGCCCACTTACGGAACCTCGCCGTCCTCGTAGGAGCGGCGGTGGAAGACGTTGCCGGCGCGGCCGGAGAGACGGATGTCGATCGAATGGCGACCCGGCGGCCCCGAAGGCTTGCGGAAGACCAGAACGTAGTGCCCGGTCAGCGCGCGCTCGACCTTCCGCATCGCGAACTGCGGGAAATCCCAGGTCGGCACATAGAAGCCGCCCGTATCGAAGGCGACGCGTTCCAGGCCCGCGGCGAGCCCGTGCGCGCCGTTGCTGACGTCGAGACAGAAGACCGACGTCTCGGCCTTCGACAGGACCTGCCGCGCGGGCTCGTAGTCCGAGGTCTGGCGCACGTAACCGGCAAACTCGTCTCGGAAGGTCGGCGACCACCTGCCGATTCCCCAGCCGAAGAGAAGGAGCGACTTCTTGCCGGCAACCGGCTCGAGGGCGTGGCCGACGGCGGCAAGCGCCTTCTCGATCGTCGTGGCTGAGCGCGCGTCCTCCTCGGTCAGCTGGTCGGCGAGCGAGACTTCGGAGTCCGGATCGCGCGCGCGATTCTTCGCCGTTCGCAGGATCCCGCCGAGGGCGGCCTCGACCTTGCCGCGGTCCCGCGTGAAGTCCTGCTGGAGCCAGAGCCGGGAGCCGAAGAGAAGCACCGCCACCCGGTCGCGGAGCCCGAGCGAGCGCGCGAAGTCGACCGCCTGGCGCTGCATGCGGACGAACCCCTCCTGCTTCTGGCCGGCGATCTCCCACTGGAACAGGACGACGATCAAGCGTCCGTCGCCGTCGGGAGGCACGGTCCCC
>DATIRW010000013.1:0-2499 GCA_035469365.1 Thermoanaerobaculia bacterium
GACATGCCCTCCGGCAGCACCCACTTCTTCTTCGACGTCTACGGCTACTTCCAATAGGTCGTCGAGGGCTGCCCGCCTGATGGGAATTCACTTGGACTTTTGTCCAGGGGCGAAACCGCGAATCCGTCTTGACCCGCGAACGGCCTGCGGAATAGTCTGCTTGGAACAGCTGAAAAAAGGGAAACACAAGTGAGATCGACGGTCCGAGGATCCTGGCGCCGAAATGTCCCGGCAAGCGCGCTACTCGTCTTGCTCTTCTTATTCGGCGCCGATGGGCCGCTTCTGGCTCAGGAGGCGTTGAGCCCCTCGGCACTTCAGCAGATCCAGGCGATTCTCGAAGACAAGAAGACGCGCACGCCCGCCCAGCGCAGGGTCAATTCGAATCTCCTCTACGAGGCCAGGCAGATGCGCGGGCTTCCCATCGCAGCCGGAGTGCCGACGCTTCAGACCGGCATCGAGGTGGGCGCCCGGGGCGAGGTCGTCGTGGACATCACGGCGGCGGTCACCAGCTCCGTTCTCGACATGATCGAAAAGATCGGCGGACGCGTCATTGAGTACTTCTACGACTATCGCAGCATCCGCGCGGAGGTTCCCCTCCTTGCGGTCGAGTCGCTCGCCGCGCATCCCGATGTCCAGTTCATCCAGCCCAGGCAGCAGGCGATGCTCAACCGGATGATGCCGCCCCAGGCCTCCGCCACGCACGGAGTCACCACCTCGCTGCTCAAGTCCGTGCGGCCCGGATTTGCCGGGCGCGCCGCGGCCGTGCGCTCCCAGCTCGCCGCGGCCCTGAAGGGGATGTCCGGAGCGAAGCCGGAAGGGACCAACAGGACCGCCAAGACCAACACCTCGCAGGGTGTCGTGACGCACCGGGCCGATCTCGCGGCGTCCATCTTCGGCGCCAACGGTACCGGGGTGAAGGTCGGTGTCCTGTCGGACGGGGTCTCCTCTCTCGCCGCCGTTCAGGCCTCCGGGGACCTCCCGGCCGTCACCGTCCTGCCCGGGCAGGGGGGCGCAGCCGGAGACGACGAAGGAACGGCGATGCTCGAGATCGTGTTCGACATGGCGCCGGGGGCGCAGCTTTACTTCGCGACGGCCTTCACCAGCCTCGCGAGCTTCGCGACGAACATCCACAGCCTGCAGGCCGCCGGTTGCAACGTCATCATCGACGACGTCAGCTATTTCGTGGAGACCCCGTTCCAGATGGGACAGACAGCCGGCGTTCTGTCCAACACCAACGGCGGTCTCGTCACCCAGGCCGTCAACGACGTGACGGCCGCCGGCGTTCTCTATTTCTCCTCGGCCGCCAACTCGGGCGGCAAGGACAAGAACACCTCGGGCACGTGGGAAGGAGACTTCGTGGACGGCGGAGCAGTAGGACCTCCGATTCTCGAGACCGGACGGCTGCACGACTTCGATCCCGGCGTCGGCGTTACCGCCTTCGACGCGCTCACGGCCAACGCCGGCGCGTTTCCGGTCCTATTCTGGTCCGATCCCCTCGCAGGCTCCTCAAACGACTACGACCTGTTTCTCTTGAATTCGGCGGGCTCGGCCGTCGTCTCGGGCTCCACGGACACCCAGGACGGCACGCAGGATCCTTTCGAGTTCATCGGCGTCACGCCGCTTACCAGCGGCCAGCGGCTCGTGATTGTCAAGTTCTCCGGCTCGGCCCGCTTCCTGCACCTGGACACGAACCGGGGCCGGCTAAATTTCAACACGCAGGGGTCCACTCACGGTCACAACGCTCCGCCGAGCGCGAACGCCTTCAGCGTCGCGGCGACGCCGGCGGCAACCGCCATCGGCGGTCCTCCTAATCCGACGGGACCCTTTCCCAACCCCTTCAATGCTCTCAACACCATCGAGATCTTCAGCTCGGACGGCCCGCGTCAGTTCTTCTTCAACGCCGACAGCACCGCGATCACGCCCGGGAACTTCTCCTCGACGGGCGGCGTCATCCGGCAGAAGCCGGACCTCACGGCGGCCGACGGCGTCGCGTGCGCCGCTCCGGGGTTCAATCCCTTCTACGGGACTTCCGCAGCGGCGCCTCACGCCGGGGCGATCGCGGCCCTCGTCAAGTCCAGGAACCCGAGCCTGACCTCGACGCAGATCAGCGCCATCCTGACCTCCTCCCTGATCGACATCGAGGCTCCGGGTTGGGATCGCGACAGCGGCGGCGGCATCCTCGACGCGTTCGCGGCCGTCCAGGGGGCGGCCCCGACCGGCTCGCACTACTTCACCGTGCCGCCCTGCCGCGTCGCGGATACGCGCAACGCGCCCGGCCCCTCGGGCGGCCCCGCGCTGGCGGCGAATGCCGTCCGGACCTTTCCGGTCTTGAGCATCTGCGGGATCCCGAACACGGCGACGGCCGTCGCGGTCAATCTCGCCGTCTTCGGACCGTCCAATGACGGCGATCTGCGCGTCTACCCGGCCGGTCGTGCCGCTCCGCTGGCGAGCGCCATCAACTTCCGGCCCGGAATTGTCCGGGCCAACAATGCGGTTGTC
>DATIRW010000014.1:0-15444 GCA_035469365.1 Thermoanaerobaculia bacterium
GGTATCAGGTGTCAGGTATCAGGTGTCAGTTTTCAGGGACGAGAGCTCAGGCCTCTGATACCTGATCCCTGGCACCGGACACCTGCATTTCCCCTGAAACCTTCTTCCTCTGACACCTGAAACCTCGCCTCACGCCATCCCTCCATCCACCCTCCACACCTGGCCTGTGACATAGGACGCTTTTACGGAGGCGAGGAAAGCGACGACGACGGCGATCTCCTCGGGCTTGCCGAAGCGAGCCATCGGAATGCGGCGCAGGAACTCCCGGCGCGGCTCTTCCTTCAGGTGGGCGATGATCTCGGTGTCCACGAGGCCGGGCGCGACGGCGTTGACCGTGATTCCGTGCGTCGCCATCTCGAGCGCGAGGGCCTTGGTGAAAGCGATCAGGCCCCCCTTCGCGGCGGAATAGTTGGTCTGGCCGACGTGTCCCGAGATGCCGCTGACCGAGACAATGTTGACGATCCTCCCCCACTTCTTGTGCAGCATCCCGCGCACGACCGATTTGGTCATGCGGAAGGCCCCCTTCAGGTCGATCTCCATGACCGCGTCCCAGTCCTCCTCCTTCAGGAACGGGAACAGGGCGTCCTTGATGATGCCGGCGTTGTTGACGAGGATGTCGGCGCCTCCGAAGTCCTTCGCGACCCGGTCCGCCAGCGCCTTGACCGCGGCGGGCTCCCGGACGTCGGCGATGACCGCGTACGCCTCGCCGCCGAGCCGGCGGATCTCCTCGGCCGCCGCCTCCGCGCGAGCGATGTCCTTCTGGCAGGTGATGACGATCCGGCTTCCCGCCGCGGCGAGCTCCCGCGAAATGGCCAGGCCGATACCGCGCGACCCGCCGGTGACGATCGCCGTTCGCGTCATGGGACCCGCAATATATCGACGTTGCGGCGGATGGCCTCGAGCGTCCCTGCCGGATGACAGGTCACGCTCCGGTCGATCCACCTCGCGAACTTCGACAACATCTGGCCGGGGCCGACCTCGAGGAACACGCGGCGGCCGTCCCGGATCATCGCTCCGACGGTGGCGTCCCACAGAGTCGGATGGCAGAACTCCGTGGCCAGCAGCCGGGCGACCCCCGTGGCGGTGGACACGACGTTTCCGTCCGGCCCGTAGTAGGGAATGGCCGGGTCGCGGATCGAACGGCAGGCGGCGACGACAGGCGCGACCGCCCGCGCCACGGGCTCCATCAACCTGCTGTGGATCGGCCAGCTCATCGCCAGCGCAAGAACGCTCAGTGCGCGCGGCGCGAGCGCCTGGAGCGCGGACGCCACGGCCGGCTCCGTTCCGGTCAGGACGAACTGAGTGCTCGAGTTGACGTTGCCGATCCAGACGGGCAGGCCGCGACCGCGCAGGTCCTCGCAGACGGCGTCCACCGCTTCCCTCCGCGCGCCGACGACGGCGCCCATCGCGCCGCGGATGCCGAGCCTCTCGGTCTCCCGCCAGACCGCAATGAGGATGCCGAGCCCCTCCTCGTAGGAGATGGCTCCTGACGCGACGAGAGCCGCGTAATTGCCGAGGCTGTAGCCCGCGGTCGCCCCGGGCTCGATCCCGCGGCGCGCGAGCGCCCGCGAGGCGAGTGTCGAGACGAGATAGACGCCCGCCTGCGCCGCGAGATTCTCGTGCAGTGTCTGCTCCGGCCCGGAGAAAAGAATCTCCTCGAGGTTCAGTCCGCATCTGTCCGACGTCAGGGCGAAGAGCTCGCGGGCCTCCCGGTCCGAGTCGTAGAAGTCGCGGCCCATCCCGACGAATTCCGCGAGCTGGCCGGGGAAGAGGAAAGCGGAAGGACGGTCCACAGGTGTCATCTCGGGATCTCAGGGACCGGGGGTCAACCGGCCAGCCGCGGCAGCACGTCCGCGATCGCGACGCAACGGTCCGCCGCCAGCCAGCGCTCGAAGCGCTCCGGCAGCCCGCGGAGATTGTAGAAATGCACGAGCCGGACGAGCGGGTTCAAGGCCTCCATCGCCGGATGCTCCGCGTCGAACTCCCAGGGGTGGAACGTGAAGACGGCGGGAAGGCCGGCATCACGAAACCCGTCCTCCTCGCGCCGGAGCCGTCCCGCCGGAAACATCCGGAAAGGCCATCCCCCTCCCATCGGGATCGTGCGGCCAAATCCGCGGCCCGTCAGCGGCGGAATCTCGACGAGCGACCCTCCGTTGATCTCGATCCGATGCGGCCCCGGCGGGTTCTCCGCCCGGCCCAGAGGCGGGACCGGCGTCATCGAGGCGTCGCAGAAGAGCCCTTCCTCCACGAGCACTTCGAGCGCATCCTGGCCCGCATGGCGAATGGACCACTCGGCGGCCCGGTACGAGCGCACCCGCACGCCGCAGGCCAGCTCGACCCGTTCCCGGGCGCATCGCAGATCCTGCCGGAACTCCTCGCGGCTCATGTCGTCGGCCCGCCGGTGGAGGTCGCCGTGCACGGCAATCTCGTGCCCGCGCCGCGCCGCCTCCCGCACGAGATCCGGATACCGTCCGGCGACCCAGCCGAGGAAGAAGAGCGTCGCCCGATGCCCGCCCCGCTGCAGGAGATTGAGCAGCGCAAGGAGAGTCTTCTCGATCCGAGGCGTGAAGCCGCTCCACCGCCGCGGATCGGAATAGTAGTCGTCCCCGCACACATGAAACCATTCCTCCACGTCGACAGTCAGGACCCGCGGCGCCCGGCCCGGGACGCGAAGCTGCGTGATCCTGAGTGGCGCCATGGAGGGTGCATTGTAGCGAGACAGATCAGGGTGTTGGCTCGGTGCTCGGTGCCCGGGAAGCTCAACCGTGAACCGGGCACCGAAAGCCGGGCACCGGCCCGATCAGTCGCACTCGAAGACTTTGTAGTAGACGGCGCCCCAGGAAATGATCCACGTATCCACGAAGGGGCGGTAGTGCGAGGGGCCACCGTAGATCGCGCGGACCGGGACGTGGCGGAACCTCGATACATGCCGCGCGGCCTTGAGCAGGATCTCGGTCTCGATCATGTAGCCGCGCGAGTTGAGATTCAGCCGGCGCAGCAGGTCGGCCGAGACGACGCGGTAGCCGGACTGGCCGTCTTCGACGTCGCGGCCCGTCATGCGGGTGAGGATGCGGCTTCCGATCTCGTTGGTGCGGTAGCGCACGGCGGGGGTTTCTTCGGGCCTCTCCATGCGGGACCCGATGACGAAGTCGTCCCCGCCTCTCGCCGCTTCCAGGAGCGCCGGCAGGTCCCGCGGATCGTGCTGTCCGTCGCTGTCCACGAAGGCCACGTGCGTGACGGGCGTTGAGAGAAGACATGCGAGGCCGGCGCGGATCGCGGCACCCTTCCCGCCGTTTTCCGTGAGACGCAGGACTTCCCCGCGGGCCTCCGCCGCACGCTGACCTGTCGCGTCCGTCGAGCCGTCGTCCACGACGAGCACGCGCGGCACGTGACGCAGCAGACCTCGAACAATCGGCCCGACCGTTTCCGCCGCCTGGTACGCAGGCACCAGCGCCACCGGAAGGAACCCCGCCGTCGGACCTCGCCTCTCCATGCTCCGATCCTAACGTCGGCATGAGCCGTCTTCACGTTGACTGACTTCGACGCTTGTGAAAAAGTCCACAAACCCCATGGCAGAGAGCTTCTTGCCCGTTCTCCTCCTCATGGTCGTGGCCGCCGGAATTGCCGGCGTGATCCTGTTCCTTTCACACCTGATCGGCCCACGGCTGTCGACGAGCCGCAAGCTCGGCACCTACGAGAGCGGCGTTCCCCTGATCGACGCCTCCCACAAACGCCTCTCCATCCGCTACTTCGTCGTGGCCATGGTCTTCATCCTCTTCGACGTGGAAATCGCGTTCATCTATCCGTGGGCGGTCGTGTTCCGTTCGGGGGCCGCGGCGCTCTTCGTCGAGATGCTCGTCTTCCTCGCGGTGCTCGCGGTCGGGTACGCATACCTCTGGCGGAAGGGAGCGTTTGACTGGTGAGCGACCGCCGCTACTCCGTCGAAGAATCCGGACGGCCGGCCGAGTTTCCGCCGGAGGCCCGCGCCCGGATCGAGAAGATCCTGAGCCGCTATCCGACCAAGCAGGCCGCGCTCCTGCCCGTCCTGTGGGTCGCGCAGGAAACGTTCGGCTGGATCTCGAAGGAGGCGGCCGAGGAAGTCGCGAGGATCCTCGAACTGACGCCCGCGCACGTGGACGGAGTCCTGACCTTCTACACGATGTACAACCTGCGGCCGGTCGGGAAGAACCTGCTGCAGTTCTGCACGTCCATCTCCTGCCACCTCGCGGGCGCCGAGCGCCTGATGGAGCGGTGCACGAAGCGGCTGGGCGTGGGGCTCGAACAGACGACCCCCGACGGGAAGTTCACGGTCGTCGAGGTCGAGTGCATCGCCGGCTGCGACCGGGCCCCTTCGATGATGGTCAATGACACCTACCACGAGCCGATGGACGAGAAGAAGCTCGACGCTCTCCTCGACAAGCTGTCGGCGGACGCCTGATGAGCGAGAAGGTCCTGCTCGCGCGCGTCGGGCGGAGAGACTCCCGCTCGATCGCGACGTATCTCGAAGACGGCGGCTATGCGGCCCTGCGGACGGTCCTGAGCGGCGGCTGGACTCCGGAGAAGCTGACCGACGAGGTCAAGAAGTCGGGGCTGCGCGGAAGGGGCGGCGCGGGCTTCCCGACGGGGTTGAAATGGACGTTCGTCCCGAAGGACACGAAAGGGAAGCCCGTCTATCTTCTCTGCAACGCCGACGAATCGGAGCCGGGCACGTTCAAAGACCGGCTCCTCATGGAAGAGGACCCGCACCAGGTCATCGAGGGGATCATCCTCTCCTCCTACGCGATCAAGTGCCGCAACGCCTACATCTACATCCGCGGCGAGTTCTACCTGGGCGCGCGGATCCTGGACGCCGCCATCGAGGAGGCCTACGCGAAGGGTTTCCTCGGCGAAAACATCCTGGGATCGGGCTACTCGCTCGACCTGACCGTCCATCGCGGCGCGGGCGCCTACATCTGCGGAGAGGAGACCGGGCTGATCGAGAGCCTGGAGGGGAAGCGCGGCCAGCCACGCATCAAGCCGCCGTTCCCGGCGGTCGTCGGCGTCTTCGGCTGCCCGACGATCGTCAACAACGTCGAGACGCTCGCCTGCGTCGTTCACATCGTGAACCGCGGCGCGGAGTGGTTCGCGAAGACCGGAAGGAACGAGAAGAACTCGGGACCGAAGCTCTACTGCGTGTCGGGGCATGTCAACCGTCCCGGCGTCTACGAGGCCGCGATGGGCCTGCAGATGAAGGATCTCCTCTTCGGCGCGGACTACGGCCAGGGGATGAAGGGCGGGAAGAAGGTCAAGGCCGTGATCCCCGGCGGCGCCTCGGCCGCGATGCTGACGGCCGACGAGATCGAGGACTGCCCGCTCGACTTCGACGGCCTGGCCGCCAAGAAGTCGATGCTCGGCTCCGCGGCGATCATCGTGATGAACGAAGACACGTGCATCGTCGAGGCGGCGCAGAATCTCTCGAAGTTCTTCGCGCACGAGTCTTGCGGACAGTGCACTCCCTGCCGCGAGGGGACGCCGTGGCTCCACAAGGTCCTGGCCCGGATCGAGGCGGGGAGCGGGCGGATGGAGGACATCGATCTTCTCGAGCGGATCTCAAACCAGATGGCCAACGGGATGACGATCTGCGTCTTCGCGGACGCCGCGATCGCGCCGGTCCTCTCCTCCGTCGGCAAGTTCCGCGACGAGTTCCGCTACCACGTGGAGCAGAAGCGCTGCCTCGTGGGTGCGGGGGCCTCGAGGCCGGAGCTCGTGACGGCATGAGCGCGAATCCCCCGAAGCCCCCGGCCGCGCCGGGAGCGCCCGCATCACCGCCCGCCGCGCCGGCCAAGGACACCTTCACGGTCCTCTTCGATGGCAACCCGATCGAGGTGCCCAAGAACATCAACCTGATCGAGGCGGCCAAGCTCGCCGGCATCGAGATCCCCCACTTCTGTTTCCATCCCCGCCTCTCCGTCGTCGGCCAGTGCCGGATGTGCCTGGTCGAGATCGAGGGGATTCCGAAGATCCAGGCGGCCTGCACGACGCCGCTGAAGGACGGCCTCTCGGTCAAGACGAAGACCGCGAAGGTCGTCGAGTCGCGCGCGGCGAACATGGAGTTCCTTCTCATCAACCATCCGCTCGACTGCCCGATCTGCGACCAGGCCGGAGAGTGCAAGCTGCAGGACAACTCCTTTGGCTACGGGGACCAGCGCTCGCGCTACGACGAGAAGAAGCGGCAGTACGCGGGCTTCGACCGGACGCCGATCGGGCCGCACGTCATCGCCGACATGACGCGCTGCATCCAGTGCACGCGCTGCATCCGCTTCTGCCAGGAGATCGCGGGCACCGGGGAGCTGACGTTCCTGGACCGGGGCGGACGCACGCTCGTCTGGACCCACGACGGCAAGCCGCTCGCCAACGACTGGTCCGGCTGCGCCGCCGACGTCTGCCCCGTCGGGGCGCTGACCGTCAGGGAGTTCCGGTTCCGCAGCCGCGTCTGGTACCTGGAGAAGGCCCGCTCGGTCTGCCCCGGCTGCAACATCGGCTGCAACATCTCGATCGAGAACCGGGACTCGATCGTCTACCGCTTCCTGCCGCGGCTGAACCCGCAGGTCAACGACTACTGGCTCTGCGATTACGGGCGCTTCCTCTCGGAGAGCCTGAACCAGCGCGAGATCGAGAAGGCGTCCGTGCGCGAGGGGGACGCGGCCGCGGAGACCCATGTCCCCGCCGCGATCGAGAAGATCGCCGCGCGGATCCGGCAGACGGCCGGTTCCGCCGGGCCGGCCGGCCTCTTCTTCCTGGGCTCGGCCAACCTCTCCAACGAGGAGAACTTCCTGCTCCGGAAGATCGCGGACCACCTCTCCTGCGGCAATCGCGACGCGGTCGTGGACAAGTCGCGGCTTCGCCGGATGAAATCGAAGACCGTCTGGGTCGAGGGGGACCACGCGGGCCCCAACTTCGCCGGGGCGAAGGACATGGGCCTCGCGCCGCTGCCGGGCGGCTACGGCCTGGAGGACGTGCTGTCGGGCAAGGCGCAGCCGGAGGTCATCTTCGTCGCCGACGCGGCTTTCTCGAACATCGCGGACGATCCGGAAAAAGTGGCCGCGCTGCGGCGGGCCGGTTTCCTGTCCACGGCGGCGCGGACCGCCAACGCGCTGACGCGCGCCTCCGACGTCGTCCTCCCCGCGGCTTCGCTGGCGGAGAAGGAAGGGACCTTCACGAACGTCCAGGGGCGCGTGCAGAAGTTCGATCGCGCGTTCCTGCCGAAGCCCCCGGCGCGGGCGCACTGGGAGCTGCTGCTTCTCCTCGCCGTCGCGCTCGGCTGGGGCGACCGCAACTGGACGCCGGCGGATCTACGCCTGCAGATCCAGGCCGAGGTCGAGGGATACGCCGACGTGACCGAGGAGGAACTGAAGGGCGGCATCCTGATGAAGAAGGGCGACTTCGTCTCCGTCGGAGCGATCTAGCGAGCACGAATGACAGCGATCGACTGGCTCATCCTCGCGCTCCGGATCTTCATCCCGCTCGGCGTGATCCTGACGGTCGTTCCGATGCTCGGCTGGGCGGAACGGAGGGGGGCAGGCCTCATCCAGGACCGGCCCGGGCCCAACCGCGTGGGTCCCTACGGCCTCCTCCAGCTCCCCGTGGACGCGGTCAAGTTCTTCTTCAAGGAGGACGTCATTCCGACGAACGCGGACAAGGTCCTCTACGTCCTCGCTCCCGCGATCGCCGTCTTCTCCGCGCTGACGACGTTCGCCGTGATTCCCTACGGCGCGAATCTCCCGGCCGCCGGGCGGGACATCCCGCTGATCGGCGCGGACCTCTCGATCGGCGTGCTTTACGTGTTCGCGCTGACCTCCCTCTCGGTGTACGGCATCGTTCTGGCCGGCTGGGCCTCGAACAACAAGTTCTCGCTCATGGGCGGCCTGCGCTCGAGCGCCCAGATCATCTCCTACGAGCTCGCGATGACGACCGCGGCCGCGGGAGTGATCCTCTCCTCGGCGTCCCTCCGGCTGCCCGAAATCGTGGCGAGCCAGGAGCGCCTGTGGTTCGGGTTCCTTCCCCGCTGGAACGTCGTGCCGCAGTTCCTCGGCTTCCTGGTGTTCTTCATTTCGGCCTTCGCGGAGACCAACCGGATCCCGTTCGATCTGCCGGAGGCGGATGCGGAACTCGTGGGCGGGTACCACACCGAGTACTCCGCGATGAAGTTCGCAATGTTCATGATGGCGGAGTACGTCAACATCATGATCGCCTGCGCGCTGACGGTGACGCTCTATTTCGGAGGCTGGAGCCTCCCGGGGTTCCATCCGAGCGGCGTCGTCGGGGCGATCCTGTCCATCCTGATCTTCTCGGTCAAGACGCTGTTCTTCGTCCTCGTGTTCATCTGGGTGCGCTGGACGCTGCCGCGCTTCCGTTACGACCAGCTGATGCGCATCGGCTGGAAGGCGCTCCTGCCGCTGGCGCTCCTGAACCTGCTCTGGGTGGCCGGGCTCGTCGCGATGGGATGGCTGTAATGGCGTCGCGGAGCGCGCGATGACCATGTCTCGTCTCGTCTTCGACGCCGCGGCGGCGATGGCGATTCTCTTCGCCGCGCTGATGGTCGTGCACCCCCACCCGGTCAAGAGCGTGCTCGCGGTGGTCGTCTCCTTTTTCGGGCTGGCGGTCTGCTACGTGATGCTCTCGGCCCCCTTCATCGCGGCGATCCAGGTCATCGTCTACGCGGGAGCGATCCTCGTGCTCTTCCTCTTCGTCCTCATGCTCTTGAACGTCGGCCAGGAGGCCCCGGAGCGGGACCCGCGTCCCATCCAGCGCTGGCTTTCCGCGGCCGCGCTCGTCGTCTTCGCCGCGCTCCTGCTCGCCCTGCTTCGGGCGCATGGAGGCAGCGCGCCGGCCGCGCTCGACCCGGTCTCGGCCGACGTCGCTCCGCTCGCGCGTCTCCTCTTCTCGCGATACCTCCTCCCCTTCGAGGCCCTCTCGATCCTGCTCCTCGCCGCCCTCGTGGGTGCCTTCGTCTTGGCGCAGAGGGAAAAGAGCTCATGATCGGCTCGATTCCTCTCGGGGATGTGCTCCTGGCCTCGGGCGCCCTCTTCACGATCGGCCTCGCGGGGGCGCTCCTGCGCCGCAGCGCGATCTCGATCTTCCTTTCGATCGAGGTGATGATGAACGCGGCGAACCTCGCGCTCATCGGCTACGGGGCGGCTCTGGGCACGCGCGAGGGGCAGATCATCGTCTTCTTCATCATCGCCATTGCCGCGGCGGAGGCGTCGGTCGGGCTCGCCATCTTCGTGGCCCTCTTCCGCCACAAGGAGACGATCGACGTGAACAAGATCAACCTGCTGAAGTGGTGAGATGACCTCCGTCCTCCCCCTCTGGCTCGTCCCGGCGCTGCCGCTGGCCGGGTTCCTCGTCAACCTCCTGCTCGGCAAGCGACTCGGCAAGAGCTTCGTGTCGGCGGTCGGAGTCGGGTCTGTCGGTCTCGCGACGGCCGCGGCCTACGCACGGCTCGTTCCCTTCTTCACAGGAGACCATGCCGCCATCGTCGAGACGATCGCTCCCTGGTTCTCGGCCGGCGGGTTCTCGGCCGACCTGTCGATGCGCCTGGATCCCCTCTCCGCGCTGATGACCTCCTTCGTCACGTTCGTCGGCTTCTGGATCCACGTCTACTCGATCGGCTACATGCGCCACGACGAGACGGAGGCCGGCTACGCGCGCTACTTCGGGTACCTCAACCTCTTCATGTTCGCGATGCTCGTCCTCGTGCTCGCCCAGAACTTCGTGATGATGTTCGTCGGCTGGGAAGGCGTGGGCCTCTGCTCCTACCTCCTGATCGGCTACTACTACGAGCGGCAGTACGCCGCCGACGCGGGCAAGAAGGCCTTCGTCGTCAATCGCATCGGCGACTTCGGATTCCTGCTCGGCATGTTTGGGCTCTTCTCTCTCTTCTCGTCGCTCGACTTCGACCGTGTCTTCACGGCGGCCGCCGCCGATCCCGGGAAATACGCGCCTTACCTCACGCTCGTCTGCCTCTGCCTCTTTCTCGGAGCGGTGGGCAAGTCCGCCCAGGTACCGCTCTTCGTCTGGCTCCCCGACGCGATGGCCGGACCGACTCCCGTCTCGGCGCTCATCCACGCCGCCACGATGGTGACGGCGGGCGTTTACATGGTCGCGCGATGCAACGTCCTCTTCCGCCTCGCGCCGGAGGCGATGGGCGTCGTGGCCGTCGTTGGTGCAGTCACGGCGATCTTCGCGGGCATCATCGCGGTGGCGCAGAACGACATCAAAAAGGTCCTCGCCTACTCGACGGTCTCGCAGCTCGGGTACATGTTCCTGGCGTGCGGCGTCGGGGCATACGTGGCCGGTATGTTTCACGTTCTGACCCACGCGTTCTTCAAGGCCTGCCTCTTCCTCGGGTCCGGCTCGGTCATCCACGCGATGGGGGGGGAGCAGGACATGCGGAAGATGGGAGGCCTGAAGTCGAGGCTGCCCATCACCTACCGCACGTTCCTGATCGCGACGCTCGCCATCGCGGGGATCCCTCCGCTCGCGGGGTTTTTCTCGAAGGACGCGATCCTCGGAAGCGTCTTCGAGCACGGACGATACGTCCTCTGGGGAGTCGCGCTCTTCACGGCCGGGCTGACGGCCTTCTATATGTTCCGGCTCGTTTCGTTGACGTTCGCGGGAAGCTTTCGCGGCACGTCCGAGCAGGAACATCACCTGCACGAGTCCCCGCCTTCGATGACGGTTCCGCTCGTGATCCTGGCCGCCCTGTCCTTCGTCGGCGGCTGGATCGGGCTGCCGAAGGTCCTCGGAGAGAATGCCGACCGGTTCTCGGCGTTCCTCTCGCCGATCCTTCTTCCGCTGACGTCGGCGGAGCGCTCCGAGCACGCGCTCTCCGCAGGCGTCGAGTGGTTCCTGATGGGCATCTCGGTCGTCGCCGCCGTCGCCGGACTTCTCCTCGCCAGGAACTGGTACGTGAAGCGGCAGGGGGCGCCGGCACAACGGATCGCGGCGTCGTTCCCGGCCGCCTACGCGCTCGTCGCCGAAAAGTTCCGCATTGACGAGCTCTACGGCCTGCTCATCGTGCGTCCCTTCGACTGGCTGGCACGAATGCTCTGGAAGGTCGTGGACGTCCTGATCATCGACGGGATCCTGAACGCGGGCGCGTTCCTGGTCGAGCTCGCCGGAGACCTGCTGCGGTTCCTCCAGACGGGAAACGTCCGCAATTACGCTTTGACGCTGTTCCTGGGTCTCGTGGCCTTGATGGTCTTCGTGATCGGAGCCTTCTAGGATGAGCGGACTCCTCGATCAGCATCTGCTTTCGCTGCTGATCTTCCTGCCGACGGCGGGGGCGGCGCTGCTGCTCCTGTTTCCCGAGTCGCAGGGGAAGGCGGCGAAGTGGCTTGCGCTCGGTGTATCGGTCCTGGAATTCGGGCTGTCGGTGCCTCTCTGGACCCGCTTCGACATCGCCCATGGCGGGTTCCAGTTCGCCGAGAAAATGACGTGGGTCCCGGCCCTCGGGATCTCCTATTCGGTCGGGATCGACGGCATATCGCTCGTGCTGATCCTGCTGACGACCCTGCTCACGCCGGTGTCGCTCCTCTTCTCGGTCACGCACGTCGAGAAGAGCGTTCGCGCCTTTTCGATCGCGTTCCTGGTGCTCGAGACCGGGATGATCGGGAGCCTCGCCGCGCTCGACCTCGCGCTCTTCTACGTCTTCTGGGAAGTGATGCTCGTCCCGATGTACTTCATCATCGGCATCTGGGGAGGCGCGCGGCGCATCTACGCCGCGATGAAGTTCTTCCTCTTCACGATGGCGGGAAGCCTGCTGATGTTCCTCGCGATCCTCTACCTGGCGGTCCGCCACCGCGCGCTGACGGGAGAGTGGTCGTTTCTCCTCGCAGACCTGACCCGTCTCGATCTTCCCGGCTCGACACAGGCGCTCCTCTTCTTCGCCTTCGCGCTCGCCTTCGCCATCAAGGTGCCGGTCTTTCCGCTCCACACGTGGCTCCCGGACGCGCACACCGAGGCGCCGACGGCGGGGTCCATCATCCTCGCGGGCGTGCTGCTCAAGCTCGGCGTGTACGGCTATCTTCGCTTCGCGCTGCCGCTCTTCCCCGACGCCGCGATGCGTTACGCGCCCTGGCTCGGGGTGCTCGGTGTCATCGGCGTGATCTACGGGGCGTTCGTCGCCTACGCGCAGAAGGACATGAAGCGGCTCGTGGCGTACTCCTCGGTGTCGCACCTGGGACTCGTGGTCGTCGGGGTCGGGGCCTTCACGGCGACGGCCCTCTCCGGGGCGATTCTCCAGATGGTCAACCACGGCCTTTCCACGGGAGCGCTCTTCCTTCTGGTCGGCGTCCTCTACGAGCGCCGCCACACGCGTGAGATTTCGGCGTACGGCGGGATCGCCGGCATTGTCCCCGTCACGACCGCGCTCTTTCTCGTCGCGACGCTGTCGTCCATCGGCCTGCCGGGATTGAACGGCTTCGTGGGCGAGTTCCTGATTCTCGTCGGGACCTGGACTTCGCCGCACCGGTGGTGGTCGGTCGCGGCGGCGACCGGCGTCATCCTCTCGGCGGTCTACATGCTGTCGCTCGTCCAGCGGGTCTTCTGGAACCCGCTGACGCACGAGGAGAACCGCGCGATCCCCGAGATCCGCAGGAGCGAGCTCGTCGCCGCGTCGGTGCTCGTCGTCCTGATGATCTGGATCGGCGTCCGGCCCAACGACGTCCTCTCCCGCCTCGGTCCCTCCGTCGAAGCCGTCCGCGCGTCCGTCGCACAACGCTCGGCCCGCGTCGGTTCTCCGCACCAGGTCCGGCCGCAGGCTCGCTCGCTGGAGGCCATGCGATGACATTCCTCCAGTTCGGGCCGGATGACCTGGCCGCGATCGCTCCGGAGATCGCGCTGGCGGCCGCGGGCGGGCTCATCGTGCTGCTCGACGCCTTCGCGCCCTCGACGCGGCGGTGGTTCGCGACGCTGTCGCTGGCCGGGATCGCCGGGTCCCTCTTCTTCCTCCTGCGCGCGCCGCTCGGAGCGACGTTCGCCGGCCGGCTGGAGACCTCGGCGCTGACGCAGGCCGTGGGGATGTTCCTCGGCGCGACGGCCGCCGTCGCGATCCTCGTGGCGAAACCGTATCTGGCGCGCACGGGGGAGGAGAAAGGCGAGTTCTACGCGCTGCTCCTCTGGGGCCACCTCGGCGTCTCGCTCATGACGCGTGGACTCGACCTTCTCGTGATCTTCATCGGCCTGGAGACCCTCTCGCTCTGCTTCTACGTCCTCGCCGCCTTCTTCCGCACGATCGAGGCGTCCTCCGAGGCCGGCCTGAAATACTTCCTGACGGGCGCTCTCGGCTCGGCGTTCACGGTTTATGGCATCGTCTTCCTCTTCGGCAAGAGCGGCAGCGTGAAGATCGCGGCCCTGGCCCGGCCCGAGCTCGCGGGCGACCCTCTCGTGATTCTCGCTCTTCTTCTCCTGCTCGTCGGATTCGGCTTCAAGATGTCGCTCGCCCCGTTTCATGGATGGGCCCCGGACGTGTACCAGGGAATGCCGACACCGGCCGTGGCGTATCTCTCCGTGGCACCGAAGGGAGCGAGCCTGCTCGTTCTCTACCGCGTGCTGACAGCCGTCTTCCAGGAGGGGATGCCCGACCGCTTTCGCGCGGGCATCGCGGCGCTCGCGATCCTCTCGATGACCCTCGGCAACGTCGTCGCGCTCGCCCAGCGCGACGTCAAAAGGCTCCTCGCCTACTCGGGTATCGCGCACATGGGCTACGTCACCATCGCGCTCGCCGTCTTCGGCACGGACTCTCTCGCCGCCGTCATCGTGTACTTCTTCGCCTATCTCGTTTCCAACGCCGGCGCTTTCGCCGCGGTGGCGGCGCTGTACCGCGACGAGACGAAGCCCCATCCCATCGGGCTCCTGGCCGGTGAGGGGCGTCGCTCTCCTTTCCCCGCCGGCGTGTTTGCCCTCTGTCTCTTCTCGCTCGCAGGCATCCCGGCGACCGCCGGGTTCATCGGAAAGTTCTTTGTCTTCAAGGCGGCCATCGAGCGGGGTCTCTACGCGCTGGCGGTCATCGGCGTCATCAACAGCCTGATCTCGATCGGTTACTACCTGAAGGTTGTCTACCTCATGTATATGCGGGAGACCGTCGAACCGGAAGGCCCTCCGCCGATGGCCGTGGCCGACCGCCTCGCCCTCTCGCTCTGCGCCGCCGGAATTCTCGTCCTCGGCATCTTCCCGGCCCCGCTCTGGGACCTGGCCCGCCGGGCCGCTCTGACGCTGCCGTTCGGTTCCCCGTGACAACCGTCCCGGAGACGAACTCGGTGTTCGGTGCTCGGCGCTCGGCGCTCGGTTGGGCAGCATGCGCAACCCATCCGGCGCGGCGAAACCCCGCGTCACCGACTCCCTCGTCTTCAACGCCATCTTGAGCTTCGACCACCTCGACGCCGGACGGAAGCCACCGGCAGAGTGAGCCGAGCGGCGGCGAAACGGAGGAGCGCATGGCGCTGGTCGTTCTCCTGAGGGGGGCCAACGTGGGCAGGCACCGGAGGTTCGGGCCGGCGGCTCTCGCGAAGGAGATGGCGCACCTCGGCGTCGTCAACATTGGGGCGGCGGGGACGTTCGTCGTGAAGAAGCCGGTCGGTGCCGCCGTCTTCCGTGCCGAGCTGGGCAAGCGGCTCCCCTTCGAGACCGAGGTCATGGTCTGTTCCGCCGCCGAGATCCTCGCTCTGGCGGAGAGCGAGCCTTTCCTGCGGCCGCCCGCGGGCCCGGACGTGCGGGCGATGGTGACCGTGCTCGGGAAGAAGCCGAAGACACTTCCCGAGCTCCCGATCCGCCGGCCGGAGGGGAAGGACTGGCAGGTCGACCTCTTCCGGGTCGCCGGGCGATTTGCCCTCTCTTTCTGGCGGGGGGACCGAAAGCGGCTGATCTATCCGAACGAGGTCGCCGAGAAAATCCTCGGAATCCCGGGCACGACCCGGACCTGGTCCACGATCGAGGCAGCCTGCGGGATCCTCGCCGCCTCGTGACTGACCGATGGCAGAAGTCGCTCTCCTTCTAGGACCGGTGTCACGGCTCGCGGCGCATGTTCCTAATTAAATAAAGAATTATGGTCTGTTTTCCTTAATTAATATGGCTCTGACAGGCGAGGCGTCCAATTCTCTAAAGAAGAGCGGCAGCGCGATCAGGCGGTAGGCTCCCGGAGAAACCTCGGAGAGGTCGAGGTTCTCCAGGATCGCGACGCCGCGGGACAGGAGAGTCTTGTGGACCGGCAGGTCCGCGGCATCCTCGGGATCGACCGACATCGCGTCGGTCCCGACCAGAACAGCACCCCTCTCTGCCAGCCGCACGGCGGCCAACGGTGACAGAAAGACTCTTCCGCCGGTCCGGAGCAAGACTCGCGAAGTCCCGAAGCAAGGGCGCGGCAAGGCGTCGGGGCCCACCTCGCCGCGGCCCGGCAGATCCACG
>DATIRW010000015.1:0-5290 GCA_035469365.1 Thermoanaerobaculia bacterium
ATACCGGTGCAACCAGCTCTACGGTTACGCGAAGCTGCGCGAGATGCTCGCGCGCGCGGGCTTCGAAGTGCTGGAGAGCGAGTACCTCTTCGCGGGCCGTCTCTCGATCACGATCCTGCGCTTCGGCTCCCTCTTCCACTACCGGAGCGTCTTCATCCTGCTTTTTCCGATCCTCTATCCGCTCCTCCTGCTCGACCATTTCCTGAGTTCGAAGAGACAGAGCGGGATGATCCTCGCCGCGAAAGCGAGAAAGGTTTCGGCTTAACCGAACCCCTCAACCCATTCCTCTCCCGGGGGAAGAGGGAGAAGAGTGGAAGCCGGCCATGGCGGCGAGGACGGGGAGGGCGTTGGCCCGGTCAAAGAGAAGCATCGTGCGGGTGTTGCACTCGTGGGTGCACTTGCAGAGGGCGGCGCGCTTCTTCGCGTCGAAGGCGGCGACGGCGGCCTCCTCGCGCAGTCTCCGGAAGTCATAGTCGAAGTCGCGGACGTTGCCGAGGCTGTCGCCGATGAGCTCGCAGCCCGTGACAACGCCGTCTTCCGACAGGATGAACTCGCGCTCTCCGGCCAGGCAGAACTGTTCGAAGGGGCCGCCCTTCGCCTGCCTCGCGATGTATTCGTAGCGGAGGCGGTTGACCTCGCGCCGCGCCCGGGTGCGCACGCCGCGCCAGCCCGACTGGATCTCTCCCGGCGGGTATCGCCGGTCGGTCTTCTCGCAGATCCGCCGGTAGAGGTCCACGTCGAGGTTCTCCTTCAAGGACGGGTCGTAGGCCTCTCCGCGGATCAGGTTGATCGAGTGCTGGTGAGGGCGGTAGGTCTCGTAGATGAAGTCGCAGAAGGCCTCGAACTCCTTCTGGTTGTCCCGCATGAAGACCGTCGTGACGCCGACGGTCAGGTTGGGCGTCGTGCGGGCGAGGGCGAGAAGGTTCTCGAGCGTCCCGATCGCGCGGTCGTAGAGGCCGGGCACGCGCCGCACGAGGTCGTGGTAGTCGCGGAAGCCGTCGAGCGAGACCGTCAGACCGAGCGAGAGATCGGGATCGAAACCGCAGATCGTCTGCGCCGCCCGCGCGATCTCCTCGGGGCCGAACCCGTTGGTCGGGACCGAACAGGTGAAGAACTTCGTGCGCTCGAAGTACAGGCGGATGACCTCGGCCAGATCGCGGCGGAGAAAGGGCTCGCCGCCGCCGATCAAGAGGAGACGGATGGGCGGCAGGGTTCGCGTGAGCCTGTCGATCTCGTCGAAGGTCAGCTCGTTCCTGCCCGCGGTGATCGGATAGAAGCAGTGCGCGCAGCGCGCGTTGCAGACCGAGGTCACAAAGTGGGTCCACTGGGCCAGCGCCTCCCCGGGGGCGATCCAGTCGCGCGCGAGCGCGAGCCCCTGGGCGAGACGCGTGCCGCTCACGCGCGCACCTCGCGCGCCGCCGGCGGGTTCTCGAAGGCCCCGGCCTTCCGATATTCGCGGCGCGCCTGGAAAAAACCACGGATGCGCGCCGTCTCTCCCGCGAGGAGCCAGGGAAGGAGCGCGAGGGCCCGGCCGGCTTTCCTCGCCCGCGCCATCCGGGCCAGGACGATCCAGAGATGAGGGTAGAGAAAGACGAGAGGCGGGCAGCGCACGAGGATGCGGCCGGGGCGGTCGTGCAGGACGCGGGTCCGGTAGATCGTGCGCCCGGCGTTGACTTGCCGGGCGAGAAACGTCTCGCGGTCGAGACGTTCATGGCGATGGGTCATCACGATTCCCGGGTCGTACCAGAGCCTCCCGCCGCGTTCGAGCACCGCCGCGCCGAAGGACGCGTCCTCGCCGAGGTTGGTCTCGACGAAACGGACCGGCCCCACCGCCTCGCGCCGGTACGCGACGCCGAGCGTCGGGATCAATCCCTTGAAGGAGGCGCGCCCGCCGATCCACTCGGAGTGATTGAGATACAGATCCAGATCCCCGAAGAGTCCCGGGCGGCCGCTGGCGACTCTGCCGCCAACCGCGACGATGCCGGGATCGCCCTCCAGATCGGCGCGGACCCGAGCGAGCCAGTCGGGAGGCGCGGTCACGTCGGCGTCCAGGAAGGCGAGAATGTCGCCCGAGGCGGCCTCGATTCCGATGTTGCGTGCTCCGCCGGCGTTGCGGCGTGCCTCCGTGCGGAGGACTCGCGCGCCCGCCGACCGCGCAGCGCGCGCGGTCCCGTCGGTCGAGGCGTCGTCCACGACAAGGATCTCGAGCGGCGGCTCGGTCTGGGCGAGCGCGGACCGAACCGCTTCGGCCACGATGCGTTCGCCGTTGCGGCATGGAATGATCACGCTCGCGCGCATGCCGTGAATTGTAATGGCCCGGGGCTCGGACCCCGTAGAATCCCGGTTCGTGCAGAGCCCCTGGGCGAAGTTCTCCCTCCCGGGGCAGGACCCGGCCTACGCCCGCGGGTACTCAAAAGAGTTCCGCGCGAGCCTGCGCGAGATCTTTGGTCCCCTGGTCGAGCCGGTCAAGGAGTGGCCCTCCGGGACGCATGCCTGGTTGATGGCCGAGGTCCCCGGCGAGGGCTCGCTCACGACTTTCTTCCGCGCGCTGGAGAAGAGGCTGACTCCGGCCGGCGCACTCTGGGTCGTCTTCCCCAAGAAGCCGTTCCTCGCGGAGCTGTCATTCCCTTTCTCCTGGGGGGATGTCCAGAAGGCTGGTCTCTCCGCCGGCCTCGTGGACAACAAGATCGCCGCCTTCTCGCCACGCCTGACCTCGATCCGTTTCGTCATCCCCCTCGCCCGCCGCAAGAACCGCCCGACGGCGTGATCCTCGACGCCCATTAGAATCCGTTTCGTGGATGTCACTGTCATCGGGGCGGGACTGGCGGGGTCGGAGTGCGCCTGGCAGCTGGCGCGGCGGGGGCACCGCGTCCGGCTTTACGAAATGCGGCCGAAGGTCGGGACGGCGGCGCACCGGACGGAGAAATGCGCCGAGCTCGTCTGCTCCAACTCCTTCCGGTCCGACAACCCCTTGAACGCGGTCGGGTTGTTGAAGCGCGAGATGGAGGCCCTGGACTCGCTCGTCATCCGTTCTGCGCGCGCGGCGGCCGTGCCGGCGGGCGACGCTCTGGCAATGGACCGGACGATCTTCGCCGACCTCGTGACCGAGGCGATCGCGTCGCGACCCGAGATCGAGCTCGTGCGGGAGGAAGTGCGCCGGATACCGCCGGAAGGCTTCGTCGTCATCGCGACTGGGCCGCTGACCTCGCAAGCGCTCGACGGCGAGATCGGAAGGCTGCTCCAGACCGAGGATCTCTACTTCTACGACTCGATCGCGCCCGTCGTCGTCTCCTCTTCGCTCGACTTTTCCAGGATGTACGCAATGTCCCGCTACGGAAAGGGGGAAGGGGAGGACTACTGGAACTGCCCGCTGACGAGAGAGCAGTACGAGGAGTTTGTGGGGGACCTGCTCTCCGGAGAGACAGTGCCGGTGCACGATTTCGAGAAGGGGATCTACTTCGAGGGGTGCCTGCCCATCGAGGTGATGGCGGAGCGCGGGAGAGAGACGCTGCGGCACGGACCGTTGAAGCCCATGGGCCTCGCCGATCCGCGCACCGGACGGCTGCCCTGGGCCGTCGTGCAGCTTCGCCAGGACGACCTGGCGAAGGAGCACTACAACATCGTCGGGTTCCAGACGAAGCTCAAAGTCGGAGAGCAGCAGAGGATCTTCCGGAAGATCCCGGGCCTGGAAGACGCCGTCTTCGCGCGCTACGGGATGCTCCACAGAAACACCTACATCCGCGCGCCGGCGCATCTGGACCGCTTCTGGCGGATGCGGCGGGAGCCGCGCATCTTCTTTGCCGGCCAGATCACGGGCGTCGAGGGGTACGTCGAGAGCGCGGCGACGGGTCTGGCGGTCGGGCTGACGATCGCGCAGCTGCTGGAGGGCAGGGAGCCGGTGGCCATTCCCTACACGACGGCGATCGGGTCCCTGGCGCGGCACTGCTCGGAGCGTCCGCCGGAGAAGCCCTTCGAGCCGATGAACGTGACCTTCGGCCTGATCGAGGATACGTCGCATTCGCCGATCCGCGACAAGGCGGCGCGGCGGAAGATGATGGCCGAGCGCGCTCTTGCCGCGATCGGCGAGTGGAAGGAACAGATCGAGGCGCGGCAGGAGGTCGCGCGGTGACCTGCGCATGGTGAGCTGGGACGACATCGCGGCGGCGCGGCGGCGCCTCGAAGGCGTCGCGATCCGCACGCCGGTGCTTCATTCGCGGCAGTTCGACGAGGAAGCCAGGGCGTCGGTCTACTTCAAGGCGGAGAACCTCCAGCGCGCGGGCGCCTTCAAGTTCCGCGGCGCATACAACAAGATCAAGACGGAGATGGAGCGGCGCAGCTTCTCCGAAGTCGTCGCCTATTCGTCGGGCAATCACGCGCAGGCCGTGGCGCTCGTGTCGAGGCTTCTCGATATCAAGGCCACAATCGTGATGCCGAAGGACGCGCCGGCCTCCAAGCTCGCCGCCACGCGGGGCTACGGCGCCGAGGTCGTCCTGTACGACCGCTACTCGGAGAGCCGCGACGAGATCGGAGAGCGGCTCGTGCGCGAGCGCGGCGCGCTTCTGGTGCCGCCGTTCGACGACGACTTGATCATGGCTGGTGCGGGCACGGCCACGGCGGAGTTGATGGAGGAAGTGCCGGATCTCGATTTCCTCGTCGTTCCCGTCTCCGGCGCGGGCCTGATCGCGGGCTCGGCGACCGCGGCCAAGCACCTTCGTCCGCAAATCACGGTCTACGGGGTCGAGCCGGAGACCGCCAACGACACGGCCCTCTCGCTCGCCAGAGGGGAGCGGGTCTCTATCGGCGTCCCCCGCACGATCGCCGACGGCCTGCAGGTCCCGAGTCCCGGAAAGCTGACGTTTCCGGTCGTTCAGAAAACCGTCAAGGCCATCCTTCTCGTATCCGACGAGGAGATGATCGAAACGCTCTGCTGGATGCTGGAGAGGATGAAGATCTTAGTCGAGCCCTCCGGCGTCGCCGCCGCCGCCGCCGTGCGCCACAAGAAGGCCGATTTCTCCGGCTCGCGGGTGGGCGTGATCCTCTCGGGCGGGAACCTGGACCGTGAGAGGCTCGCGGGGTTTCTCTCTCGGACCGCGACGGCATGAAGCGGCGCGGTCTCGGAGTTTTTCTCTTCCTGGTCTTCTCCGGGTCGGCGCTCCTCGCGCACGACTTCTGGATCGAGCCGTCCAGTTTCCATCCGGAGGTCGGTTCGGAGCTCTCCGTGTCATTGCGCGTGGGGGAGCATTTCCGGGGCGACCCGGTCCCACGCGACGACCAGCGGATCGTCCGGTTT
>DATIRW010000016.1:0-8440 GCA_035469365.1 Thermoanaerobaculia bacterium
CTGCTGGGACTCCATCTTAGCGGCGAGGTATTGACTGGCCGTCGCGCCGAAGGAAAGGTCCGGGGCGGGATTCTGTCCAAATGTTTTGGTCAGCTGAGCATCTGTAACCAGCCGCATGGCCTCCCGCCCCTGGTGAACACGCTCTTGCCGAGCCGTGTTGCCTGTTGCCGCCGCCATGCGCTCGAAGTTGGACATCATGACGTCGTAGTTCGCTCGGAATGCCGTCCAGTCTTGTTGGGCATTCGACGATGGTTCCTGCGAGCCCCCCGGATTCTGTTCGGCACTCAACGACGGCGCCAGTGCAACCCCCAGAATCATCAACACCGCGATCGCGTAAAGCCATCTCCGAGTCATTCGTCGCCCCCCCGCAGATTGGACATGGTTGTTAGACCGGTGCCGATGCCCTGTCCAAAGAGGCATTCACCCTGTTGTCACATTTGGTTGGCGATACCTTGTACCCGCAAACGGCCCTCAAGGTCAAGGAATTCTTGATGCAAATGCATTAGCTGGCCGGATGGACAAAACGGTCCCGGGGCTGCTCGAGATAGGAGATTGATTGCGCGCGGCAATGGTCTTGAGCGGCAGTTAGGGGAGAAAAAGGCGGGGCCTGCGGTCGCGGCCCCGCCCGGTTGTTGCGGCCGATTCGCTTCCGTGCGGTTCTCGCTGGGGGTCGGAGCGCCTGCGCTCTACTCGGCGACCCCCTTCTCCTTCAGGATGTTCCAGACCTTCTCGGGGGTGATGGGGATGTCGATGTGCCTGACGCCCAGATGGGAGAGGGCGTCCACGACGGCGTTGGCGATGGCGGGAGGGGCGCCGACGGTGGCGGACTCCCCGACGCCCTTGGCGCCGAAGGGGTGGTGCGGGGACGGAGTGGTGGTCTTGTCGGTTTCCCACTTCGGCGTCTCCATCGCCGTGGGCAGGAGGTAGTCCATGAAGCTGCCCCCCTGGATGTTGCCGCTCTCGTCGTAGGTGATCTCTTCGAAGAGCGCGGGCGCCAGGCCCATGGTCAGTCCGCCGTGGATCTGGCCGTCCACGATCATCGGGTTGATGATGTTGCCGCAGTCGTCCACGGCGACGAAGCGGCGGACCTTGACCTCGCCGGTGCCGCGGTCGATGTCCACGACGCAGATGTAGCTGCCGAAAGGGAACGTCAGGTTGGGCGGATCGTAGTAGTCCACCGCCTCGAGCCCCGCCTCCATGCCCTGCGGGTGGTTGGTGTACGCGGCGAAGGCGATGTCCTGAATGGTCTTCGACTTTTGCGGTGCGCCTTTGACGGAGAACTTGCCGACTTCCCAGACCAGGTCGTCTTCGCTGACCTCGAGCAGGTGCGCCGCGATCTTCTTCGCCTTCTCGCGCACCTTGCGCGCGGCGATGGCGCCGGCCGCGCCCGCCGTCGGGGTCGAGCGGGAAGCGTACGTCCCGAGGCCGTAGGGCGCTGTGTCGGTGTCGCCTTCCTCGACCTCGACGTGGGCGGCCGGGATGCCGAGCTCCTCCGCGATGATCTGCGCGTACGTCGTCTCGTGCCCCTGCCCCTGGGACTTCGTGCCGAACCGCGCCGTGGCCTTGCCGGTCGGATGAACGCGCAGCTCGCACGAGTCGAACATCTTGATGCCGAGAATGTCGAATTGCTTCGAGGGCCCGGCGCCGACGATCTCGGTGAAGCTCGAGATGCCGATGCCCATGAGCTCGCCGCGCTTCCTCTTCGCCGCCTGCTCCCTGCGCAGGTCCGCGTAGCCGACGATGTCCATCGCCTTCTTCAGGGCGGCGGGGTAGTTGCCGCTGTCGTACTCCCAGCCGAGGACCGACTTGTAGGGGAACTTCTCCGGCGGGATGAAGTTCTTCATGCGCAGGTCGGCCGGATCCATCTTCAGCTCCTGCGCGAGCACGTCCGTCATCCGCTCGATTGCGTGGACGGCCTCGGTCACGCGGAAGGAGCAGCGGTACGCGATGCCGCCCGGCGGCTTGTTCGTGTAGACGCCGTCCACCTCGGCGAAGGCGTTGGGGAAGCCGTAGGAGCCGGTGCAGATCGAGAAGAGCCCGGCCGGAAACTTGGACGGGTTCGCCGCCGCGTCGGCATATCCGTGGTCGGCGATGGTCTTGATCTCGAGCGCGGTCATCGTGCCGTCCTTCTTCGCGCCGAGCCTCGCGGTCATGTGGTAGTCGCGCGCGAAGGAGTCGGCCTGCAGGTTCTCCATCCGGTCCTCGACCCACTTGACGGGCTTCCCGATGACGACCGAGGCCGCGATGGCGATGACGTAGCCGGGATAGACGGGCACCTTGCCGCCGAAGCCGCCGCCGATGTCGGGCGAAACGACGCGGATCTTTTCCTCCGAGAGGCCGACGTGGCCCGCCACGAGCGCAATGACCGTGCGGATCGCGTGGGGCGCCTGAGTCGTCATGTAGACGGTCAGCTTGCCCCGGACGCGATCAAAATCGGCGACGCAACCGCAGGTCTCGATCGACGCGACGTGGATGCGCGGCAGGTAGATGTCCTGTTTGACGACGACGTCGGACGCCGCGAGCGCCCTCTCGGTCGCCTGCCGGTCGCCGACCTCCCAGTGGAAGATCCTGTTGTCCGTCTTGCCCGGCTTGTCGGTGCGCAGGACCGGGGCGCCGGGCTCCAGCGCCTTGAAGGGGTCCACGACGACGGGCAGCGGGTCGTACTCGACCTCCACCGCCTCGACGCCGTCGGCGGCCGCATAGCGGTCGGTCGCGATGACGGCCGCGACCTCCTGCGCCTGGTACATGACTTTCTCGACCGGCAGGACCATCTGCGTGTCCGACATCAGGGTCGGCATCCAGTGCAGGTTGTATTGCTTGAGCGTCTCGCCGGTGATGACGGCGAGCACCCCCGGGACCTTCAGCGCTTTCGATGGGTCGATCTTGACGATCTTCGCGTGCGCGAAGGGGCTCCTCACGATGTCCATGTGGAGCATCCCCGGGAGCTGGATATCGTCCACGTAGTTGCCCTTGCCGCGGAGGAAGCGCGGGTCTTCCTTGCGCTTGATCGAGTGGCCCATGCCCCCGACTTCGGGTGACGTGCGAGGCGTTGCCATGGCTCCTCCTACCTTCCGGCCCGCGCGTCTTGCTGGCGCGTTCGCGCTGCAGCAGCGGCGTGCTGGACGGACTTGACGATGTTGACGTAGCCGGTGCACCGGCAGAGGTTGCCGGAGATCGCCCGGCGGATGTCGGCTTCGGTCGGATCCGGGTTTGACTTGAGCAACGCGCAGCTCGTCATCATCATGCCGGGAGTGCAGTAGCCGCACTGCAGGCCGTGCTCCTGGTAGAAGCCCTCCTGGACCGGATCGAGCTTGCCGTCTTTCTCGAGCCCCTCGACGGTCATGACCTCGCGGCCGTCGGCCTGCACGGCGAGGACCGTGCAGGACTTGACCGGGACGCCGTCGAGCAGGACCGTGCAGGCGCCGCAGTGCGTCGTGTCGCAGCCGATGTGCGTGCCGGTCAGCCGCAGGTTCTCGCGCAGGAAATGGACGAGAAGGAGGCGAGACTCGACTTCACTCTCGTGCGCGTCGCCGTTGACCGTGACCTTGATCGTGTGCTTGCCCATCTCTATGCTCCTTGCGCCCGGGCGATCGCCTTCGCGAGCGCGCGCGCCGTCAGGACCCGGGCCATTTCCTTCTTGTACTCGACGGCTCCACGCCGGTCGGGGGAAGGCGAGGCCGCCTGCGCCGCGAGGCGCGAGGCCTCGGCGATCGCGGCGGCGTCTCCCTTCTTGCCCTTCAGGAACTGCTCCGCGGCCGTTGCCCGGACGGGCGTCGGCCCGGCGTTGGTCAGGCCGATGCCGGCCCGCTCGATCTGGCCGCCACCGCCGAGCGTGACCTGCGCGGCCGCGGCGGCGGTAGCGAAGTCTCCGACCTTGCGCTCGAGCTTCATATAGGCGCCGCCGCTCCTCGCGGGCGGCGCGGGGATGCGGATCTCGGTCAGGATCTCGTCGGGCGAGAGCGCGGTCGTGAAGAGGCCGGTGAAGAACTCGTCGATCGGGATCGTGCGCTCTCCCTTCGGCCCGGTCGCGACGACTCCGGCGCCCAGCGCGAGCATCGTCGCGGGGTGGTCGTTGGCCGGATCGCCGTGGGCGAGGTTGCCGCCGACCGTCGCCATGTTACGCACGAGCGGGTCGGCGATGACGGCGGCCGTGTCGGCCAGGATCGGGTACTTCGCGCGAACGAGGTCGGAGGCCTCGAGCGCCGACTCGCGCGTGCGCCCGCCGATCTTCAAGTACCCGCCCTCCTCGCGGATGTACTCGAGACCGGGGATCCGCCCGATGTCCACGAGGTGGCCCGCCGATCCGAGGCGGAGCTTCAGGAGAGGCAGCAGGCTCTGCCCTCCGGAGAGCACCTTCGCCTCGTCCGGATAGCGGCCGAGCAGGTCGATCGCCTCCGAGAGGGTCTTTGGTGAGTGGTAATCAAATGAAGCCGGGATCATTGCCCCTCCTTTCGAACCTCTTTCCGCATGGCTTCGGTGAACTTCTGGAAGATCTGATCGGACAGCACGAGGATCATTCCGCGGGCGAGCTGCGCCAGGATGCCCGTGATGTTGACGACCGAGGTCGCCGTCACCTCGGTCTGTCCCGGCGAGCGCTCGACGACGAGGCTCTTCAGCCGCATCTCGGCGCCCCCCTTCCCCTTCACGTCCTGGCCCGAGGCCACGATCTCCGCCGTGCCGGACGCCTCGTCGACCGTCTCGAAGCGGACTTTCCCTTTGTAGCTCGCCGACACGGGGCCGACCTTGACCGTGATCGTTCCGAGGTAGTTCTTCTCGTCCACTTTCTGGGTGATGGCCGCGCCCGGAAGGCACCGGGCCACGCGCTCCGGATCGGTCAGGAACTTCCAGACGTCGGCCTTGGGCGAGTCGATCGTGAAGGTCTTGGTAATCTCGAGCGCCATGGAATGCTCCCCTCAGCGCCGGCGAGCCTGGTCCACGCCCGAAACCAGCACAGGCGGATGCTTTTCCCAGGCACGCCCTCCCTCCGCCATCTGCTCCGCCAGATCGAAGAGGGCCTTCATGTAGTGCGGGTCGAAGTCCGCGGTGTGCTGGACCTGGAAGCTCCTCGGGATGTACACGAGATTGAAGTCCACCTTGTCTCTCTGGGTGATCGCGAAAATGCGATAGAGGTCCCCCAACCCCTGGTTCTGGATCAGGCACGTGATCGCCCGCAGGGCGATCGGGAGAGTCCGGCGATCCACCTCCGCCCATTCCGGGTCGAGGCGCGCGTTCCGGATTACGTACAGGACGCGCTCGCGCTCCGCCAGCGCGGCGAGCTGAATCGCGGCCGGATAAACGAAAACCTGCGCCGCCGTGCCGCCGTCAACGTGCATCTCCTGATATTTCTGCCCCTCGGCTTCGACGTCGATCATCACGGGAGGGAAGGTCCCCGGGATCGCGCTCGAGGCGACCAGGATCTCTTGAATCAGCTCGAGCCTCCCTGCGGCTCTCGTCGCGGCGATCTCCGTGATGTTCCAGATCACGGGGCGCCGCACGTCGAGGTTCGTCGTGGCCACCAGCAGGATCCGTCCCTTCTCGTGCTCGGCCGCGACCGCGTCCACGACCTCCTGCGTGAGGTACTTCTTGACCAGGTTCCGCAGGGGAGTCGTGTCGGCCATCGCGTCGCCGTACAGGACCGAGAGGAGCGAGCGCTTCTCGGCGATGTCATGGAGCGAGACTCCCGTGTAGAGCGATTTGAGCGTCTCGTCATAGGCCGGGCCGAGGAAGGCGAAGGGAGCGATCAGGGCTCCGGTGCTCACCCCGGTCACGAGCTTGAAGGTCGGCCGCGTGCTGGTCTTCGTCCAGCCGTTCAGGAAGCCCGCTCCGAAGGCGCCGTTGTCTCCGCCGCCGGAGATGGCGAGGTAGGCGGCGGGAGGGAGCCTTGCGCTGTTGTCGAGATGGAGGGAAGCCCTCTCGCGAGCCAGGGAGTCGAGGTAATCCTGCTCGAAGTCCGCCACGTGGCCGGCATCCCGGGGGAAGTAGCGGATCCCGCCCGGGAAGCCGATCACGTTCGCGCCGGACTGGAGCTCGGCCGGCACCGCCCTGCCGCGCGGCACGGTTGCGCAGCCCTGCGCCGCGAGCGCGACCCCGATCCACGCGAGCGCCGCCTGCCGGGAGACGCGGGCGACGGCGGTCATGTCAGGCCGCGAGCTCGGGGAGGAGCCGCTCGAGCGACTCGAAGTTGTGAGCCGGGGCGAGGAGATCCACGAAGGGGAGCGCCGCCGCCATTCCGCGCGCGGTCGGTTCGTAGCGCGGGTCGCCGAGGAGAGGGTTCAGCCAGATCACGCGGCGCGCTCTCGACCGGATGTCTCGCATCGCCCGCGACAGGACGGCCGTATCCCCCCGGTCCAGGCCGTCGCTGACGATGACGACGACGGTCTTCACGTCGAGCATCTCGCCGTGGGACTCGACGAACTCGGCCAGGCATTCCCCGATGCGCGTCCCGCCCGACCAGTCCGGCACGCCGGCGGCGAGGCGTTCGAGCGCCCGCTCGACTCTGCCGGCGGCGAGCCACGGGGTGAGCCGCGTCAGCGCGGTGTTGAACGCGAAGATCTCGGTCTTGCGGGCGACCTTCGCGAGCGCCAGCAGGAAAGCGAGGAGGAATCGCGTGTGGGCATCCATCGAGCCGCTCGTGTCGCAGAGAACGACGATGCGCGGCTCTTCGACGGCGCGGGCGCGACGCGCGAATCGAAGCAGCTCGCCCTCGGTCGCCAGCGCTCGGCGAAGGCTGCGGCGCGGATCGACGAATCCACGCCCGCGGGTCGGGACGAGCCGCCGGCTCCTGCGCGTGGCGAGCCGCAGAGCGAGCCGTGCGAGAAGCTTCTCCATGGCGGCGAGGTCTGCCGGCGAGCACTCGTCGAAAGGCTTCCTCCGCAGCAGCGCCTCCGGGCTGTAGCCCGGCTCGTCCGAGTCCGGGACGGCTCTCTCCCGCTCGATTTCCTCTTCCGGCGCGGTCGGAGCCTTTCCACGCCGGCGCGCGGCGACGGCCCGATCGGGCGATCGCCTCGCGGCCGGGTCCACCGGTGCCGGCTCGTCCCGGCGGTTTCCCCAGAGAAGATCGAACAGCGAATCGAAGGTCTCCGCGTCCCGGCGGCGAACCTTCAGCGCGATCCGGAGCGCACGGCGGACCTCCTCGCGGTCGGAGAGGTCCACGAGCGTCAGCGCCGCCGCGGCATCCACCTCGTCGGAGAGGCTCACAGGAACCTTCCGGTCCCTCAGGGCCCCGGCGAACCTCGCCAGGTGGACGATCAGGTCGTCCGCGCTCATGACGCGCTAGCCTCCGCGCCCGCCGCCGCGGCGACGAGCGAGGAGAGCTCGGCGGGAGACAGGTCTCCCAGGTCGTGCCGGTCCTTGAGCAGGCAGCCGAGCGTCTGCTCGACGGTCTCCGGGTCGAGACGATCGCGGTGGAGGTGAAGCAGCGCCTGCGCCCAGTCGATCGTCTCGGCAACGCCGGGCGCCTTGACGAGCTTCCTCCCGCGCAGTGCCTGCAGGAAGCGGCCGATCTGCTCGGCCAGCCGCTCGCTCGCTCCCGGGACGCGGGAGCGGATGATCCGGACCTCCTTCTCCAGGCTCGGGTGCTCGATGTAGAGGTAGAGGCACCGGCGCCGCAGCGCGTCGCCGATCTCGCGGCTGCGGTTGGACGTCAGGACGACGTAGGGGACGTGCTCGGCCCGGATCGTGCCGAGCTCCGGGATCGTCACCTGGAAGTCGGAAAGGATCTCCAGCAGGAAGGCCTCGAACCCGTCGTCGGAGCGGTCCACCTCGTCGACGAGGAGGACCGGCGGCCCCTCGCGGCGCGTGATCGCCCGAAGGAGCGGGCGCTCGAGCAGATACGCGCGGGAGAAGATCACCTCCTCGATCTTCGAGGGATCGCTTCCGGCTTCCCGCGCCATCCGGATCCGCAGCATCTGCCGCGGGTAATCCCACTCGTAGAGAGCCGTCGAGACGTCGAGCCCCTCGTAACACTGGAGGCGGATCAGCTCCGTGTCGAGCAGGCGCGCCATCACCTTGGCAACCTCGGTCTTTCCCACGCCGGCGTCCCCCTCGATCAGGAGCGGCTTGCGCATCTCCCGGGCGAGGAACACGGCGGTTGCGATCGGCGCCTCGGCGATGTAGCCGTGGCGCTCCATCTGCTCCTGGATCGCTCGGATCTCCGACCTCACGCCATTCCTCCGGGCGCGATGCCAGCCTGGTAGCGCTCCGGCGCGGCGACGAACCGGTCGCGGCAGCCTCCGCAGCAGAAGTACCAGGCCTGTCCGCCGACCTCGGCGCGGTGCTTCGCCGTCGCGACTTCGACGGTCATGCCGCAGACGGGATCGATCGCCTCCGCGCCGGCCGGCTCCGGCGGCGCCTCCTCGGCCTCGGCCGCCTTGCGCGACGCGTAAACGATCTCCGCCAGGATGCTGATGGCGATCTCCTCCGGCGTCTGCGCGCCGATGTC
>DATIRW010000017.1:0-23245 GCA_035469365.1 Thermoanaerobaculia bacterium
TACTGCGGCCGCCGCCGCCGCCCACGTTCGACAGAGCGAGAGCTCGCGCGCGAGAAGGTAGAAGAGCAGGACGCTCAGGAGCGCGCTCAATGGAGCGACGAGAAACGGTCCCCGGTGCCAGCCAAGGAGCAGGGCCGCGGCGGCCATGTGCGCCGGAAATCCAGACGGGTAGTAGGGGGCCATCGTGCCGGGACGAGGCCCTTGGACGAACCCGAGAGGGATGAAGATCTGGAGCAGATCGTCAGGGAGCGCGTAACGCTGGAGGGTCCGTGGAGTGCTCACGAGCGTTCCGGCCATCAGCCGCCAGGCGGTATTCACGTAGCCGGAGCTGTCGGACCCGCCCACAGAGAACGCAGTGTTCCGCACGAGGAAGTATCCATACCCGCCGAGGAGAAACGCCGCGGCGAGGATCGGGAGCAGGAGATTCTTTTCGCCTGGTCTCAAGGTCAGCCTTTCCACCGGAAGCGGATCGGCCCGAGGCGGCGGACTCGTCCGTTGGGGTCGCGCAGCTCGACGAGCAGCGCGTGCTCGGCGGCGCCAGTGAGGGGCTTCTCGATCAGGACGCGCCAGCCCGCCTGCGAGCAGTCGCCCAGCTCCGGTTTCGAGCGCTGGATGTCGGGCCGCGGGAATCGCTCGACCGGCGGTACGAGGCCATCCGGAGAGATCGCAACGCGCACCTCCACGGATCCCCGGTCGGATCTGGCCCAACCCGACGCCTCGAGCCGGCCGGAGATTCGCTGGCCTTCGAGCGGAGTATCGATCCAGCCCGGGATCGAGGCGTCCTCGAGGTCCGGCCGCCACCAGGCCGGGGCCGGAGGGGACACACCCTGCGCGGGCTCGAACGCGGCGGCCAGCCGTGAAGAGGCGAGGGCGATACGGATCAGCTTCCGGGTGGACAGCTCGAGCTCCGAGTTGCGAACGTCCCAGAGGCGCTCGGGATGCTCGTCGAGCCCGTTGTTGAAGCCGCTCGGAAAGACCACCGCTCCGAGGAAGTGGACGTAGAGGGAGAAGAGGAGACAAAGACCAAAGACCACGGCGGCAACCCGGTTCCGCGAGACTCTCGGCCAATACGAGGCGACCAGGATCATCAGGAGCGGCGCGATCTCCGTGATCAGCCTGTAGCCGAACGTGTGTCCGCCCCACCACATGAACCAGAAGGAGTAGACAGCGATCGTGACCACGGCGCCGACGACGAGGTAGCGGACGAGGCGTCCGGAGCCGCGAGGAGCGGGCCGGAACGCAGCAGCGCCTGCCGGGAGCGCGAAGAGAAAGACCGGCGTGAAGACGAAGAGGCCTCTCGAGGGGCTCACAAGAATGCCGGACAGCCCCCTCCAGAAGCTGCCAGCGAAGTTGGCGCGGGAGACATCCTGCGCGGGTGAGAACGGGGAACCCCAGTAGGCGTTGGCGTACCAGGCATGGAAAAGGGCGGCCGGCAGCGCGAGCGCCGTGAAGGCGGGGAAACGTCGTCTCTCGTATCGAAGAACATAGAAAGCGAGTGGCAGCGCTATGACGATGTTGGTCGGCCGGTTGATGACGGCGAGCGACAGCGCCAACCCGGCGATCGGGACCGAGCCGCCTCCCCGGTAGAGCGCCCACACGGCGATCGAGAGGAAGAGAACGGACGGACCGTGCTGGAAGAGACCCCGGCTCGCGACGCTCCAGACGGTCGTGCCGAAGGCATAGACGAGCGCGAAGAAGAGCGCTTCTTTCTCGGAACGGCAGACGCGTTTCAACGCGAGGTAAAGAAAGAGCACGGAGAGCGCGGCGATCCCGGACGACGTCAGCATCGAGAGGAAGAACCGGTGGGTGTAGAGATCCACATGCGCGAGACGGGCGGCCGCGTAGACGGGCGCGTTCAGGACGCCCGGCAACACCGGGTAGTTCGAGACAACCCGGCCTCGGACGAGCCGGAACCAGTAGGGCAGGTCGCCGGCCACGAACTCGCGAAAGTCGAAGTCGTGATCCTCCAGCAGCGAGATTGGCAGAAGCTCGGCCGGCACGGTGTCTCCGCTGCCCAGGTATCGGAAGGCGACGTTATAGACGAAGAGCGGGAGAAAGAGCGCAATCCAGGGAGCCAGCACCCGCAACGTCAGCGGCCGGCGCGGCACCGATACCCTCTCGCTTTCCGGAGCGGTCAACGCCTCACCCTTCGTGGCTCCAAGTCCGAATTTGGGAATCCGAAATTCGAAATACGTTAACCCTTATAATCCACGCCCTTTATGGAAACGACGGCGATCTCACGCATCGGGGACAAGACAGGCCAGACCGCCACGGTGCGCGGCTGGCTGTACAACCGGCGCTCGTCGGGGCGGATCCAGTTCCTGATCGTGCGGGACGGAACGGGCTATCTCCAGGCCGTCATCGCGAGGGCCGACGTCGAGCCCTCGGTCTGGGACACGGCGGAGAGGGCGACGCAGGAATGCTCGCTTGCCGTCACCGGGACGGTGCGCGAGGAGAAGCGCGCTCCCGGCGGCTACGAGATGGCGGCGTCGAGCGTCGAAATCCTGGGCTCCTCGGAGAACTATCCGATCTCGCCCAAGGACCATGGCGTGGACTTCCTGATGGGGCTGCGGCATCTCTGGATGCGCTCATCGCAGCAGCACGCGGTCCTGCGCGTTCGCTCGGAGATCGAGCAGGCGATCCGCGACTTCTTCTACCATCGCGATTTCGTTCTGATCGATTCCCCGATCCTGACCGGCTCTTCGGTCGAAGGGACTTCGACCCTGTTCGAGACAGACTACTTCGGCGAAAAGGCGTACCTCTCGCAGTCGGGCCAGCTGTATCTCGAGCCGGCGGCTGCCGCCTTCGGCAAGGTCTACTGCTTCGGCCCGACATTCCGCGCGGAGAAGTCGAAGACGCGGCGACACCTCACCGAGTTCTGGATGATCGAGCCGGAAGTAGCCTTCCTCGAGTTCGAGGGGCTCTGCGAGTTGGCCGAGGACTTTATCGTGTCGCTCCTCTCCCGCGCCCTCGACCGCTGCAAGGAAGACTTGAAGCGCCTGGAGAGAGACACCTCGAAGATCGAGGCCGTCCGGAAGCCTTTCCCGCGGATCGCGTACCGGCAGGGGATCGACAAGCTCCGCAAGAAGGGGTTCGAGGTCAAGTTCGGCGACGATCTGGGCGCCGACGAGGAGACGGCGCTCGCCTCGGAGTCCGATCAGCCCCTGATCGTCACGCGGTTCCCGACCGCCATCAAGTCCTTCTACATGCAGCCGGACCCGGAGGACCCCGAGGTCGTCCTCGGCCTCGACATGCTCGCGCCGGAGGGGTACGGCGAGATCATCGGCGGCTCGCAGCGCATCCACGACCTCGCTCTCCTCGAGCGGCGCCTGAAGGAGCACAAGCTGCCCAGGGAGTCCTACGAGTGGTATCTCGACGTGCGGCGTTACGGGACGTTCCCCCACTCCGGCTTCGGGATGGGCCTCGAGCGTTTCGTCACGTGGGTCTGCGGTATCCACCACCTGCGCGAAGCGATCCCCTACCCGAGAACACTGAAGCGAATCTACCCGTAGGCCGCTTTACTTCGCCTCTTTACTTCTTTACAATCGAGTCATGAAAGGTACAGTTTCCTCTAAAGGGCAGATCACGGTTCCCAAGAGCGTGCGGACGCGTTATGCGCTCGAACCTGGGACCGAAGTGGAGTTCGAGCTTCGAGAGGACGGAGCTCTGCTGCGAAAGAAGCGAGCGACACGCCATCCGGTATGGGACGCGATGGGATCGCTCCGGGGCAAGTGGCTCTGGCCGAAGGGGATTCCGCATACCGTCGACGCCTACATGGACTACATCCGCGGCGGGTCCTATGAGGACCTGACGGGCCGTAAGCCGCCGGCCCGACGCAAGAGGCGCCGAAAGTGATCACAGCCGTTGATGCGAACGTGCTCATCGACCTGAGTGTCGAAGATCCCTCGCGCGCGAAACCGGCCGTGGAGGCCCTGGAAGCGTGCGCCTCGGAGGGACGCCTCGTCGTCTGCGAGATCGTTCTCGCCGAGTTCGCGCGGGGTTTCCCGGAGGGGCTCGATCCGGCGGAGTGGGTGCGCGGCGCGGGCATCGACTATGACCCGATTCAGGAAGAGACGGCGGTCGAAGCGGGGCGGATGCAGAGGCGATACGAGAGTCGCATCGATCGCACGGCGCGGAGGCTGATCGCCGACCTTCTGGTCGGCGCGCATGCTCTCCTCCAGGCGGATCGCCTCCTGACTCGGGATCGGGGCTTCTACCGAGACTATTTTCGCGGCTTGAAGGTGATCGAACCCGCGTGACGGACAAGCCATTGCCGTCAGTCGGCGTCGTGTCGCTGGGGTGCCCGAAGAACCTTGTGGACACCGAGATCATGCTCGGGCACCTGGTGCGGGCGGGGCACGAGATCGTGCCGGACGCCGCGGCGCGGGTCGTCATGGTCAATACCTGCGGGTTCATCGACCGGGCAAAGGAGGAGTCCGTCGAGGCGATCCTGGAACAGGTCGAGAGAAAGAAACGGGGCGAGATCGATCGCGTCATCGTCGCGGGTTGCATGGTCCAGAAATACGGGCAGGAACTCGCCGAGGAGATCCCCGAGGTGGACGGCTTCCTCGGCCTCGACGAGCTGGAACTCGCTCCGGCGGCAGTCTCGGGACTTCCCTCGCTGCCGCGTTTCACGGAGAAGCCTCTGGCGACGCGACTCTACGATGAGGCGGCGCCCCGAGTCCTCTCCCGCCGCCGCGGTTACGCATACTTGAAGGTCGGCGAGGGGTGCGACAACCCGTGCACGTTCTGCACGATCCCCCAGATGCGAGGCCGGCAGAGAAGCCGCGCGATCGATTCGCTTGTCGCGGAGGCGAAAGCGATCGAGGCCCAGGGTGTGTCGGAGCTGGTCCTGATCTCGCAGGACACGACGCGTTACGGCGAGGACCTGGGCATGAAGCGCAAGGGGCTCGCTCTCCTGGTCGGGCGGCTTCTCGCGGAGACCGGCTTTCCGTGGATCCGCTTCCTCTACGCCTATCCGAAGACGCTCGACGACTCGGTCCTGGAGCTCATGGCGCGGGAGCCCCGCTTCGTTTCCTACGTGGACATCCCGCTGCAGCATGTCTCCCGGACGATCCTGTCGAAGATGCGGCGAGGAGGCGATCCGGGCTCTTACCTCTCTCTGATCGAGCGCATGCGGCGCACCGTGCCCGACATCGCCATCCGAACCACGTTCATCGTGGGTTTTCCGGGAGAGGGGGAGGCCGAGTTCCGCGAGCTCTGCGCCTTTGTCCGGTCAGCGGAGTTCGACAACCTGGGCGCCTTCACCTACTCGCCGGAGCCTGCCTCGATGTCCGAGCCGCTCGGCGACCCGATCCCCTCGGAGGAGAAGGAAAGACGCAAGGCCTTCCTCCTCTCGCTTCAACGGCCGATCGCTCGCGCGAAGAACCGCACTTTGCGCGGCCATGAGGTTGAAGCGATCGTCGAAGGCCCCTGCGAGGAAACCGAGCACCTTCTGGAGGGCCGCCTCCGCTCCCAGGCCCCAGAAATCGACGGGCGCCTCCTGATCAACGACACCGGCGGCCGCGACGTCGGGCCCGGCGACATCGTCAGGGTGAAGATTATCGAGACGCACGACTACGACCTCGTCGGAGGAATCCTCTGAATCAGATCACCCGATCACCCGATCATCCGATCACCCGATCGGCCTGAGCCTTGCGCGTCGTCCGGGATCCTCTCCGAGCCTCCGACCTGCCGCGCGGAGGCATTGTCACGATCGGGAACTTCGACGGCGTGCATCGGGGGCATCAGAAGATTTTGGAAGAAGTGGCGCTCCGGGCTAAAGAGGTCGCGCGCCCGTCGGTGGTCATCACCTTCGACCCGCATCCTCTCGCGGTCCTCAGGCCCGACCACGCGCCCCGTCAGATCCAGACACTGCGCCAGAAAGAGGAGGCGATCGAGGCTCTCGGGATCCAGACGCTCCTCATCATTCCGTTCACGCGGGACTTCTCTCTCACCGAGCCTGAGGATTTCGTGCGCGGGTTCCTGGCCGGGCGGCTCGGCGCATCGGAGATGCGCCTCGGGCAACACTTCGCATTCGGCCGCGGCAAGCGCGGCGACCTCGCCCTCCTGAAACGCATGGGCCCGGAATGCGGTTTCACCGCCTCGGGCATCGAGGAGGTCATTTACGAGGACGAGCCGATCTCATCCACGCGGATCCGGAACGCCCTCGAGCGTGGCGAGGTCGCCGACGCCAACGCGATGCTCGGGCGCGAGTACGAGCTGGACGGGATCGTCTCGAAGGGGGAAAAGGTGGGGCACAAGATCGGGTATCCCACGATCAATCTCGCCCCCGAGAACGACTTCCATCCCGCCGACGGCGTCTACGTGACGCGGATCGAGATCCGCTCCTTCGGCCGCCGGTTCGGCGGCGTGACCAACATCGGCACGCGCCCCACTCTCTACGAGGACAAGAAGACGACCATCGAGACCTTCGTCTTCGACTTCTCGGCGAACGTCTACGGCGAGAGGGTGCGCCTCTTCTTCGTCGATCGCCTGCGCGAGGAGCGCAAGTTCCCGTCCGTCGAAGCCCTTACGGAGCAGATCACCCGCGACATCGAAGCCGCTCGAGAACATCTCGCCGCCGGCAGATCATAGGGCCGGACATTGCCCTGGCGGCATGACGCATTGCGTGCGCTACGCCGTGCGCCGGATCAACATCCTTGCGGCGCCGAAGAGCACCAGGGCCGCTCCGAGGGTTGCCACGATCGTGGCGCCCGTCGGCAGGTCCCAGAGGTAGGAGAGGTAGACTCCGAGAGCGGAGACGACCGCGCCCATCGTCCAGCCGATGGCCAGGCGCGGGCCGAGCCGTTCGGCGAAGAGCATCGCGGAGACCGCGGGCACGATGAGGTAGGAGAAGACGAGAAGGACCCCGGCGATCGCGACCGAGGACGTCACGACGAAGCCAAACGAGACGTAGAACAGGAAGTCCCAGAAGCGAATCGAGAGTCCCTGTCGTTCCGCCTCCTCCTCATCCAGGGAAATGAGGAGAAACTTCCGGCGCAGGACGACGTGGAAGACTCCCAGCGCGGCGAAGAGGACCGCGGTCCGAGAGAGATCCTGCCACGAAACCGACAGGATGTTGCCGACCAGCATCTCCTTCAGGTGCTCGGTTTCCCCGACGACCTTGGACATCGCGAGGATAGAAGCCGCGGCGGCCACGGCGTAGGCGATCCCGATGATCGCCTCCTGCGGGATTCGGGTCTTCCGATGAACGCGCGAGAACGCGAAAACCGCGGCCCCCAGGAAGGTGAATGCCAGCGAAAAGAGGTACCCCGTCGGGGTGTGCATGTCGTAACCGAAGAGGACTCCGACCGTCGATCCGAGGGCGGCGATCTGGGCGAGGGAGAGATCCACGAAGATCACGCCCCGTTCGACGACATGAACGCCGAGGTACGCGAGCATGCCGGTCAGGATCAGCCCGGCCACAAACGCCGGGAGGAGGACCTGGAAGACGGTCATGCCTTCCCCGCTTTCTGTGCCGCCAGAGCGTCCGCGAGCAGCTTGACGTCGTAGTCGAAGAGGGCGATGTAGTCCTTGGCCGCGGGGACGCCCCCGACCGATGGGATGAACCGAAGCAGCTTCGCCCCCGTCTGGTCGGAGACGGCCTTCGGGGTCTTCTCGTCGAAGTACGGCTCCATCAAAATCACGGGGATTTTCTTTTCCCTCATCATGTTGATGATTTCGACGGTGTGGGAGGGACTCGGGGGAATCCCCGGCTTGGGCTCGATGTAGCCCGCGGCCTTCAGGCGGAAGCGCTTCAGAAAATTCGGCCAGGAGTTATGGTAGGTCACGACCTCGGCGCCGGCGTACGGGCCGAGCATCGACTCCCACCGCTTCTCCGCCTCCGCCAGCTTCGATTCGAACGCGTCGAGGTTTGCTTTGTACTCGGAGGCTCCAGCGGGGTCGAGAGCCGAAAGCTTTGCGGCGATCGCGCGCGCGATGACCCGGCCGTTGTTCGGGTCGAGCCAGTAGTGCGGGTTGCCGAACGGGTGCACGTCTCCCATGGCGCGCGTGACGACGGCGGTTGGCCGCTCGAGAATGTCGCAGCCAATCGAGGCGTCGAGGTATCCGTTCGCCCCGGGGCGGATCTTCTCGTTGCGGCTCTGGTCGAGCAGCGGTGGGAGGTACCCGATCTCCAGCTCGAGCCCGGCCACGATGAGGAGGTCGGCCCGAGAGAGCTTCAGGATGAAGGACGGCTTCGGCTCGACGAAATGCGGATCCTGGTAGCCCCGGGACAGCGCGAAGGTCTCGACCCGCTTGCCGCCGACCGAGTCCGCGATGGAGGCGAAGTCCTGGATGGACGTGACGACACTCACCGTGGACGTCGCGGTGCGGGCAACGGCCAGAACGAGGAATGCCAGGAGGATCTGTCTTTTCATTTGTCGTTCCTCTCAGAAAGGATGGGCGCCATGGGCGCCGATCGCGAATTGAAGTTGCACGAGCGCTTCGTTGGCCGTCACGCCGCCTGCGTAGCGCCGCCGCCGCAGCTCCCCTCGCAGCTGCGAGAACTCGCTCGGCCAGAATGTCAGCGTCAGCGCTTCGCCGCTATCGCGGGCGTTCTGGTCGTTGGCGTGGTCGGAAAACTCGTAGCGCGCGCCGGTGTACCAGCGCCGGGCGAGCTGATAGTCGCCGCTCACGAAGAACCCGCGAGACGTCTGCGTTCCGCCCGGCTGCTCGCGGCGGCTGCGGAAGAGCTCGCTTCGGAGGATGAACGAACGATAGGGGCGGCCCTGGAGAGGTTTCCAGCGATAAATGAGATGGATGTTCTCGAGGGTCGTCGTGGCATCGGGGGTCGTGCCGTTGAAACCGCGGCCAAAACTCGTGCCGAGCTCGACGTTGTGGTCGTCTCCGAAATCGCGGTAGGCGCGGTACTGGAAGCAGTAGCTGACGTCGCCCCGGGACGGCGCGTCGAAGAGACCGTCGGTCACTCCGTGGAAGACCTGCCCCGTCAGCTCCGAGAATGTGTCGCCGGGCAGTGGAAAGATCCTCGCGAGCGAGATCCCGGCATCGCTCCATCCGTCCTCGCTTCCGAGCAAATTGATCATCGGAAGCGGCTCGTCGGCCCAGGGGAGGACGTGAAGGTGGAGCGTGTTGATCCTTCCGAACTGCGCCTTGAGCTCGCCGACCTTCAGGAGCAGGCCGGCCGGCAGCTGGTTGAATGTCGCGTAGCCTTCCTCGAGGGTGACGGAGTCGTTCGAGACGGATATGAAGAAGTCCGCGCGAGCATACGGATCCACGATCGCTTGGAGGGAGACCTCCGACTCCCTCATCTGGAGAGAGGGTTGGTTGTCCACCGGGTTGTGCCCGATGATCGCGAGAAAATTGCCGATGACGGCGATCGACGGATTGAAGTAGGTGGAAGTCTGGGCCGGCGCGGCAGCAGGGGGCGGCGGCGTGGGCTGCGGAGCCGGGGACGCCGGCTCGGCCGTCGGCGCCGGGGTCGGCTGCGGAGGCGGTGTCGCCTCCTGTCCGCGGGACGCGCGCGCCGCCAGGGCGATGACTCCCAGGCATAACGCGAGAGGTTTCCAGATCCTCATGTCTCCTCCTGCCGGCATCGCCGGCGAGTGTCGGCGCTCCCGGTTCGGAAGCGCCCGGGCCCTCAGCCCAGGACAGGAGGAGCGCGGCCCTCGTGGGGATGGCCTTCGAGCCTTCCGAGAAGGGACGAGGCCGCGGCCGGCGCCGCGTGGACGGCCGAGCCCCGCTGGAGGACGGCCGCGGAGAGCCGGGGGAGCGAAAGCGATTTGTGCGCGAGGCAGAGGAGGCAATCGTGCGGCGCGGTTGTCCCGGCTCGATCGAGAGCACTCCAACCGTCGCCAGTTGCGACGCGAGCGGCTCGACCTTCGGGTTCCGGATGCAGGCCGAAGGAGCCCGAGACCGCGAGAATCCCCGCAGTCAGCAGCACGATCTGTGCGAAACGGGCCTTCCTCAATACGCGAAACATCTTCGAGCCCAACGGGCTCGCCCGGCATTGTATTCCGATCGGGCCGCGCCGGCGGGTCTCGCTGCCATGCATAGAATGGCCCGATGTCCGACGCGACGGCCGCGCCTTCCGCAGCGGAGCTCCCCGGCAGGCAGATGCATGCGCGTCTCCGCCGGAGAATGTCGTGGCTCCTGGGGCTGACATTTCTGCACGTCGTGGGGGAGGGCGGGATCGCCCTCTTCGAAGCGATCCGCACCGGCAGCCTGGCGCTCCTGGCCTTCGGTCTCGAGAGCGTGATCGAAGGGGGCGCGGCGGTTCTGGCGGCCCGGCACCTTCGGCATCTGGCCGACGAGGAGGAGGACCACGCCCGCCGCGACCAGATCCTGGCGAGGTGGATCGGCCTTTCCTTCCTCTTCCTCGCGACGTACACGCTGGCTCGCGGCGTCGCCGAGGTCGCCGGCGGCCACGCTCATCAGGAGAAGAGCATCCTCGGACTGCTTCTCACGATCTTCGCCTCTTTCGGCATGCCCTTCATCGGGTACTTCAAATACAAGACCGGCCGGCAACTGGGCAGCAAGGGCCTCGCCGCCGAGGCGAAGGAATCGATCGCCTGCTCCTTCGACTCCTGGACGACGCTCGTCGCGATGGCGGGCGGACTGCTCGGGGCGCCCGGGTGGCTCGACCCCGCCCTGTCGCTCCTCATGGTCCCCTGGTTCCTCCGAGAGGGGCTCGCGCACGTGAGGGGGAGGGTCCATGCACACTGAGGAATTCGCAAATGGTGATTTGTGATCAGGGACGTTCACAGTTTGCGGCTAAAATGACGTGAATCTCAAGACGTCAAAACTGCATATTTCTGAATTCGGAGGCACAAAGCGACATGGCGGACAACCCCAATGTGCATGCGGTCTCGGACTCGAGTTTCGACGGAGACATTCTGAAGAGCGACAAGCCGGTCCTGGTGGATTTTTGGGCGCCGTGGTGCGGCCCATGCCGGTCGGTGGCGCCGATCGTCGATGACCTGGCAACCCAGTACGTCGGCAAGCTGAAGGTCGCCAAGATCAACGTGGACGAGTCCTCGGCCGTGGCGATGCAGTACCAGGTCACATCCATCCCGACATTCATCCTGTTCAAGAACGGCCAGGTGGCGGACCGGGTCCTGGGAGCAATGCCCAGGAGCGAGTTCATCAAGTTCATCGACCGGAACCTCTGACCCCCTTCCTCGGCAAGGGTCCACCACCGCCGCTGACGTAAGATGCGGCGGGTGAATCGTCATCTGGTCCTCTTTGCCCGGAATCCTGATCGCCAGGCGTGCGAGAAGGGCCTGGAGTCGCCCGGGGCGGCCGGGCTCTTTCGCGAGTTCGCGGCGGGATGGCTGGAGGCGGCTCGGCGACTGAGCGCACGGCTCATCGTGGCAACGCCCCCGGAAGACTTGAAGGGCTGGCGCCGTGCCCTCACCGGCGCCGCGGATCTTGGCTGGATCAGCCAGCGCGGAGCGAATTTCGGGGAGAAGCTGGAGGATGCGGCGCGCCGTGCGGCTGCCCTCGGGGGCCACGCGGTTCTCGTCGGCGGCGACGTTCCTCCTTCGGAATCCGTGCTGAGGAATGCGTTCGAGGCGCTCGAGGCCGGAGCCCAGGCGGCTGTGTCGCCCGCGCTCGACGGAGGCATATCGCTCCTGGCTCTCTCGGCCGTTGATCTGGATCTCCTGCGCGGATTCCGGAGACGGCGGCGGACCCTCCTGCCCGACCTCCTGCGCGCGCTCCGGCAGAGAGACCGCCGTGTCGAGCTCATCGCTCCCTCGGCCGACGTGGATGGCCCGCGCTCTCTGCGCGCTCTGCTGCGCCGCCTGCCCGCCGCCGCGCCGCTGCGACCGCTCGTCAAATCGCTCCTGAGTTTCCATTCCAGGCTGGACCGCTTCCTCGTTCTGCCCGCCCGCCCTCGCGATCTGGCCAGTCCGTCCGGACTGCGCGCACCTCCCGCGGCGGTCCCGGCCTGATCCCGACCGCTTTCTCTTGTCATCGATCCGCCGGGCTTGCCGGCGAGGAGGTTTTCCGTTGGGCACGAGCGTCGCTCCGGGCCCGGCCGCTTCCGGGAAACAGGACGGAGGCTATCCGTTCGTCCCGTCGCTCTCTCTCGATACGCTCTGGTTCCAGGTGGCCGGAACAATCTGCAACCTGAAATGCACGCACTGTTTCATCTCCTGTTCGCCGACCAACCACAGCCACGGGATGCTGACGCTGGAAGACGTGCGCGGCCGTCTGAGCGAGGCTGCCAGGCTCGGGGTCCGCGAGTATTACTTCACCGGCGGCGAGCCATTCTTGAATCCGGAAATGATGCCGATCATCGAAGAAACCCTCGGCCAGGGTCCTGTTTCGGTCCTGACCAACGGCCTGCTGCTGACTCCGGAGAAGTGCCGCGAACTGAAACGCCTCTCCGATCGGAGCGACTACTCGCTCGACATCCGGATCTCGATCGACGGCTATGCGGAGCAGGTCAACGACCCGATCCGGGGCGCCGGCACTTATCGCAGGATCCTGGACGGGATCCGAAACCTCGCGGACGCCGGGTTGAACCCCGTGGTCACCGTGACGGAAGCCTGCGGCGAAGCGGCAAGCGCAGAAGGACGGGCGCGATTCCTGGAATGGATGAGGCAGATCGGCCTTAAGAAGCCAAGACTCAAGATCCTGTCGCTCTTTCGGATCGGCGCGGAGGAACACCGCCTTCGAGCCTATGAATCCTGGGAATCCCTCCGCGGCCGCCGCCTGACGGAGGAGGAGGCGGAAAAACTCCAGTGCTCCTCCTGCCGCATGGTCACGTCCAGAGGGGTCTACGTCTGCCCGATCCTGATCGACGAGCCGCGCGCCCGGATGGGCGACTCGCTCGCGGAGACGCTGCGCCCGTTCGAGCTTGCCTCCTCCTCCTGCTTCACGTGCCACGAATACGGCGTGACGTGCCGGACATGAGCGTCGGCGACACCGTCCGGCTGGCTTTCTTCGGCGGCATCTACAGCAACGCCCATTCCCTGCGCGCGGCCGTGGCCGATGTCCGCAAGTGGGGCGCCGACGGCCTCTACGCGCTCGGAGACTTCGGAGCCTTCGGCCCGCACCCCGATCGAATCTTCCCGGTGCTCCTCGAGGCGGGGGCGCAGCCGATCCAGGGCAACTACGAGGAGTCCCTCTCGACGGGAGCGACGGACTGCCATTGCGGATACACGGACCCGAGGGACAACCACTTCGCGCAGCTCTCCTACGACTACACCTTCGAGCACACCTCCGAGGAATGGAAGAGGTGGATGGGGACGCTGCCCCGGACGCGGCGTTTGGAGGTGGGAGGCCGCAGGGTCCTGCTCGTCCACGGCTCCCCGCGGAAGATCAACGAGTTCCTCTGGGAGAGCACGTCCCCGGTCGTCTTCCTGGAGAAGCTCCTGGCGGATGCCCGCGCGGATGTGCTCGTGTGTACGCACACGGGCCTGCACTGGAAGCGGGAACTCCCGTCCGGAAGGCTCGTGGTCAACGCGGGAGTGCTCGGCCGGCCTGCCAACGACGGAAACACCAACGTCTGGTATGCGAGGCTGACGTTCGGCCGCGGAGTCGAAGTGGAATTCGCGCCCGTGGCGTACGACCACGAGACTCTCGCCCGCGAGATGGAGGCGGAGAGGCTCCCGCCGGCGTTCATCGAGACGATTCGGACCGGCTGGTGGACGACGTGCCTGGAGGTCCTCCCGGCCAAGGAGAGGCAAAGAGGCAAATTCTAGGAGGAGGTTCGCGTTCATGCCCAGCTATTACCTTTCGGAGGACCTGGCGCGCTTCGGCGAGATGGCGAAGACCAATCCGAAGCTGTTCGATCTTTTCTTGAAGTGGTACTCGGCGACCATGGAGAAGGGGGCACTCGACGAGAGGACGAAGAAACTGATCGCGCTCGCGGTCGCCTTCGCGATCCAGGAGCCCTACTGCATCGATTCCTACGCCGCGGCGTGCACGGACGCCGGTGTGACCCCGGAGGAGATGTCGGAAGCCGTCAGCGTCGCTGCGGTCATCCGGGGCGGCGGCGTGGTGGCCCACTGGGTCCAGGCATGCAACACGATGACGCGCAAGGGCTGACGTCCCCGTGAACGGGAGGCTCCTCGTCATCGGGGCCGGGCCGATGGGTCTCTTCGCGGCCCTCGAGGGCGTGGAAAGGGGTCTCGACGTCACGGTTCTCGAGAAGGACCAGGCGGGAAGCGCTCTGCTCGGGTGGGGGCCCACGCGCTTCTTCTCTCCCTTCGGGATGAACGTACCGCGGTCCGCCCGCCGGGCTCCCGAGGGGAGAGGGGAGCCGCTACCTCCGGACGAGGTGCTGCTGACGGGTCCCGAGATGGTCAGGCTCCTGCTCGCGCCTCTGGCCGTCTCGAGGCCGCTCGCCGGGCGCGTGCTCACCGGACACCGGGTCGTGGGCATCGCGCGCGCGGGTATGACGCGCATGGACTTCGCGGGCCACCCGCTCCGGGCGGAGCGGCCCTTCCGCGTGCTGGCCGAGACGGCGGCAGGCGAGCGATCCTTCGAGGCGGATTTCGTCCTGGATGCTTCGGGCGTCACGGGCCAGCCCTGCTGGATGGGAGAAGGCGGCCTGCCGGCACGCGGCGAGCGCAGCCTCGCGTCGCGCATCGTGCGCGACCTTGGCTCTCTCGACCGGCGCCTGCCGCAAATGTCGGGCCGGAAGATTCTCCTGGTGGGTCACGGTCATTCGGCGGCCACGGTCCTCCTGCGTCTGGCCGAGCTGTTCCGGGAATCTCCGGCAACGCGAGTGACGTGGGCCGTCCGCTCGGCGAATCGCCGCCCGTGCGCGGAGGTGGCGGAGGACCCGCTGCCGGAACGCCAGCGAGTGGCATCCCTTGCAAACGACCTCGCGCAGGACCCCGCCGCTTTCCTGGCGGTCGAGCGCCGCGCCGTTGTCGAAACCATTTCCGAAGACTCGAATGGTCTCGCGGTCAAATTCGCCGGAGGACGGCGCGGCGTCTTCGACGAGATCGTGTCGATGACAGGCTACCGCCCCGACTTGAGCTTTCTCTCGGAGCTCGCGCTGGAGATCTCGCCCGCGACGGAAGGCGCCGCCAGACTCTCGCAGGCCCTGGCCGGCGTCACCGATTGTCTTTCGATTCCTCGAGTCCGGAGCGAGGACCTTGCCTCGGGTGAGCCGGGCTTCTTCCTGATCGGGGCCAAGAGCTACGGTCGGTCGCGCAACTTCCTGATCCGCAGCGGCCTCGGGCAGCTCGAATCGATCTTCGAAGGCAGAAGGTTCTCCCGCGCAACCGTGTAACCTTGACGAAGCGCTCTTCGTTATGAGGGAGCGGAGCACGGCCGGGAACATCGGGCGCCGTCAGGAGGTTTTCACTAGGCTATGACGAAGAAGACGGCGGTCTGGCTCCTGATCGCGGCGGCGGTGGCCGTCGGGCTCTTTTTCCTGATCGGGAGCCGCGGAAAGCCCGAAGCCAAGTACCGCACGGCGGTCGTGGACAAGGGCGACATCACGCAGACGGTCACGGCGACCGGAGCACTTTCGGCGGTGACGACGGTCAAGGTCGGGAGCCAGGTCTCCGGCATCATTTCCAGGCTCTACGTGGATTTCAACAGCCAGGTGAAGAAGGGGGCCCTTCTCGCGGAGCTCGATCCGACCCCGTTCCAGGAGAAAGTCAACGCCGCTGCCGCGGCGCTCCAGAAGGCCCAGGTCGACGAGCGCAACGGTGCGATCGCGCTGCGGCGCCAGACCGCTCTGAAGGCCGAGGGCCTGGCGCCCGAGGCCGACTTCGACGCGGCGCAGGCGAATTTCGATTCGGCTCACGCCTCCGTCGCACAGGCGAACGCCGCCCTGAAGCAGGCCAAGACGGACCTCTCTTACACCAAGATCGTCGCCCCCATCGATGGGGTCGTGGTGGACCGCCAGTACGACGTCGGCCAGACGGTGGCGGCGTCGTTCCAGGCGCCGATGCTCTTCCAGATCGCGCAGGATCTGACGAAGATGCAGGTCTCGGCCGACGTGTCCGAGTCGGACATCGGCCGGGTGCAGGTAGGAGAGCCGGTCCGGTTCACCGTGGACGCCTATCCGGAGCGGAATTTCCGCGGCAAGGTCGCGCAAATCCGCCTGATCGCCACCGTCAACCAGAACGTCGTGACATATCCGGTCATCGTCGAGGTCCCCAACCCCGACCTGCTTCTGCGCCCAACGATGACCGCGAATGTCACGATTGACGTGGCGGTTGTTCACGATGTCTTGCGCGTCCCCAACGCCGCGCTGCGCTGGAAGCCGGAGGGGACGACAGCATCCGCCGCCGCGGGAAGCTCTGTCGAGGAGCGCGCGGCGAAGTCCGGTGGGAACGGCACCGGAGCCATGGCCCGCCAGTTCGGCCAGACGGGCGGCACCGGAGCCGCGGGGAGCCGGCCGGGAGGCGGCCGCGGCGCCCGTCCGACGACGATCTACGCGGCCCCCCAGGGGCCCAAGGTGGAGCCCAAGCCCGTGGAGATCCGCACGGGAATCACGGACGGGCGCTTCACGCAGATCGTCTCGGGAGAGATCAAGCCCGGGGACTCGGTGATCGTGGGACTCGCCACGGCCAAGGCGAGCGCTTCTGGCTCCGCCCCGCCGGGCGCCGGGCCCGGAGGACCGCGAAGGGGCTTCTAGTGGCAGCAGGCGCGCCGATCCCCGTCATCCGGATCGAAGACCTGACCCGCGTCTATCAGATGGGCGAGGTCGAGGTCCGGGCCCTTGACGGCATCTCTCTCTCGATCACTCCCGGCGAGTTCGTCGCCGTGATGGGACCGTCCGGGTCGGGCAAGAGCACGTTCATGAACATCGTGGGGTGCCTCGATCGTCCTACCGCCGGACGTTACTTCCTCGACGGCGTGGACGTGTCGAGCCTCAACCGGGACGAACGGGCGGAGATCCGCAATGGAAAGATCGGGTTCGTCTTCCAGTCCTTCAATCTCCTCGCCCGCACTTCGGCCCTCGAGAACGTGGAGCTTCCTCTGATCTATTCGTCCAACGGCCACAGTTCCAGGGAGCGGGTCGAGAAGGCGCTCCGGTGCCTCGATGCCGTGGGTCTCGCCGGCCGGGAGGGACACCTGCCGAGCCAGCTCTCCGGCGGGCAGCAGCAGCGCGTCGCGATCGCGCGAGCGCTGATCAACGAGCCGAAACTCATGCTGGCGGACGAGCCGACCGGGAATCTCGACACGAAGACATCCGAGGAGGTCATGGCGGTCTTCCAGAAATTGAATGAAGAGGGGAAGACCGTAGTCCTGATCACGCACGAGCAGGACATCGCGGAATTCGCCAGGAGAGTCGTGGTGTTCCGCGACGGCAAGGTCGTCGAAGACCGGCCGGTGACAAATCAGCGGCGGGCTTCGTTCGCCGCGAGCGAGGCAGGGCATGCTTAAGTTCCTGACGATCCTGAAAGTCGGCATGAAGGCGATCGCGCGCAATAAGATGCGCTCGACGCTCACCGCGCTCGGCATCATCATCGGCGTGGCCTGCGTCATCGCGATGATCGCGGTCGGCGGCGGCGCCCAGGCGGCGGTCCAGGCGCAGATCAACTCGCTCGGATCCAACTTCCTCATGATCTTCCCCGGCGTGGCGACGCAGTCCGGAGCCAGGATCTTCACGGGCCAGTCCACGATCACCGAGGACGACGTCGCCGCGGTCAAGTCCGAATGTCCCTCGGTCGCCTACGTGTCCCCCTCGGTCCGGTCCGCGGGGCAGATCGTCGGCGGCACGGGCAACTGGGGCACGTCGGTGCAGGGAGTGGGCGTCGAGTGGCCCTTCGTGCGCTCCTGGAACGTTGAGAAGGGGGCATTCTTCGGCGACTCGGAGGTGCGTTCCGGAGCGAAGGTGGCCATCCTGGGCAGCACGGTCGCCAACGCCCTCTTCCCGGACGGGAACGCCGTGGACCAGATGATCCGCATCAAGAACATCCCATTCAAGGTCGTCGGCGTCCTGGAGACCAAGGGAGGCAGCACGATGGGGCAGGACCAGGACGACACGATCATCGCCCCTTACACGACCGTCATGAAGCTGTTGAAGCGCACGGTCAAGATCGACATGTTCATGGCGTCGGCGGTGTCGCGAGACGCCGTGGGCGAAGCGCAGACGGAGATCGAGGCGCTCCTTCGCCAGCGGCACCGCATTCAGCCCGGGCAGGACTCGGACTTCATGATCCGCTCCCAGCAGGAGATCGCGCAGACCGCCGATCAGACCTCGCGGCAGATGTCCGCTCTTCTCGCCGCGATCGCCTCGATCTCGCTCCTCGTCGGTGGGATCGGGATCATGAACATCATGCTCGTCTCGGTGACCGAGCGGACGCGGGAGATCGGTATCCGGATGGCGATCGGCGCCAAAGGCCGCGACATCCTGACGCAGTTTTTAATCGAGGCGCTCGCCCTTTCGATCGCGGGCGGGGCCATCGGGATCGCGCTCGGCGTCGGGACGTCCCGGTTCCTCGCCTGGAAGCAGCGATGGCCGATCGTGCTCTCCCCGACGGCCATCCTCCTCGCGTTCGGGTTCTCCGCGGCGATCGGGATCTTCTTCGGGTTCTATCCGGCCCAGAAGGCCTCGCGCCTGGATCCCATCGAGGCGCTCCGCTACGAATAGTCATCCGCCGCCGGGTTCCTGGTTCTCAAGGGCCGACGGCTGAAAAGGGACGAGAGTTCGGACGAACACCGCGTTAAGATGGTGAGCACCGACCCTATGCAAAGGCGGCCGAACGCCGACGCGGTGTCACGTCCATGAGCGTTTTCGCGCGCGTCAGACGCGCCGTGGACCCGAGGCGGAGCTTCGGAGCGAGGCTTCTTCTCGGGTTTTCTCTCACGTTCCTGATCCTCGGCGCGCTCGCCGTTTTGCTACTCTCCCGGAAGCTGACGGATCTGCAGGATCAATCGGTCCAGCGCCTCTCCGAGGTTCGGCGCAGCGAGGCGCCCGCCCGGCTTCGACAGGGGGCCGGGGCGGACGCGGCGCAGGAGATGGCCCCGAGGTCGTATTCGGAGCTCCGGCAATACCTCGCGCTCACGTTCCTCAGTCTGCTCGCGGCGATGCTTGCCGCCGTATTCCTCATCACGCGGCGTTTCACGGCGCCCATCGCGGATCTCGTCCGCGCGGCCGAGGAGATCGGGCAGGGCCGCCCCGTGTCGCACTTGCGCCCGCCGGGGCAGGACGAGCTCGGCCGGCTCGCCGTCGCGCTCGACCGGACGGGTCACCGTGTCGAGAGGCGGGTCGAGACGCTGCGGCGGCTGCATCTGCTCCTGCGGCAGGAATTCCGCGCCGCGCCGATGCCGGAGATCCTGGCGCGCTCCAGCGAGGCCATCGCGGCTTTTACGCGGGCCGAGAAGGTCTGGTTCTTCCTGCACGATCCCAACATGAACCGTCTCCAGGCCGCCTGGCCCGGTTGGAACATCAGCGAAGACGTCGCGGCTCGGCTCCAGATTCCCATCGGCTCGCGCTCGGCCGCGAGCCGGGTGTTCCGCGGCGGCGAAGTCCTCATTGCCAACGATCTCGGCCGAGATCCGGAGGAGGACCGCGCGCTCCGGGAAGCCGTGCCGGCCATGAACGCCCTCTTTTGCCCGCTCAAGACGGAGGAGGAGACCCTCGGCGTCGTCGTCGCGACCGACCGGCCCGGGGGATTCGGACAGGAGGAGGCGGACGCGGTGACCTCCTTCGCGGACGCGGCGTCTCTCCTGATTCGCAACGCGCGCCTCTACTCCCGGCTGACCGGAACCGTCGAGGAGCTGCGGCGCGCGAGCCGCCTGAAGGACTATTTCCTCCAGAACGTCAACCACGAGCTGCGCACGCCGCTGACGTCGATCGTCGCCTGGACCGATCTGCTCGAGGAGCAGACGGTCGACGAGGCGACGCTGCGGCGCGGGTTGAAGCAGGCGCGCCAGTCCTCACGGGTGCTGCTCGCCCTGATCGACGACCTGCTGGACCTGGCGCGCCTGGACCGGGGAACCCTCTCCCTCGACCTCTCGTCCGTCTCCCTCTCGGACGTCGTCTCCCGTTCCATCGACACCGTGCGCCTGATGGCGGAGGGGAGGGGCGTCGCGTTGATCCTGGCGCCTCTGCCGGAGACGATGCCCCCGGTGCGCGCCGATCCTCTGCGGCTGCAGCAGGTCCTCTGGAATCTGCTCGCCAACGCGATCAAGTTCACTCCTCGCCGCGGGAGGGTCATCGTTCGAGTGGAAAGGGAGCAGCAACGTTATCTCGTGAGCGTCGAGGACGACGGCATCGGGATTCCGGAGAAGGAGCTGACGCATGTTTTCGAACGGTTCCGCCAGGCGGACGGATCCGCGACCCGGCGGCATTCCGGGATGGGTATCGGGCTGACTCTCTCCCGGTCCCTCGTCGAGCTGCACGGCGGCGCCATCTGGGCCGACAGCGAGTCGGGACACGGCAGCCGTTTCACGTTCAGTCTGCCGATTCCACCGGTGGAGCGGCGTGTCAGCGAAAGCGGAGACTTCGCTGCGGGAATCTTCGGGAAGAAAGCGGACAGGGGGACCGGATAACGCTTTTCGAGTCGCGTCAGGCGCTCGCGGCGGGGAGGCCGGTGCCCTTGAGGAGGTCCTTCACGATCTTGAGCGTCTCCTCCTTCCCGGGCACGCACAGGTTCGGGTCCTTCTCGGTTCCGGCGGCGAGAGCGGCCGCGTAGCCCTCGCAGTCGTAGCCGCAGGCCGTGCAGTCGGTCTGCGCCATCGCGGCGTAGAGCTTGGTCTTCAAGTCCCCTTCCCTGGCCATCTCCATCCGCTTGGGGAGCGGGATCGTCTCGTCGTGGAAGGCGGGCGCTTCCTTCTTGACTACGGGAGCGGCCTTGACGTCCTCCTCGGGGCGGCCGCTGTCCACCCACCGGCCGTAGGAGAGGCAATTGGGGCAGACGAACGTGTAGTCCCAGCCGACGGGGAGGAACACCGCCGGCGTCCGGTAGACGACGAGCGGCGTGAAGTCCTGCGGGCAAGCCGGGGACTCGCTCTCCTGCGCGTCGAGCGCCATCGTCTTCAGGTGCGGGCGGGAGAACTCGATCTGCTTGGGCTTCTGGTCGAAGCGGAACGTTTCTCCCTTCGGGCAGACCATCACGACCTGGGGCTTGTAGACGCGCTCCACGAAGAATGTCCGCATAGGGATCTCGTGCCTTGGGCAGGGAGAAGGGCGGTCCTTCCAGAAGGACGACACCAGCTTCGACTTGTCCGTCAGCGACAGCGCCATCGGGACGATTATAGCCGTCAGCCGAGAGCAGATGGCTAGAACGCAGCGAACGGATTGAGGCGACGCTCCTCTTCGATCGTGGTGCCGGGACCGTGGCCGCAGACGACGGGGGTGGCTCCGGGGAGGGCGAAGAGTTTCCCGCGGATGGAGGCGAGGATCGCTTCGGTGTCCCCGCCCGGAAGATCGGTGCGCCCGATCGAGCGGCGGAAGAGAGTGTCGCCTGAGAAGAGGACGGGCTCGGTTCCCTCGAGCAGGAAACACATGGAGCCGGGTGTGTGTCCCGGCGTGTGAATGGCGCGCAACGAGAAGTTTCCGAAGCGGATCAGCTCGCCGCCGGAGATCGGAGCGTCCGGAGGAAGCGGGGGGCCCGCCGGAATCCCGAAGAAGGACGCCTGTTCTTCCAGTCTGTCGTAGAGGGGAAGGTCGGCGGCGTGGAGCCGGATCGGCGCTCCCGTCAGCGCCGCAAGTTCCGCCGTACCGCTTATGTGGTCGAAATGAGCGTGCGTGTGGAGCAGCGCGATCGCGGTGGCGCCGGTCCTGGCAAGAGCCCGCGCGATCCGCTCCGCCTCGTCTCCCGGGTCCACGACCACGGCCTGGCCGGCGGCTTGGTCCGCGACGATCGAGCAGTTGGTCTGCAGCGGCCCCACCACCAGTGTCTGAACAAGAGGACGAGTCACCTTCAATCCGGTCCTTCTGCGGAAACAGGTAACTTGGCGACTGGGTGACCGGGGGACTGGGGGACGACGACCGTGGATCTTCCTCCCAGTCTCCCAGTCTCCCCCTCTCCCAGTCTCTTCACCGCGCCACTCATGGATTCACCGCGACGACGGTGTCCACGTCGTGGTGCTCTTTGAGAGCGGGGGACGCCCAGACCTTGACCGGGGAGGAGAGATTCAACTGGACTGCCCACTCGTCGTTCTCCGGGCGCCGGTACTCCGAGGCGAAGAGCTTGCGGCGGCTCGTGGGAGTGAAGACCTCCCACCGGATATACCCGAAATCCACTACACCGCCATGAAGATGGAAGGCGGGGATCCTCTCGCCCGGCTCGATCGGAGCCTCGCGAACCGTCATCGGTCGGAATCCATTCGCCAGGAGCCGTTCCTCGAGCTCCGCGCGGACCGGCCGGTCCCGATACCGCATCGCGTGACGCCCGCGAGCCACACCGCGCCCCAGGATCAGATCATCGAGCGCGCCCAGGAGGTCCGCGTCCACGGCACGATCTTAGCGCGGCGGGGGAAGGACCGGGCCCGTAAGAGAAGAAGTCCAGCCGGTAAAGCCGCACGGCCGCAGACGCGAGAACGATCACTCCGGGGAGGACCGAGCGTTTCTGACGATGGGGCCAGACTATCAGCACGCACGGCGCGGACACCATAGACTCCGACGATGCTTCTGCTGGCCGCGCGGCTCATCCGCCTCTGCCTGGCTCTCTGGGTTGGAGGAACGCTCCTCGTGGTCCTGGCCGCCCCCGTCCTCTTCCGCCGGATCCCGTCGCGCGACCTCGCCGGCGAGATCTTCAGCGAGATCCTGCGGCGCTTCGAGGCCGTCAAGCACGTCCTCTCCCTGCTCCTCGTCCTGGCGGTCTTCTACGAGCTCGAACAGACGCGCGGCTTCGCCGGGCAATCCGTCGTCGCCGGGATCGCGATCTTCGCCGCTGTCGCGACCAACGTCTATCTCGCGATGGTCTTGCGTCCGCGTATGAACTACTTCCGGATGAAGGTCGGCTCCTTCGATACGGCGCCGGCAGAGGATCCGTGGCGGCTCCGCTTCGACCGGCTCCACAGGCGTTCTACGAGCGTCCTGGTCCTGGGATGGATCGCCGCCGCGGTCGCTCTCGCGTTCAGGCCGTGATTGTGAGTTGTGAATTGTAAATATGAGGCCGCGGCCCGCGCCCCGGTCATTCACAATTCACGATTCTCAATTCAAAATTTCCTACCTCGTTCTGGCTATCAGATCCATCTCGACGATCGCTCCCTTCGGGAGCGCGGCCACGATGACCGTCGAGCGTGCGGGACGGTGGTCGCCGAAACGGCGGGCATAGACGGCGTTCATCGCGGGAAAGTCCTCCGCCCGGACGAGGAAAACCGTGGTCTTCAAGACGTCAGTCCAGGCGAG
>DATIRW010000018.1:0-26662 GCA_035469365.1 Thermoanaerobaculia bacterium
GAAACACTGGACGTCTTGAATCGCATGGGAATCGAGAACCTCGGTTTCATCACGGATACGTCGGGCTCCAAGAAAGCAGCCGCCAGGTAGTGTCTTGGACGCCGTCGGAGAAGTTCTTGCCGGGAGAGAACCCAGCGATACCCCCTGGGCGTTGGGGACTTCGCTCGCCGTCCTGCTCCACGCGGGCGTCGCGGCGATGCTCGTGATCTCGGCGCTTCACAGGCCCGCCCGTTTCATCGTGCCGCGGGCCGTCAATGTCCGGCTGATCCAGGCCGGCACTCTTGCGGGCGGCGCGCCCGCCGAGGTTCCCGAGAAGGCGCCGGAGAAGCCGAAGATCCTGAAACCCGCTCCTGCCGAAGAGCCGCTGCCGCCTCCCTCCTCCAAGGCGAAGCTTCTCCCGGCCAAGGAAAAGGCGGAGAAGAAGAAGCCCTCCGTGCCGGGACCTCAGTCGAAGACGTCCTCACCGGCCCTGCCCGCCGCTGCCCCGGCTGCCCCGGCGACGGCCTCCGAGCGGCCGGGAACGGGCCCCGTGGGGACGGGGGGCAATGTCGGCGTCGGAGGCGCCACGTTCGATCAGCCGGACTTCAACTATTCCTACTACGTCGAGCGAATGCTCGTGACGATCGGTATGAACTGGTTCAAGCCGGCCGAGTCCGTTCCGATCTCCCCCATGATCCGTTTCCGGATCGAGCGGGACGGAACGATCAACGACGCGCAGGTCGAGAGGTCGAGCGGATTGCCCTTCGTGGACAGGGCCGCCCTGCGGGCCGTGATCGCCTCGTCGCCGCTCGCCCCCCTCCCCCAGGAATTCGGAGGACGCTACCTCGGCGTCCATCTGATCTTCGAATGAGAATCCGACTTCTCGCCCGGGCTCTCTTGCTCTTCCTCCTCCTCGCGATGTCCGTGTTCGCGCAGACACCCCAACCCACGCCTCCCCCCGCTCCTGGCCAGGAGATGGTGCTCACCATCCGGAAGGAGGCTGCCGGCCGAAAGATCCCGCTCGCCATCCCGCCCCTCTCCGCGTCCGGGCTCCCCGCGGTGCAGTCGAAAATCGTGGATCCCTTCACCGCGACGCTGCGGTCGGACCTGGAATACACGGGCCTCTTCGTGATCGCGGACCCGGCCCACTATCCGTCCGGCTCGCGCGACGCGAAGACGCCCGAGATCGCGGATCGTTGGCGCGGCTCCGGAGCGGAGGACCTCGTCGACACGCAGGCCGAGGTGACCGGCGACAAGGTCAGCGTCGAGGCCAGAGTCTGGGACTTGAAGGCGCATCAGCTCATCCTCGGCCGGCGCTACACCGGCGGGGTCTCGTACGTCGAACGGATGGCCCACACGCTGGCCAACGACCTGGTCAAGGAACTGTTCGGGAAGAACGGCCTCTTTCTTTCTTCGATCGTCTTCGTGTCCGACCGCGACGGCACCAAGGACATCTACGCGATGGATTTCGACGGAAGGAACGTTCGCCGCCTGACCTCCCACCACTCTCTGGCGATGAACCCGGACGCGCGCGGCGGCAAGATCGTCTTCACGAGTTACGTCAAGCGTTTCCCCCAGATCTGGATGATGAACGCGGACGGCAGCGGCCAGAGAGAGATCTCCACCGGCCTCGAGCTGAACGCCTCTCCCGCTCTCTCGCCCGACGGATCTCAAATCGCCTTCTGCGGCTCGGCCAAAGGCAACCCGGACATCTACGTGACCGGCACGGGCGGGAGCGGTCTCCACCGGCTGACCATGACGCACGCCCTCGAGGCTTCGCCCGACTGGTCCCCGACCGGACGCCAGATCCTCTACACGTCCGACCAGTCCGGCACGCCGCAGATCTGGGTCATGGACGCGGAAGGATCGGGCGCGCACCGCGTCACGTACGCCGGCAACTGGAACGACGAAGGCGCCTGGTCGCCGGACGGATCGAAGATCGCGTTCGCGTGCCGCAACGAAGGCGACTTCAACATCTGCGTGATGGATTTCGCGAGCGGCAACACGGTGCAGCTGACGTCCGAGGGCTCCAACGGCCACCCGGGCTGGTCTCCCAACGGCGACAAGATCGTGTACCAGTGCCGGCGCGGCGGCCGGACGCAGATCTACACGATGGACGCCGACGGCCAGAACAAACGCCTGCTGACCGAAGGGTCCAACAACATCCAACCGATCTGGACGCCATGATCGATCTCTTCGCGTCTTTCGCTTCGCTCGGCCCGAGCGCGGAAAGCCGGCGGGATCTGCGGGATCTGCTATATTCGGACCTTCTTGCGCCACACGGGATTCGCGCGCAACGCTACAAGGAGATGCAGTCATGAAGAAACGGACAGGGTTGACGATCCTCGCGTTCTTGCTGGCCGGGATGCTCGGCTTGGTGACGGCGTGCAAGAAGAATCCTCCGACCACCACCGCGGGAGCCAAGCCTCCGGCGGAAGAGCCGAAGGGCCCGGAGACGAAGGTTCAGCCTCCAACGACCTCGCCGGGGTCGGTGGAAAGCACGGAGTTGCCGGCGGACGTCCGGGAGATCAACGCTCGCGGCTACCTGAAGGATGCCTTCTTCGACTACGACAAGTCGGACCTGCGTGACGACGCGCGCACGGCGCTCGCGGCGGACGCGGACTGGCTGAAGAAGAACCGGACGATCCAGTTCCTGATCGAGGGTCACTGCGACGAGCGTGGAACCTCCGAATACAACCTCGCCCTGGGAGACCGGCGCGCCAACGCCACCAAGGAGTACCTCGTCTCGCTCGGCGTGGACGCCTCGCGGATCAGGACGGTTTCCTACGGCAAGGAGCGGCCGTTCTGCAACCAGTCGACGGAAGACTGCTGGCAGCAGAACCGCCGGGGGCACTTCCTGGTCACGGCCCGGTAGTGGTTCGAATCTCCCGGCACCTCGCCGCGGGACTGGCGGTCGGCTCGCTCGGCGTCGCCGCGGGCTGTGTGAGCTCAAGCGACATCGACGGCCTGCACCGCCAGATGAACGACATCGAGAAGGAGATCCAGACGCTCGAAAAGAAATCCTCGAGCAAGGAAGAGGTCTCCAAGCTCAACACGAACGTCTCCCAGCAGACCGAGCAGCTCTTGAAATCCAATGCGGACACAGGCGTGAAGCTCGGGGAGCTGACGGCCAAGATGGAAAAGCTCGAGGCGAAGCTCGAGGACACCAACCGGCGCCTCGCCCAGCTCTCCCAGCAGATCGCCGAGACCCAGGGCGACCTCTCGCGGCTCCGCTCCTTATCCGCGAGTGGGCCGGCGGCCGTCCCGACACCAGCTGCGGGACAGCCCGCGGACGTCCGCCCGGATGTCTCCGTCGTGCGGCCGCCGGCAGGCGGCGGCCACCCCTCTCCCGCCGAGCTCTACGACACGGCGTATGCCGACTACAACAAGGGGCGTTACGCCCTTGCGATCCAGGGGTTCCAGGACTATCTGGCCGCCTATCCGAACACGGACCTCTCCGACAATGCCCAGTACTGGATCGGCGAATGCCATTACGCCCAGAAGAATCACAAGGAAGCCATCGCGGACTTCGACAAGCTCCTGAAAGCCTGGCCCAAGAGCGACAAGGCCGCCGCCGCATTGTTGAAGAAGGGGTACGCCCTGGTGGAGCTCGGCCTGAAGGCCGAGGGCGTCGTCGCGCTCCAGTACGTCATCCACGAATACCCATCGGCCGAGGAGGCACGGCTCGCGCGCGCCCGCTTGAAATCGCTGGGGATTGACACGAGATAGAACTCGACGGCAAGAAAGGATCGAAATAAGGGAAATGGCAAACATCAAGTCGGCCGAAAAGAGAATGAAGCAGACGGCCAAACGCCAGCTGCGCAATCGCGGCGTGCGCGCACATCTGCGGACAAAGGTCAAGCAATACCGGCAGACCGAGACGACGAAGAAGGTCGAGGCCCTTCCCGGGGCCTACGCGGAAATCGACCGGGCCCGGAAGAAGGGCGTGATCCACAAGAACGCGGCGTCCCGCTATAAATCGCGCCTCGCCAGGGCCGCCGCCAGGAAAGAGTCTGAGGTCTAACGTCGGGACCGGGAGCCCAGGCCCTGGGACCTTAGACTTTAGACCTTAGACTTCGGACGCGCGGCCGCGGGCCGCGCCTTTTCTAGAACCCTTCCAGGATGCTGGAGACCAGGCTCGTTGCGAACTTCTCGCCGACGCTGTCGATGACGGCGTTTTCGCGGTCCACGTAGGACGCGGCGCTGGTCGACAGCGCGTAGTTGTCCTGGAACGAGAAGGACGGGTTATCCCAGAGCACCTTTCCGTCGGGAAGGGTCTTCAAGGCGACGCTGGCGGTGATTCGTACCTGATACTCCTTCGCCCTGCCGGAATCGTCGAACGCGACCGCGATGAGGTCGAACGCCTTGACCACTCCCGTCAGGTCCGCATCCGCTCCGGTCGCGTCGGCCCTGACCGAGAAGCGGCCGCGGCTGGCGAGCTCGCTGGCGATGGCGCTCGAGAGGCGCTGCTCGACCCCCACCCGCGCCGTCTGGTTCACGAGCGTCTGGAAGTGGATCACACGGATCGAAGCGGGGAGCGTCGAGGTCTTTCCCACCAGGGTGTATCCGCAACCCGAAAGGACAGCCGTCGCGAGCAGGCATGCCAATGCTGCCAGGGCACGCTCCGTTTCCCGCACTCCTCCTGCAGCAGAAATCCCGCTCCCTCTGTTCATAATCCCTATTCTCGCAAACTCTCTCCCACAAGTAATTGTTTTCAGCCACGATCTCACCTTAGCTCGCGGCGCGAGGAGTCTCCCAGAGGGGAGGAGCCTCGCGCCGCGGGAGCGTAGCGCTTGCACGGGATCAGGCGGACGGTCGAGGCCCTTTGGCCGAGCCGTCCGCCGGTGCGCCGAAGGCGCAGATTCCGCGCAAGCGCGGAGCGACGTTAACGGACGACGAGGTTCAACAACCGGTCGGCCACGAAGACGGACCGGGCCAGCTCTCTGCCCTCGAGCCACGGGACAATACGCTCGTCGCAACGCGCCAGCGTCAGCGCCTCCTGCTCGGAGGTGCCCCGCTCGACGTCCAGACGCCCGCGGACTCTTCCGTTGACCTGCACGACGAGCGTCACGCGGGGCGTCGTCGCAAGCTCCTCGTCGAACGCCGGCCAGGAACATTCGATGAGGGGCTTCTTCTCTCCGAACCGCTCCCACCACTCGTCGGTCAGGTGCGGGGCGATGGGATGGAGGAGCTTGACGAGCGTCAGCGTGGCGCGCCTCAGGACGGCGGCGTCCTCTCGACCCTCCTCCAGCGCCTCCGCCAGGCTCCGCTGGAACTCCATGAGCGCGGCGACCGCGGTGTGAAAATGGAAGCGGGCGGCATCCGCCGTCACCCGCGCGATCGTGCGATGCTCCAGGCGCGCCAGCGGCGTGTCGCGGGCCGGGGCGTCACTCCCGGGCAGGGTCGCCACGCGGGCGCACAACTCATGGACCCGGTTCAAAAACCGGTAGGCGCCGATGACTCCTTCTTCGGACCACTCCGATTCCTTCTCCGGCGGCCCGATGAAGAGCGTGTAGAGCCGGACCGTGTCGGCTCCGTAGCGCTCGATCAACTCGTCGGGGGATACGGTGTTGCCGCGGGACTTCGACATCTTCTCGACCTTGCCTGTCGCCGCGTTCAGTTTCGTGATCAGTCCCTGGTTGAAGAGCCGCGCGAACGGCTCTTCAATGCCGACGAGACCCATGTCCTTCAGGACGCGGCAGACGAACCGGGCGTAGAGGAGGTGGAGGATCGCGTGCTCGATGCCTCCGACGTACTGGTCCACGGGCATCCAGTGCGCCGCGCGCGCGGAGTCGAGCATCCGGGCGCTGTCGTCGGGGTTCAAAAACCGCAGGTAGTACCAGGAGGAGTCCACGAAGGTGTCCATCGTGTCCGTCTCGCGCCGCGCCGGCTTGCCGCACGACGGGCAGTCCACGCGCAGGAAGGCTTGCGACTTCTCCAGCGGATTGCCCTCGGCGCCCTGGAACGCCACGTCTTCGGGGAGGAGCACCGGGAGATCCCTCTCCGGAACCGGGACCACCCCGCAGCCTTCGCAGTGGATCGCCGGGATCGGCGTGCCCCAGTAACGCTGGCGGGAGATCAGCCAGTCCCTCAGCCGGTACCCGACCGTTCCCTTCCCGACTCCCTTCGCCTCGACCCAGGCGATGGCTTTGCGCACGGCCTCGGGACCGTTGGGTGTGCCGTCCCAATCCCCGGACCGGTACAGGTAGCCGACGTGGGGCATCGCCTGCGTCATCACCGCGGGGTCGAGCTCCCGCTCCTTTGTCCGGTAGACCGGGCGGATCTCCAGATCGAACCGCCGCGCGAACTCGAAGTCGCGCTGGTCGTGGGCGGGGACTCCCATGATGGCGCCGGTCCCGTATTCGGGCAAAACGAAGTTCGCGAGCCAGACGGGGATCTTCTCGCCGGTCGCCGGGTTCACCGACGCAAAACCCGTGTCGAGCCCCTCCTTCTCGCCTCCCTCCGCTTCGCGCTCCAGGCGAGACTCCCGGCGGACGCGCTCGATGAAGACCTGGATCTCCTCCTTCTTCGGGGACATCCTCGCCAGCGTCGCGGCAGCCGGATGCTCGGGCGCGAGCGCCAGGAAGGTCGCGCCGTAGAGAGTGTCGGGACGCGTCGTGAAGACGGGCACGGGCTCGGGCAGCCCTTCGACCTGAAAAAGGATCTCAGCGCCCTCGGACCGGCCGATCCAGTTGCGTTGCATGGTCTTGACGCGGTCGGGCCAGTCCAGATCCTCCAACCCCGCGAGCAGGCGTTCCGCGTGTCCGGTGATCCGGAAAAACCACTGGGTCAAATCGCGGATCTCGACCGGATCGCCGGAGCGCTCGCACCGGCCCTCGATGACCTGCTCGTTGGCGAGCACGGTCCGGCAACCCGGGCACCAGTTGACAGGGGCCTTCTTGCGGTAGGCGAGGTCTCGTTCCCACATGCGCAGGAAGAGCCATTGATTCCAGCGGTAGTAGCCGGGATCGCACGAGGCAAGCTCCTTCGACCAGTCGTAGAGCAACCCGAGGCTCTTCAACTGCACCTTCATGCGGGCGATGTTGCCCAGCGTGTACTCGCGCGGATGAACGCCGCTCGCGATCGCCGCGTTCTCCGCGGGCAGTCCGAACGCGTCCCAACCCATCGGGTTCAGCACCGTGCGCCCCGCCATGCGCTCCCGCCGGTAGAGCGCGTCCCCCAGGATGTAGTTTCGCCCGTGCCCGACGTGGAGCCGGCTGGCAGAGGGATAGGGGAACATGTTGAGCATGTAGAACTTCTCGCCGGCCGCGGCGGTGTCCACGTACGCCACGCGCTCCTCTTCCCAGCGGCGCTGCCACCGGGCGTCGATCGCGGCGTGATCGAACCTATCGGTCATGGAGCCCGGCAATATACCCGATCGGGCTCCTTTCTTCGCGGTGGGCGCGCGGCTCGGGCCCGTGACTACGGCGCGGTCGCCCGGACTCGCACGCTGTGACTTCCCGCGGCAACGGTCGCATACGCCAGCTGTCCCTCGAGCGAGACCTGGGCCAGCGAGAGCGCCCGGGGGCGCGTCAAGGCGCGGCGCGAGAAAGGGACGTAGCGCGCGTCCACGCCGTTGACGGAGGAGCACGGATCCGAGAAGACGTATCCGCGATCCGGGTAGTAGACCTCGATCCAGCGGTGGTAGGCGCCACCGATCGCGGCCTCGTAGCCGTCGGCGCCCGGATCGGTTCGCAGGATCCCTTGCACTGTCCTCGCCGGGATCCCGGATCGCCTCAGAAGATCGACCGCGAGCTCGGCGAATCCCACGCAGTAGGCGCGCCCCGAGGCGAAGACCGCGGCCGGGTCCTGGCGGCGCAGTCGGTCCGGGTCATAGGAGATCCGGGAGACGAGGCCGAGCAGGATGCGCCGGACCGCGTCCGATTGGCGGAGACTCCCGGCCGCGAGTCTGCGCGCGAACGCGTCCCGGTCGGAAGCGGCCGGCGGAGCGGGCTCGATGCGCGAGAGCGGCGGAAAGGGAGCGGCGCTCGCCAGAGGAGAGTCGGAAACGCGGACGCGAAGCTCGACCGCCCCCCGCGCTCCCGCCGCGACCTCCAGGGAAAACCCGTCGTTGTCGTACTGGTCGAAGAGCCCCGCGTCGGCCCCTGTGGCGCGGTAGACGGCCGCCTGCTGTCCCGAGAGCGCGGCGGACACGAGGCTGATCAGAAGAACAAGGCCGGTCTCTCTCACGCGAGCGGCGTCTCCGCCTTGCGCGATTTCAGAACTCCGTCCAGGATCCCGTTGATGAACTGGGAGGAGCGCGGCGTGGAGAAGCGCTTCGCGATCTCCAGCGCCTCGTCGATGACGACGGGCCGAGGAGTCGAGGGCTCGTGCAGGAGCTCGAACAAGGCGAGGCGGAGAATGTTGCGGTCCACGATCGGCATCCGCGCCAGCCTCCAGTGGTCCGCCTGTCTCGAGATGATCGCGTCCAGATCGTCGCGGTTGGCGAGCGTCCCGGAAACGAGCCGCTCCGTGAAGTCGCGGAGCGCCGCGGGCGCCTTCTGCAGGTCCGGGGAGCGGCGAAACATCTCGTCGGGCCGCGTTCCCGCGACGTCGTTCTCGAAGAGCATCTGTAGAGCGAGCTCCCTCGCCTTTCGCCGCGCGCCCATCAGCGCGCCGCGAGAACGCGCTTCAGGTTCGCCATCTCGATGGCGGCCTCCGCCGCCTCCGCGCCCTTTCCGGATCGCTCGCGCGCCTGCTCCATCGTGTCGCAGGTCAGGAGGCCGAACCCGATCGGCTGGCCGGTCTCCGCGGTCAGAGCCGCGAGCGCTGCCGCCACGGCGTGGCCCAGGACTTCGTGATGCGTCGTCTCTCCCTTGACGATGGCGCCGAGGACGATGAGCGCGTCGGGCCGCGGAGGGCGCGAGGAAAGAGCGGCGCGCGCCGCGGCGGGAAGCTCAAACGCTCCAGGGACGCGCACGATCCGGATGGCAACTCCGCTCGCGCCCCGCCGCTCGAGCGTCTGGAGGGCGCTGCGGAGCAGAGCATCCGTGATCGTCGGGTTCCAGCGCGCGCAGATCACCGTGAATCGGAGGCCGGTCGCGTCCGGACTTCCTTCGACCGTCTTCGGTTGAAAGGCCGGGGTCACGCGACGGGAAACGGGGCGACTGCTCAAGGATCGGTCCCTCACTCGATGAGAAGACAGATCTTAACACTCAGGATTTGCGATTGGTGATTTGGACGACCAGGCGGCCTTTCCGCCCTGATCACAAATCACCAATCGCCAATCACAAATTCTCCAACACAGGATCGCTCCCGAAATTGCGAACATACCTTTCTCGGAATTGATCCCGAGTGTAGCGGGGCGGCTGAGGCCCCACGGCCTCCAGCCCGAAGACCGCGGCGACGCTGCCCATGCGTCCGGCCGCGGCCCAGGGTGCTCCGATCCGCAATCCGCGGACGAGACCGGCGCGAAAGGCATCTCCAACGCCGGTAGGATCGATCGCTTCCTTCTCCAGGCGAGCGGCCGGGACGACCTGCCGCACTGTCTGGCCATCCTCTCCGGAGACCGAGATCGTGGACCCTTGCGCGCCATGCGTCACGACGACGACCGGGATCCGATCCTCCAGCTCCTCGCGTGACAACTCCGTCTTGTGGGCCAGGATGCCGAACTCGTAATCGTTGACGACGAGGATCGCCGCGCCATCGAGCCCATCCCGCAATTCCTCCCCGGAGAGACGGGCGACCTGCTGGCTCGGGTCGTAGAGGAAGGGGATCCCCGACCGCCGGCACTCGGCCGTGTAGCGGGCCATGGCCTCCGGGTCGTTGGGCGAAACCACGACGAGGGCGATTCCGGCGGGATCCAGCGTTTCGAGCGAGAGATCCCGCGCGCGGGACATGGCGCCCGTGTAGAAGGAAGCGATCTGGTTGTGATCCTGGTCGGTCGAGACGAAGAAGGACGCGGTGAAGACATCCTCGTGCAGGAGCAGGCCGGAGACGTCCACTCCCTCGCGGGCGAGGCAGTCCCGGTAGTCGGCGGCGTCGCTCCCCGCCGTCGCGAAGAGAAGCGGCCTTTCGCCCAGCAGGGCCAGGCTGTAGGAGATGTTCGGGGCGCATCCCCCCGGCACGCGGCGCATGTCGTCCACCAGAAACGAGACCGACAGACGCGAAAGGCGGTCAGGGATCAGATGCTCCACGAACCGTCCGGGAAACCTCATCAGGTAGTCGAAGGCCACCGACCCCGTGACGACCACCCGCCCCGAGGCCCATCGCGTCACAGGTAGCGTCCGGCGATGGGGCGCAGCTTCTCCTTCGTTGCTTCGGGGATGGCGGAGCGGTCGGTCAGGATGGCGTCGCGGAGGGCGTCGCGGCAGGAGCAGGCCCGGTACGGGTCCACGCGGGGGACGGCTTGCCGCAGGCTGCGCCGCGCTGCAGCCGCATTCTCCGTGAGGATCTCGAGGATCGTTTCGACCGAGACGGCAACCGTCCCCTCCCGCCAGCAGTCGTAGTCGGTCACGAGCGCCAGCGGCGCGTAACACATCTCCGCCTCGCGCGCGAGCTTCGCCTCCGTGAGGTTCGTCATCCCAACGACATCCGCTCCCCAGCCGCGGTAGAGGAGGGCTTCGGCCCGCGTGGAGAACTGGGGGCCCTCCATGCAGACGTACGTTCCGCCCCTGTGAACGGTCAGCCCGCAGTCCCGCGCGCTCGTCTCGAGAACGGCGGAAAGGGCCGGGCACACCGGGTCCGCAAAGGCGATGTGAGCGACGACGCCCTCGCCGAAGAACGTGTCGGGGCGATGTCGCGTGCGATCGATAAACTGACCGGGAACGACGGCGTGCCGCGGCGCGTACTCCTCCTTGAGACTCCCGACCGCCGACACCGATAGGATCGCGTCGCAGCCGAGGATCTTGAACCCGCAGATGTTGGCTCGGTAGTTGATGTCCGTCGGGCCGTAGCGATGCCCGCGGCCGTGGCGCGAGAAGAACGCCACCGGAACTCCCCCGAGACTCCCCATGAAGTAGGAATCGGAAGGCCGGCCGAAAGGGGTCTCGAGCTTCTCTTCGCGCGTGTCCTCGAGGCCCGTCAGGTCATAGACGCCGCTGCCGCCGATCAGTCCAACTCGAGCCCGGCCCGCCGTCACGCCCCCGCTCCTTCCCTCACAAGACGGTGGCGCTCAATCGCCTCGAGGACTTCTTTCGCGAGCGCGAGCGCTTCGCGGCCCGCTTCCCCCGGCACCAGGGGCCGCTGGCGCAGCCGGGAGGCCCGGGCGAAATCGGCGATCTCCAGCGCGAGCGGCTCTTCCGGGCCGACGGGGACTTCGGCCGTGACGACCGCCGGCTCGCCGTTCTCTCGCGAGAGCCGGTACGTCTTGACCGTCCGGCTCTGCATGTCCACCGACACGTACATGGCGGGCGCAAACACCCGCAGCTTTCGGACCTTCTTGGCGGAGATCCGTGAGGCAGTCAGGTTCGCCACGCACCCTCCCTCGAAGGATATCCGCGCGTTGGCGATGTCGAGCCGGGGGGACAGCACGGACACCCCGGCAGCCCGGATCTCCACGGGTCGTCCGCCCGCCAGACACTGAACGATCTGGAGGTCGTGAATCATGAGATCCAGCACGACGTCCACGTCCAGGCTCCGGCGGGTAAAGACACCGAGGCGATGGACCTCGATGAAGAGCGGTGCGCGGACGGCCGAAAGCACGGCTTGGACAGCGGGGTTGTAGCGCTCGAGGTGCCCCACCTGCAGGATTCGTCCCTTCGCCCGGGAGAGCGCCAGCAGGCCGTCCGCCTCGCGGAGGCTCGCCGTGATGGGTTTCTCGACCAGCACATCCAGTCCCCGCTCCAGGAGGAAGGCGGAGACCTCCGCGTGGCTCACCGTCGGCGTCGCGACGATCGCCGCCTGCGCCTCCTGCACGACCGCCTCCAGGTTCGGCAGGACTCGCAGGCCAAACTCCCGGGCGACCTCGCTGGCGCGCTCGGGATTGCGATCGTGGATTCCCACAAGCTTCACGCCGGGAAGGGACGCGGCGACCCGCGCGTGGTGCCGCCCGAAGTGGCCCACTCCAACGACAGCCAGACGGATCATCGGTGGAAGCCCCGCCTGCTCTCCTTGATGAACCGGACGAGGTACGCGACGTCCTCGTGGCCGGGGAGCTCGGCTTCAATCTTCTCCAGCGCCTGTGTCGTGTTGAGCTTGGACTTGACCAGGAGCCGGTGGGCGCGCTCGAGCGTTTTGAGCCTCTCCTCCGTGAACCCGAGGCGTTGAAGGCCGATGCGGTTCAATCCGAAGGTCTTCGCCTCGATGCCTTCGGTCTTGCAAAACGGCAGCACGTCCTGGCGCAGCTGCGCGTATGCTCCGACGAACGCGTACTGCCCGATCCGGATGAACTGGTGAGCCCCCACGAAGGCGCCGAGCACGACGCGATCTCCGACGTCCACATGTCCCGCGAGCGACGCGGAGTTGGCGAAGACCGTAAACGACCCGACGCGACAGTCGTGCGCAACGTGGCTGTAAGACATGAACAGGTTCTCGTCGCCGATGACCGTCTCGCCGTGCCCGGTCACGGTTCCGCGATGGACAGTCGAAAACTCGCGGAAAATGTTCCGGGAGCCGACGGTCAGGCGGGTCTTCTCGCCGCGGTACTTCAGGTCCTGAGGATCGAAACCCAGGACCGCGTGCGGAAAGACGCGGTTCTCTTCCCCCAGGACCGTCGGTCCCTCGATCGAGGCGTGCGCGCCAACACGCGTCCTCGCGCCGATCACGACGTCCGCTCCGACGACCGCGTAGGGGCCGATCTCGACTCCCTCGGAAAGGCGCGCCTCGGGTGAGACGATCGCCGTGGGATGGACCGCCACCGTCATGGCCGGTCCACGAGGGTCGAGAGCAGCTCCGCCTCGGCGCAGACCGCCCCGTTGACAGTCGCGACCGCCTTGCACTTGCACACGCGGGTCTTCAGGTTGACGATCTCCGCCTCGATGCGGAGCTGGTCGCCCGGCAGGACAGGCCGGCGGAACTTGCAGCGATCCACCGCCGACAGGTACAGGAGCTTCCTCTCGTGCTCCGGGACCACGCCCATGAGGCCGATCGCCGCGACCTGCGCCATCGCCTCCACGATGAGGACCCCGGGCATGACCGGGTTGCCGGGGAAGTGTCCCTGGAAGAACTCCTCGTTGAACGTCACGTTCTTGATTCCGACGATCCGCTTTCCCTTCTCGAGCTCCAGGATCCGGTCCACGAGGAGGAACGGGTAACGGTGCGGGAGGATCTTCAGGATTTCCGCGATTCCGATTTCCACGGTTACTCTCCTTTTCGGAGGCCCGCGAGCTTTCTCTCGACTTCCTCGAGGCGGCGGGTCAGTTCCGGCAGCCTCGCGACGAGCGCCGCTCGCTTGAGGAACTCACGGTGAGGCGCCGCCGGCATCCCCGAGACCACGGCGCCCGCGGGGACGACGCCCCTGCTGACGATTCCTCCCTGCGCCGTGACGGTCGCCCCGTCCTCGATCGTGGCGTGGTCGCCGATCCCCGCCTGCCCCGCCAGCGTGACCCGCCGTCCCAGCCGGCAGGAGCCGGCGACCCCCGCCTGCCCGCAGAGAAGCGAGTCGTCTCCCACGACGACGTTGTGGCCCACCTGGACCAGATTGTCGATCTTGGTCCCGCGGCCGATGACCGTCTCCCCGAGCGTGGCGCGGTCGATCGCGGCGTTGGCACCGATCTCGACGTCGTCCTCGACCCGGACGATTCCCTTTTGCGGGATCTTACGTTGCCGCGAGCCGTCCCAGACGTACCCGAACCCGTCCGAGCCCACCACGGCCCCGGGCTGAAGGATGCAGCGGGCGCCGATGGAACAGCGCTCGAGGACGGCGGCGTTGGGATGAAGGTAGCAGTCTTCGCCGACGACGGCATCCCGCCCGACGAAGGTCCCGGCCGAAAGAACGGTGCGCGCGCCGACGACCGCCCCCGCCTCCACGGTCGCGCCCGCCGCCACCGAGACGCCTCGTCCGAGCGAGGCCGAGGAATGGACGTGCGCGCTCCGGGAGATTCCCCGCCGGATGGCGGTGGCAGGCAGGAGGATTTCCAGCCATGCTGCCAGAGCGAGCGTCGGAGAGGAAACGACGACCGCCGGCTTGCCGCCGGCATCCTCTTCGGAAGCGACGACGAGCGCTCCGGCGCGACTCTTTGCGGCCTCGCGCGCGCGGCGCCGGTCTGCCACCCAGGACAGGTCCCCGGGCCCGGCCCGATCCAGACCCTGAACGCCGGACAGGCGCACGGAACTGTCGCCATGCACTCGTCCTCCGACGGCTGCGGCGACCTGAGCGAGCGTAAAGGACCCGGCGGAGACCGGCCTGGAGGTACGGCGGCGCCCGGACGCGACCCGAATGGCTCTTTTCACTTTCACCGGGGACGGATAGTACCCGACGCCGCCCCGTCCGTCCTCTTTCCCCAGTCCTGCCACGAATCGGGCCCAGGTCGTGCCTGCCCCGGTCGCGGCGCGAGGAGTCTCCTGAGGTAATCGAAGGAGGAGCCTCGCGCCGCGGGAGCGAAGCGTTTGCACGGGATCAGGCGAGCGGTCGAGGCCGGATCCGGCCAAGCCGCTCGCCGGTGCGCCCGCAGGGCGCAGATCCCGGGCGAGCGCGGAGCGACGGTTACGACGGCTTCTTCGTGGCCGGTGTCGGCTTGACGGCCGGGGCCGCCTGCTTCTGCGCCGGCGCCCCCGCCTGCGTCTTCGGCGCCTCCGCGGATTTGGGCTGCGGCAGGGCCACGCTCGTGTTGATGCGCTTCAGGACCTCATCGGTCACGTTGATGGCCTCGTCCGCGTACATGATGCCGGCGCGAGAGTCCAGCACGACCGCGAACCGCCTCTCCTTGAAGTACTCCTTCACGATAGGGCCGATGCGGCTCTCCAGGGCGGCCATCTCCTTGCGCTCGGCTTCCTGCAGGTCCTTCTGGGCGTCCTCCTGCATCCGTTTCCAGGTCTTCTGCTTGTCGTCGGCCTGCTTCTGGAGCGCCTCGAGCTTGTCCGCCGGCATCGAGGAGCCCTGGTCGGTGAGCTTCTGGACCAGATCCCGGGCTTCCTTCTCGACCTTGTCGAGGTCCTCTTTCTTCTGGGCCGAGAGCTTCTGCAGGCGGTTGTAGGCCTCCTTGCCGGGAGCCGATTCCAGCGCCAGCTTCTGGGCGTCGATGATCGCGATGCCCGCCGCGGCCGATCCCGACGGCGCGGCCGGCGAGGGCGCCGCAGTCTGAGCCGCCATGGCCGCCCCGACACCGGCCGCCAGGATCGAGAGCACGAAGCGTTTCATTCCATCTCCTTTAGTGCGAAGCCGACAATACTAGCAAATCCCAGGGCCTCGATAACAGGGCGTCCGAATCGGGCATTCCTGCGGCCAGGAGCGCAAAGTCGAGAGTCGGGAGTCCCAGCGTCGAGAGTCGAGAATGGGGCGGACGCGCCTCCGGGACCTGAACTCTAGACTCCTGACTCTCGACTGGACTTCCTCAAAACGTTCTTCCGATCGAGAAGTCGAAGCCGGACTTGCGCTCGCTCAGGCTGTTGATCGGAAAGCCGAACTGGTCGATCGGAGTGATCGGGTGGAGGTTCCACGAATAGATGAAGCGCAGCGGCGCCTGGAAGATCGGCAGGAAGATGCGCATCTCCATGCCCACCGACGTACGGACTCTCGACAGATCGAAGGGCTGGGTCTCGTGGTAGACGTTTCCGATATCGCCAAACGTGAGGAGCTTGGCCGGTCCGACCGTGAGGAACACGTACTCGAGGTTGAAGACGAAGTACTTGTTCCCGCCGAGAATGCGCCCGAGTTCGTCCGTAAAGACCTGGTTGTTGTCATGCAGGGGCAGGACCGCTCCGGCCCGGAAGCCCCGAAGGCTCTGCTCGCCGCCGATCTGGAACCGTTCGAAGATCGGGATCGGCTTGCCTCCGTAAGTGGTGACCCATCCCCCCTCCAGGTTCGCGGCCAGGTAGGTATGGCGCGGCCACCGGAGCGGGAAGTATCTCGACGTGCCCAGCAGGGGCTTGATGAAGCTGTCCGTTCCGCCGATCGCGGTTCCGGCCAGCTGAACGGTCGTGAAGTAGCGGAATCCCTGGTTCGGATCGAAGGGATCATTGCGGCTGTCGTAGCGGTATCCCGGAGTGATGGACGACGTCGTCCCCAGGACTTCCGTGAACTTGGTGGGCGGAATGGGCTGGCCCGGAGGAATCTGGGCGCCCCGGACGGGGAAGTTCGCCTTCACGTTCTCGTACTGGTAGAGGACGGACCAGCTGTCGAAGAGCCCGAGACCCCTGCCGAAGAACGTGTTCCCTCCCCTCCGCCGCTCGTCGATGTTCAGGTAGTTGACGTTGTTGCTGTAGAGGGACGCTCCGACCGACTGGTTGCGGTCCATGAACCAGGGGATCGTGTACGAGAGGTTGTAATAGTCGGAGACCTTTCCGAGCTGCCCCGACAGGCCGAGCGTCTCGCCGCGTCCCATGAAGTTGCGGGTCTGAAAGGAGAACTGTCCGAAGAATCCGTCCAGGGCCGAGTAACCGGCGCCGAACTGGATCTCGTTCCTCGAGGTCTCCGTTCCCTTGAGCGTCAGATCGACCTTCTTCTCGGCCCCGCGCACCGCGAACTCGGGCTCCTCGTTGACCTTGAAGTAGCCGAGCTGCTGGAGTTTCTGGAGGCTCTTCTTCACGGCCTCCATGTTCATCACGTCGCCTTCGTCGAGGGCGAACTCCCGCCGGATCACCTTGTCGCGCGTGGTCGTGTTGCCCGTGACTTCCAGGTGGCCGAGATAGAACTTGTCTCCTTCGAAGAGCTTCAGGTCCACGTCCACCCGGTGATTGCCGACATCGCGATACGCAGGGTCTGCGAACCAGTAGATGTATCCGAGCGACTTGTACCTCGCCTCGATACTCGAAAGTGCCTCGATCAGGTAGTCGCGGTTGAGAACGGCTCCCGGCGGAAGGTCCCGGAACTGCTTCATCAGGATCTCCCGGGGGACGACCAGCGGAGCGGTCGCGGCCGACTCTTCCGCCTGCCCGGTCTGGTCCACTTTCAGGATCTGGATCTGCCCGATGAAGAACTGATCCCCTTCGACCAGGGGAACGGTGATCCGCACGTTCTTCTTCTGCTTCTTCGCCGCCGCCTTCGGATTCTTGATGAAAACGTTCAGGACCGGGTCCTTGACGACGACGTCCTTGTACCCCTTCGAATGGTAGAGGCCCTTGATGCTCTCGACGTCCGCGTCGTAGTTGGCCTGGCTGTACGTCGTGCTCGTCTCCGAGAGAAATCTCCACCACGTGTTGACCTTCGTCTTGGACATTGCGTTGCGAAGGGTCTGCTGTGAGAAGACGTGGTTTCCCTCGAACTTGATGGAGGCGATCTTGATCTTGTCCCCCTCGTCGATGACGAACACGATCTTCTTCTCCGTCCTGGAGACGTCCTCGACGCGGAAATCCACCGTGGCGCTGCGGTAGCCGTTCTCGCTGTAGTAGTCGGCGATCGACGCGCGAACCTTCGCGATCTCGCGCAAGGACAGCGGCGCTCCCACGCGGATTTCGATCTTCGCTTCCTTCAAATGGTCCTTGAGCTGCGTGTTGGAGAACTTCTTGTTTCCCGTGAAGTCCACGTCCTTGACGGTCGGCCGCTCCTCGATCGTCACGATGAGCGTGACGCCGCCGGCCGCGCTCTCCGCTTCGATCGACACGTTCTCGAGGAGGCCCACGTCCCAGAGGGTCTGGAAGTTCTCGCGGATCTTGTCGGGATCGTAGGGATCGCCGACCTTGACTCCCAGGTAGTGGGCAATCGTGTCGGGAGAAACCGTCTGGTAGCCCACGACCCGGATCCCGACGATCTTCTCCTTCGGCGCGGCCGCCCCGGCGGCGGAGGGAATGGGTGAGGGAGCCGGCGTCGGCGCGGCGGGAGGCGGCGGCGAGACGGCCGGCGCCTGGCTCGAGGCGATGGCCGCACAGAGGAAGAAAGCCGTCAGGGACGCCGCCGCCACGACGCGAAGCCTCACGGCTGCGTCCCGCCGTCTTCGCAGCGCCCGGGCAGGAGTCCCGGCGGGAAGTTCCAGTGGAGAAAGTTCATGCCGCTGCGGGTCCCGAACGCGGCACGGGCCTCACTTGTTCCCACCCGGACCCGCAGGCGCAGGCCGCTTACTGAACGATCGGCTCGGGCTCACGAGCGATGACCGTGAGCCCCTCCGGCCCGACGCGGACCTCGATCGTCTCGAGCTTCTCGTCGCGGGCGGCGATCAGGATCTCCGACACGGGGTCCTCCACGTGCTTCTGGATGGTGCGGCGCAGCGGACGGGCGCCCATGTTGGGGTCGTCGCCGCTCTGCTCGAGAAGCCACTCGACCGCGGCGTCGTCCACGTCTAGGACCGCTCCCTTGGGAGCGAGCGTCGTATTGACGTCGTCGATCAGGAGCCGGCAGATCTTCGCGAGCTCCACGCGTCCCAGCGGGTGAAACACGATCGTCTCGTCGATCCGGTTGATGAATTCGGGAGAGAAGTCCTTCTTGAGCTCTCTCAAGACGAGGTCCTCGAGCTCCTTGTTGCTCTGGATCTCGCGCGATCCGCCGAAGCCCACTCGAGAGCGATTGACGAGATGCTTCGTCCCGATATTCGACGTCATGATGATGAGCGTGTTCTTGAAGTCCACGATGTTCCCGTAGGCGTCCGTCAGGATGCCGTCCTCCAGGATCTGGAGCAGCAGGTTGGCGATGTCCGGGTGGGCCTTCTCGATCTCGTCGAAGAGGATGACGCTGTAGGGATTGCGGCGGATCCGCTCGGTCAGCTGCCCGCCGTCCTCGTGCCCCACGTAGCCCGGCGGCGAGCCGATGAGCTTGGAGACCGCGTGCTTCTCCATGTACTCCGACATGTCGAAACGCACGAGCGCCTTCTGGCTCTCGAACAGGAACTCGGCGAGGCGCCGGGCGACCTCCGTCTTCCCCACACCCGAAGGGCCCAGGAAGATGAAGGAGCCCATCGGCCGGTTGGGGTTATTGACGCCAAGGCGCGACCGCCGGATGGCCTTCGAGACGCCGATGACGGCCGCCTCCTGGCCGACGATGCGGCGGCGCAGCGCGTCCTCCATGTGGAGGAGCTTCTCCGCCTCCTCCATCGCGAGCGAGGCGACCGGGATGCCCGTCCAGGAGGAGATGATCTCCTCGATGTCCCTGCGCGTGACCTCCTGCGTGGCCTCGCTCCGCTCGGCCGTCTGCGCCTTCGTCCTCTCGATCTCTTCCTTCAGCTCGATCTCGCGCTCGCGAAGGAAGACGGCCTTTTCGAAGTCCTTGTCCGAGATCGCTTTCTTCATCTCCTTGACGATCTGGCGCGTCTCGATCTCGAGCTTGCGCAGGTTCTGCGTGTCGGCGACGCGCTTCAACTTCACCTTGGCTCCGGCCTCGTCCAAGAGGTCGATCGCCTTGTCCGGAAAGAAGCGGTCGGTGATGTAGCGGTTGGACTGGTACACCGCGGTCCGGATCGCCTCGGGCAGGTACCGCACCTTGTGGAACTGCTCGTAACGGTCCTTGACTCCCTCCAGGATCTCGAACGTCTCGAGCTCGGTCGGAGCCGTCACCTGGATCGCCTGGAAGCGGCGCAGGAGGCTCCTGTCCTTCTCGATGTACTTGCGGTACTCCTTGAGCGTCGTCGCCCCGATGCAGGAGACCTCGCCCCGGGAGAGGGCCGGCTTCAGGATATTGGCCGCGTCGAGCGACCCCTCGGCCGAGCCCGCGCCGATCAGCGAGTGAATCTCGTCGATGAAGATGATCAAGTCCGGGTTCTCCCGCAGTTCCCGGATGATCCCCTTCAGTCTCTCCTCGAACTGACCGCGGTACTTCGTGCCGGCCACGATCAGCGACAGGTCGAGCGCCAGGATCTTTTTCTGCGCCAGGAAAATCGGCACCGCGCCTTCCACGATCCGGGTCGCGAGGCCTTCGATGATGGCCGTCTTGCCGACGCCCGGCTCCCCGAGCAGGATCGGGTTGTTCTTGGTGCGGCGCGAGAGGATCTGGATGATCCGCTCGACCTCCTTCTCCCGGCCGATCAACGGATCGAAGGACCCGGAGACGGCGAGCTGCGTCAGGTCGCGGCTGTACTCGGCGAGGAACGGGAGCTCCTTCTTCTGCTTGGAGACCTCCCGCTCCTTGATCAGCGAGATCGTCTCCTCCCGCACGCCGTACAGGTTGAATCCGCGGGCGGTCAGCAGGCGTCCCGCCACGCAGCCGTCCACGCGGAGCAGGCCGATGAGCAGGTGCTCGGTCCCCACGTACGGGTGCATCATGGACTCCGCCTCGTGCGAGGCGTAGGCGAGGATCTTCTTGGATTCCTCCGAGAGCGGTAGCTCGGCCGTCGAGGAGATCCGCTCGACGAAGATGCGGTCTCCCTCGATCTCGCGGCGAACCTCCTCGGGCTTGACGTTGAAGCGGGAGAAGATCTCCTTGATGATGTCCTCTCCCTCGCGGAGGATGCCGAGCAGAAGGTGCTCGGACTCGATCACCTTGGACCCGAGCTTGGAGGCTTCATAGCGCGCGAAGAAGAGGGCGCGCCGCGCTTTCTCGTTGTATTTCTCAAACATTGCAGGGGTTCCGGGTCCGCTCCATTGATCGGTCTAAATCCCGCCGGAAGAACCCGGCGCGGGCGAGATTCCTTCCCGCGACATCAAGTAGATGGTATCACAGCGACTTGCGAGATCGGGGTTGTGCGTGACGAGAATGGTCGTCATCCCTCGCTCGCGATGGAGCTCTTCGAGCAGATCGAAGACGGCGCCGGACGAATCGGCGTCGAGGTTGCCCGTCGGCTCGTCCGCCAGCAGGAGGCTCGGGGCGCGCGCGAGGGCGCGCGCGATCGCGACGCGCTGCTGCTCTCCGCCCGACAGAGCGCGCGGGCGGTGATCGCGCCGCTCGAGCAGGCCGACGCGATCGAGCATCGCGGCCGCGCGCCGGCGCGCCTCGCCGGCGGACTCCCCCGCGATGCGATGGGGGAAGGCGACGTTTTCCTCGGCCGTGAACTCCGGCAGCAGATGGTGGAACTGAAAGACAAAGCCGATGCGGTCGTTGCGGAACCGTGCGCGCTCCCGCGGCGGGAGCTCCTCGAGCGCCTGCCCGAAGACTTCCACCCTCCCCGCATCGGGGCTGTCGATCCCTCCGAGCAGATGCAACAGCGTGGACTTCCCCACTCCGGAGGGCCCCATCACCGCCGCGAAGACCCCTTCCCGCAATTCAAACGACAGGCTCGAAAAAACGGTGACCGGCGCCCCCTCACCGGCATAGGTCTTCGAGAGATTCTCGGCTCTTACTGCCAGCATGGCGATCAGGTCCAAGGTCCAAGGTCCAAGGTCCAAGGTAAACGTTCAGAAGATCTTCTCCTTTGGACTTTGGACTTTGGACTTTGGACGATCATCTCGAGAGCCGTATCGCCTCGCCGGGCGCGATGCGCGCCGCGGCCCGAGCCGGCAGGACAGCGGCGGCGACCGCCGTCGCGAGCGCGAACAGGGTGACGAGGAAGACCTCGCGCGGATGCACCGCGAAGGGTACGTGCGAGAGCAGATACACGTCGGCCGGAAGCGGAACAACGTGGAACCTGTCGAGCAGCAACGACGCCACGACGCCCACGAGGATTCCGGCGACGGTGCCGAGGCCGCCGATCACTCCGCCCAGCGTCAGGTAGATCTTCGCCAGCGAACCCGGCAGAGCTCCCAGAGAAACGAGAACTCCCAGGTCCCGCTTTTTCTCGACGACGAGGAGCGCGATATTCGAGACGACGTTCAACGCCGCGACGACGATGACGAGGGCGATCGTCGCGAAGATGACGGACTTCTCCAGGCGCAGAGCGAAGGAGAGGGGCGCGTTCAATTCCCGCCACGTCCGGACGCGGTAAGCGGCCGGGAGCCGGACCGAAGCAATGCGCGCCGCGGCGTCCGCGGAGTTCGGGTCGGAGAGCCGCGCCTCGTAGGCCTGCGCGCCGGAAGCGAGGCCGGCCAGGAGCCTCGCTGTCGGCTCAGGGACCTCCAGATCCGCAGCCTTCTCGAGGGCGCTGCCGCGGCGGATTGCGGCGACACGGACCAGGACGGCAATCGGGATGGGTCCCAGGGGCGAGAGTCTCGAGCGCGATGAGAGCACGCGGAGCAACCCTCCCGTCTCCGCGCCGATGCGCGAGGCGGCCGCGCTCGAGACGCGGGCCGGCGGGGCTCCTTCGCCGGAGAGCCGCAGCGGCCCCTCGGAGACATTGCGGTAGCGCACGGGCACGCCGTTCCTTCCCGAGGAGTCGCAGAGCCATCCTCGCCCTTCGATAACCGGGCCGGCGGAGAGGACGCCCGGCAGAGCGGCGAGGGTCCTGGCGACCAGCTGAGGATCGTCGAGACGGTCGCCGCGCACCGGCGAGACGACCAGGTGCGGAGAACGCAAAGCCATCTGCGCCCGAATCTTGTCCTGGAACCCCGAAAGGAGGGCGAGCGAGATGATCAACGCGGCGACGCCGACGGCAAGGCCGAGGATCGAGATGGTGGAGATCAGAGCGACGTGCGCCCGCTTGCGCGAGGACGCCAGGTAACGCAACGCGATGAAGGTCTCGTAACTCATCGAAGGCGCGGGAGAGGGTCGTCGGGAGACGGGAGGCGAGTCGGGGCTTCGTTCGTCTTCGCTCTTCCGTCTCGGGTCTTCCGGCTCACGACTTGGGTCTCAGGAGCGGAAAGAGAATGACGTCCCGGATCGAGTGCCTGTCCGTCAAGAGCATCGTCAGGCGGTCGATACCCAGGCCTTCGCCCGCCGTCGGGGGCATGCCGTAGCGCAGGGCCTCCACGTAATCGCTGTCGAAGGGGGGGGCTTCGAGGTCTCCCTCTTCCCGCTCGCGGGCCTGCCCGCGAAACCGCGCCTCCTGCTCCACGGGGTCGTTTAACTCGGAGAATCCGTTGGCGATTTCCATTCCCGCCACGTAAAGCTCGAAGCGGTCAACCCATTCCGGGTCCTTCGGGTCCTGTTTGGACAGCGGCGAGATCTCCGTCGGAAACTCGTGCAGAAAGGTCGGCTGAACGAACCGGGACTCGGCCACGGCCTCGAAGAGCTCCGCCAGGAGCTTGCCCTTCTTGCCGGCGAAACGCTCGGGCTTCTCCACGCCGAATCGCCGCGCGGCCGCGAGCAGCCCCGCCGGGTCGGAAAGCTCGGCGTCCGTGACCGGGCCGCGCGGGTCCGCGCGCGTCGCCTCCAGCACCGCCTGCCGCATCGTGACACGCCGGTACGGCGGCTCCCAGTTGATCGTCTCGCCGCCCCAAGCCGTCTGGAAGGTTCCGGTCACGTCCCGCACAAGCGTCGAAAGCATTTCCTCGGTCAGCGCCATCAAGTTGTCCGCGCGGGAGTAAGCCTCGTAGAACTCGAGCATTGTGAACTCCGGGTTGTGCTGCGTCGAGATGCCTTCGTTTCTGAAGTTCCGGTTGATCTCGTAAACGCGCGGCACGCCCCCCACCACGAGCCGTTTTAGATACAGCTCGGGAACGATTCGCAGAAACAGCTCGAGATCCAGGGCGTTGTGGTGCGTTACGAAAGGCCGGGCGAGCGCCCCTCCCGGGATCGGTTGCATCATCGGCGTCTCGACCTCGAGGTATCCGCGGGCATCGAGGAAGTTTCGGAGGAAGCGGATGATCGCCGCCCGTTTCTCGAAGACGGCGCGCGACTCGGGATTGACGGCCAGATCGAGATACCTCTCCCGGTAGCGCCGCTCGACGTCTTTCAGGCCATGCCACTTCTCCGGCAGCGGGCGGAGGCACTTGGCGAGGAAGGTCAACTGGCGCGCCTTGATCGACAGCTCTCCGGTGCGCGTGCGGAAGGCTTCTCCCGCGACACCGATCCAGTCGCCCAGGTCCAGGGCGCGGTAGAGCTCCCAGCCCTGCTCCCCGACCGTATCCTTGCGCACGTAGACCTGGAGCCTCGAAGACCCATCGGACAGATCGAGAAACCCGGCCTTCCCCTGGTTTCGCTGGGCCAGGAGCCGGCCGGCTGTCCTGACCGTCGCCGCGACCTTCTCCAGGTCCTGCGCCGACGTCTCCCGGAACCGGCTGACGATTTCGGAGACCGAATCGGTCAGCGGATATCCGAACGGGTAGATGTCCGCAATCTCGCGGATCCGCCCGAGATTGTTCAATCGGTTCTGGACGAGGTCGGCCTCTGCATGACCCTCCTGCGGCGTCGGCGGTTCTTGGGGTGTCTCGTCCATTCGGCCGGGAAGTATGGTCGAAAGGGACGTCTAATGTCTAAAGTCTGGAGGTCCCCGAGCCAGACCCTGGACCTCAGACCCTGGACGGCTCCCTCGGCTCCGTCATTTGCCGTCGAGCGCGAGCCAGAGAGCGGAGGTCGCGTGGAGCAGTCGCATCCGCGTGCGCGTCCAGCGGCGCACCTGCTCGCCCGACTCATCGGAGGATTGGACGCTGCCGGCGAGCCCTGCGAACGCGCGATCGATCTCCAGCGCACGGGCAATCGTCTCGCGGGCCTCCTGCAGAAGATCGGCCGGAATCCCGGAGCCCGTGAACGGGAGCGCCGATTCCGCTTCCCCCTCGGCCTTGATTCGCAGCGCCGCGGCGGACAGCACGGCGCGGTCCCCCTTCGAGAGGTTCTCGCCCCGGATCAAACGTCGCGCGGCATCCGTCTCCCAGGTTTCGAGCTTCCACTGCGTCCCCGACTCCTCGGCCGCGCCGGAGGTGCTATCCCCGAGGGCGGTGAGCACCCGTCCAATGCAGGGGCCCCAGAAGGCATCTTCCAGGCCGCCGAGCTCCGCCGTGGCCTCCGTGGCGGTCTCGTCTTCGGCGCCGGGCTCAGACAGGCCGAGTATCTTGAGCGCCTCCGCCGCCGCCTGCCGCACTTCCAGGAGTTGCCGCCAGCGGACCGAGCCTTCCGCCACCTGCCGCTCAAACTCGCGGCGGGACTCTTGGAACAGTCGAAGCGCCGCCGCGTCCTCCAGTTCCCTGGAGGAGGAGCGCTGCTCGAGCTCGTCGATCCGATGCGCGGCCTCCCGCAGGATTCGCTCCTCCCTCTCGTAGAGGCGCCGGAAGGCGGCGCGCGCCGTAACGTTGCAGAGGGCCACGGACGTGAGGATCTCCGGGTGCGCCAGCCCGCGGCTGACCTGCCGCTTGAAGTTCCGCAGGCTCTCGATCCAACCCTCCTCGGTGAGGTTTCCAAACCCGGACGAGGACGCGATTTGCGAGGCGAGCTCGTCGAAGGCGCGCGCGATCTCGGCCGCGGTGTCGTCGTCGATGCGCGGCCAGGCCGCGTCCGCGAGCACCGCGTCGAAGAGCTTGCGGACCTCGGCGCGCGGCCTCGAACGGGATCCCTCCGGATCCGGGCTTCCGGCGGCCACGACGGTCGCGAGGTAGTCCACCTTGTCCAGCAGGTCCTCGTCGGTCTGCGAGTACGACGCGTAGAAGCGGAGGAGGTAGAAGGGAATCCTCGGGTCGGAGGGACGGACCCTCTCGAAGTACCGGCGGGCCAGAGAAGGCGACAACGAAATGTCGGCCTCGCGGAGCTGGGCCGCGGCGGCGTCGAGCTTCGCCTCCAGATTGCGCAGAGCCGACGCCGTCGGCTTTTCCGCGTCCGGGAGGCCCGCCCCGGAGAGCCGCTTCAACTCGTCGTAGAGCGGCTCGAGATCAGCCGCGGGTGCGCTGCGCACCGGGAGGAACGCCCTGTGAATCCCCTGGAGAAACTGATCGAAGGTGGAGAGCGCCTTGAACCGCTCCGTGAGCCGGATATAGTCTCGCTGGAGAGTTTGTGATTCCGTCGACATGGAAATGACAATCTGGTTCGTGATTCTATCTCCGGAGGCCGGCTCCGGATCCCTCTCTTAGCGGCATCCATGAAACTCGGCCGGACACTCATTGACACCGCGACGCTGGAGGGAGGGATCTCCCGGATCGCTTCCGAAATGGACCGCGATCAGAACGGCCGCCCCGTCCTCCTCGTCGGGATCCTCAAGGGCTCCGTCTTCTTCCTCTGCGACCTCGCCAAGAGGCTCAAAACGCCCGTCTCGCTCGACTTTCTCCAGGTCTCGTCCTACGGATCGGGGACGAAGTCCTCGGGCAACGTCCAGCTCGTGCGGGATCTCTCGACCGACGTCGCCGGCCGGGAAGTCGTCATCGTCGAGGACATCGTGGACACCGGCCGGACCCTGAACAAGATCATCGAGATCCTGGGCACGCGCCACCCCAAGTCCGTCAAGATCTGCGCCCTGCTCAAGAAGAGGATCCCGGGAAACGAGAACATCCCGGTGGACTACCTGGGCTTCACGATAGACGACCATTTCGTCGTCGGCTACGGCCTGGATTTCGCCGAGTCCTACCGGAATCTCCCTTTTATCGGGATCCTCGAGCCCGACGGGAAGCCGGAGGCGGCAATCAACAGCCGGGAGACGGCGGCGAAGGAGGGACGATGAAATTCCTTGCCACCGATGGCGCTCCCAGAGCGATCGGGCCCTACTCGCAGGGAGTCGTCGAGGGAGGATTCCTCTTCTGTTCGGGGCAGATTCCGCTCGATCCGGCCGGCGGCGAGCTCGTCCGCGGAGACATCGAAGCCGCGACCCAGCGGGTGCTCGACAACCTGGAAGCGGTCTTGAAGTCCGCGGGGCTCGCCTGGACTGACGTCTTGAAGACCACGGTTTTCCTCGTCCGGGCGGAGGACTTTCCCGCGATGAACGCCGTCTATGCCCGCCGTTTCGGCGACCACCGTCCCGCACGCTCGACGGTCATCGTGGCCGCGCTCCCGAAG
>DATIRW010000019.1:0-16999 GCA_035469365.1 Thermoanaerobaculia bacterium
CTTCGGGAGCAGGCGCGTTCTACCGAAGTCGCGCCGGTCGAGATCGAAGGGGCCTCCGCCGTCCACGAGGATAGCGTGCCGGCGCCAACGCAGAAGCAGGGCATCCCCCTGCCCCACATCGAGGGCCTCGAACCGGAAACCCCTTGACGGCCCCGGTGGACCCGGCCGCAATGCGAGAACGAGGAAGAGAACGACCGCGCACAGGAAAGCCGCGGCGGCAAGCCGCCGGGGGGCAAAGACGCCGGCGGCCGTGAGAGCGGAGACAGCGATCACCGCGGGGAGAGGCGGAGTCGGCCTCAGGAAGGAGGCGCCGGCGGCCCCGTCGGCGAGAAGGTCCATCGCGCGCGCTCCCAGCGCAAAGAGGCCGACGAGCGGCGGCGGAGCCCAGCCGGCGGCGTAGAAGAGCAGCAATCCCGCGCCGAGCGCGATCATGCCTCCGAGAAGAGGGATCGCCAGCGGGGCCGTCAGCCAGGCGCCGGCCGCCACGACGTTGAACCGCCAGAGGAGGACCGGAGCGGTCGCCGACTGCGCCGCGAAGGCCGCGGCGAGGCCGGAGAAGAGCTCGCGAGGTCGCTCGGGCAGGAGCGCCCGGATGGGAGCTGTCAGGAGCGCGATGCCGAGCACCGCGGCAAACGTCAGGACGGCGCCGATCGAATAGACCTGCGAGGGGTCAAAACCGAGCAGGATCAATCCCGACAACCCGATCGCCTGCAGGTTCGTGATCGGCCGTTCCAGGAGGCGCGTCGCGCGGTGAATTCCGAAGACGATCCCCGCGCGCACGGCCGGCGGGTGGCCGCCTCCGACGAGGACGAAGAGGAACACGATCGCGAGGAAAACCGCATCGCGCCCCTTTCCTCGGACGCCAAGGGAGCGCAGGCCGAGCATGGCGAGTCCGCACGCGAGCGCAACATGGAGACCGGCGACCACGAGCATATGGTAGAGGCCGCCGCGCCGGAACCGAGCGACCATTCCTCGTTCGAGCTCGGAAGTTCTCCCGAGGAGGAGGGCCGAGAGCGGTCCCCGCACGTCTCGGTCGAAGGCGCTCCCGCGCGATCCCGCCGCAGGGAGGCGCGCGTGCAGCCATCGGTTCGGGACTGTCAGCCAGGACATCAGCGTCCGGCCGCTCCTCTCGATGAGTATCGGGCTCTTGATTGAGAGTCGGTACTGCGGCCACGGCATGACGATGTCCCGCGTCGAGGCGGGAAGGTCCTCCGGGATGAGGTGGCCGACGGCGACGATGCGGTCTCCCCTGTCCGCCACGCGCCCGGCGGAGAGATCTCCTGCCACGAAGAGGAACACCTCCGCCGGAAAGAGCCGCGCGCTTCCGTGGATCCAGAGCCGCTCGGCCCGCAGGCGCCCCGTAACGTGCGGCGGCGTCCCGCTCCAGAAGTCCGTCAGGACCCCCTCGACGCGGACGGCGCGGTCCCGCCGCGGGTCGAGCTGCGCGAACGAGGCCCTGGCCTCGATCGCCGGCACCACGATACGCACGCGAGCCTGGATGAAACCGAGGCTCGCCCAGAGGAGCGCGAAAGCGGCGAGCGAGGATGCGCCTCTCCGACCGCGGGCAGTCCGGCAGACGAGCAGAAGAAGGCAGCAGCCGGCCAGGGCGCCCGGACCCGCGGAGACGGTCATCGATCGCGCCCCGAGCAGGATCCCGCCGGTGAAACAGGCCGCCGCCGCGGCCGCCGGGGCCGCCCGGGAACCGGAGGCCGCTTCGATCACCCCGCGCCGGCGGAAAGCGCCACGATCGCTTCGACCCGATGAGTGAGGGGAAAGAGATCGTACAGCGAGGCGCTCCGGATGTGAAGGCCCCCGGCAACAAGAGCGGCCAGGTCGCGCGCCAGCGTCGCCGGCTCGCAGGAGACGTACAACAGGAGTCCGCAGTCCCGGCGAGAGAGGGACCGGGTCAGAGCCGCAGGGAAACCCGCGCGCGGAGGATCCGCCACCGTGACGGCGAAGGAACCCCGGGTCTGGCCAAGAAACGCCAGAGCATCGGCATGCCGGACCGTCCAGGACTCGGCCCGCCACCGTTTCTTGGCGGCGAGTGCTTGCTCGACGGCCGCATGGTCGGCCTCGACCGTCGTGACTTCGCGTCCGGCGTCCAGAAGCGCCCCGGCGAAGAACCCGACGCCGCCGAAGAGATCGAGCGCGCGACCGGGAGGAGCGGACTCGGCCTCTGCGGCGACGGCGGCGTAAAGGGGCTCGAGAAGATGCCGGTTCCCCTGGAAGAAGGTCCCGGCCGTCAGCGGAAACTCGCGATTCCCGACCCTGATCCAGAGACGCCGCTCGCCGCTCCTGGCCAGGACAGGCCCCTCGGCCGCGGCGACCGCGACTCCGTCGAAGAGGCCGGAGAGGGATTCCAGAACTCCATTCGCGTCGCGCCGGTCGCTGCCCGATGGAAGCGTGGCGCGCGCGAGCCGGCAGGAGCCTTCGCGGTTCTCAACCGTTGCGATCTCCGTAACGGCCGCGCCGCTTGCCGCGATTGCCTCGCGCAGGCCCGGCAGGATCGAGCGCAACGAGTCGGAGAGAGCCTCGCAGTTCTCGGCCGATTCCACGCGGTGGGTCCGCGGCACGAAGTAGCCGAGGCTCGCGGCCTCGCCGCGTCCAGCCACATGGAAGCGGGCGCGCAAACGGTAGGCGAGCGGAGAAGACTCGATTGACAGGGGACGCGGAGAACCGCCAGGATCATGTCCGGCGAAGAGGTCGGCGGGCAGCTCGCCGATCCGTTCCATCGTCTCCAGGAAGAGATCTCGCTTGGCGCGGAGCGCGGCCCCGAGGTCGAAGTACGACCAGTCGCAGCCGGCGCAGCCCTCGGCGTGGCCTCCCGTTCGGCGCAGCGGGGAGCGCGACAGGATCGCCTCTGCGCGCCCTTTCCAGAATCTCTTGCGGACTTCCAGGACCTGCGCCTCGACCTCCTCGCCGGGAAGAGCTCCTGCGACGAAGCCGATGCCGTCGGACGTCTTCGAGACGCCCTCCCCCGTGGGCGCCAGGCAGGCGATCGTGACGCGGCGCAGCATTCCAGGAATGCTAAGCCCCAGTCGAGCCACCGGACCGCAAGGCCGCAGAGACACGATGGCGGACGGCCGCGGCCTGGGAAATCAGAGGAGGGTCAGGCGGGGCAGATCGAGGAGCTCTCGGAGGGTGCGTCGGGTCAACGCGTGCGCGGTTCTCTCGGCGGCTTCGGCATCCATGCTGATACGAGCCCTGGCGAGGGAGGCCTCGACCTCCGCGTCAAGGCGTTTTCTTTCGGTCTCCGACAGCGCGTCGTGGAGCGCGCCGGCCAGGCGCCTGTCCAGCCTGGCCAGGGAAACTTCGGTCTCCCCGGCGCTCCTGGGCGACTTCCGCAGCCGCTCGATGGATCGCAGCGCAGATTCGAGAGGAGCAGCGAGCTCCGGCCGCCGGTCCGCGACCTGTCGGAGCCGTTGTCCAAGCTGCTCGAGCGCGCGCGGCACATCAGGCTCCGCCGCCTGGACCGGGCCCCCGCGCCCGACCGAGATCAGGATCCGGCGCTCCCACGCCTCCAGCACCGCGTCCCGGCAGTAGGAAAGCGAGTTGACGCGTCCGGCCGCCGAGCGCTCCTCCCGCCGGGAGAAGGCCTCCTCGATTCCCTGCTCGATCGCCTCGATGGGCACGCCGATGGCGCGCCACTCCCTGAGCAACGCGAAATCCCTTGGCGACAGGAGGAAGGGGGTCCCGCGGCGCCGGATGAAAGCCGCCTCGGCCGCCTGGTAGTAGGCCCTATCCTCCTCGGTTTCGCTCATGGATCAGGAGTAGCCCGGTCAACGTCAGGAGAGGATCCACCTCCTCGATGCGCTCCGATCCCGCTCCGAAGAGCTCGGCCAGGCCGCCTGTCGCGATGACGCGCGGCCTGGCATCGAGCTCGCGCGCGATCCGATCCACGACGCCGTCCACCAGGGAGAGGTAACCGAAGTAGAGCCCGGACTGAATCGAGGCCGCCGTCGTTTTCCCGATGACGCGGTCCGGACGCCGGATCTCCACGCGCCAGAGCCGCGCCGCCTTCTCGAAGAGAGCGTCTGCCGAGACCGAGATGCCCGGGACGATGACGCCGCCCGCGTACTCTCCTTTTTCCGTCACGACGTCGAAGGTCGTCGCCGTTCCGAAGTCCACGACGATGCAGGGACCTCCGAGCCGGGCGTGCGCGGCGATCGCGTTGACGATGCGGTCGGCGCCGACCTCCTGCGGCACCTCGTAGAGAATCGGCATTCCCGTCTTGACGCCGGGTTCCACGAAGAGAGGCTCCTGGCCCGAGATCTGCCGCAGGGCCTGGCGCAGCGGGAACTTCAGAGACGGTACGACGCTGGCGACGATGACCTCCCGCGGCGCCTCCCGGCCGCCGGAGGCCTCGAGCAGCCCGCGCACAGACAACACGATCTCGTCGGACGTCGCCTCCCGCCGCGTCGTGAGCCTCCAGTGATGCAGGAGCCTGCCGCCCTCGTACAGACCGAGAACGGTGTTGGTGTTGCCGACGTCCACCGCCAGGAGCGCCTGCGCCTGCCGCGTCACCATTCGGCGACCTCACCGTGGGAGAGAACCGCCTCGCCCGAGCCCGTCTCGAGCTTCAGGAATCCCTCCTCCGTCAGCCCGAGGTAACGGCCGACGATCTCTTGGCCATCGTGCCGGATCTTCATCCGATCGCCGCGGTGATGCACGGAAGCCTTCTCCCACGCGGCGACCTCGACTTCCCAGCGCGGCGCCGCCATCTCGGCGTCGAGACCGTCGAGCAAGGCCTGAAGGAGCGGAGCCAGGGCGAAGGCGCGGCCGGTTTCCTCCTCGAGGGTCGTCGCGCCCGCGACTCCGAGGCTCTCCGGGGAGCCGAGCACGTTCAAGCCGACGCCGACGGCGACGTACGTGTCCTCCCCCTGCGTGACGGCCTCGGTCAGGATGCCCCCGATCTTGCGCCGGCCGACGTACAGGTCATTAGGCCACTTGAGCTCGACCCTCACGCCGCACGCGCCTTTGATCGCTTCGCGCAGCCAGCGCGCGACGGCGATCGGCATGAGAGAAATCGGCTCCCCTGTCCGGGCCTGCCGGATGAACGTGAAGTAGAGGCCGCGACCGCCGGGAGCCTGCCACCGTCCTTTGCGACCCCGCGCGCCCGGCTGCGTCTCGGCGACGAGAACCGTCGGCGGAAAACGTTCCGCTTCTTCGAAGTACATATTGATCAGCTCCCGGGCGAGGTCGTTCGAGGAGTCCATCACCGCGACAAACGTGAGGTTCTCGAAGACTCGCCACCGCCGGGCCTCGAGCTCCCCTCCCGCGAAGGGAATCACGCGCCTCCCGTGGACAACGCCGAGCGGCGCCCTTCCAGCTCGACGAGCCGCTTGCGCGTCTTCTCCACGACCGCCGGCGGAGCCTTGTCCAGAAAAGCCGCGTTCTGCAGCTTGGCGGAGAGCTCGGCGATCTCTCCGTCGAGGGCCGCGAGAGTCCGCGCGAGCTTCCCGCTGTCCGCGCCGGCTCCGCCCTGGGCGACGGAGAGACCGATCGAGAGGCCCGTCGTCACGTCTCTGGTCATTTCGGGAGCCGGCGCTCCGAAAGTCAGGTCCGCGAGCCTCGCCAGATGCCGCAAGAGAGGGGCGAGCGTCGCGATCTCGGCGGCCAGGCTCCGTTCGGGCGAGTCCGGATCGACCGCAAGCCGCACCGGCTCGGTCGGCGGAAAGCCGCGCTCGGTCCGGAAGTTGCGCACACGGGTGACGAGCGCGCGGAGCGCCTCGACGACCCGCTCCGCCGCTTCGTCGCGGAAGGCGTCGTCGCCTTGCGGGTAGGCCGCGGCGATGAGACTGCCCGGCCGTCCGGTCATCTTTTCCCAGATCTCCTCGGTCACGAACGGCATGAAGGGATGAAGCAAGGCGAGCGAGTCCGAGAGGCAGCGCGCGAGGACGGCGCGGGCGGTCTCCTTGCCGGCGTCCTGGCCGTCGCGCGCCGAGAGAAGGGGTTTGACCATTTCCAGATATCCGTCGCAGAGCTCGTGCCACAGGAACCCGTAAACCGCCTGCGCAGCCTCATCGAATCGGAATCCGGCCAGGTTGCGGTTGACCTCCCGCGCAGCCGCCGTCAGCCGCGAGAGGATCCAGCGGTCGGGAAGGCTCTTCTCGCGCCCCTCGAGGGAATCCGGGGCGCCCTTGTCCTCGATCTGCCCGAGAGTGAAGCGTGCCGCGTTCCAGAGCTTGGTCGCGAAATTTCGGGAGCCTGCGATGCGGCTCCTCTCGACGGACACGGTCGGGCCCGAGGCCGCTGCCGACGCCAGCGTGAATCGGACGGCGTCGGCGCCGAACTCGGCGATGGCCTCCAGAGGGTCGATCACGTTGCCCCGGGTCTTCGACATCTTCTCGCCGCCGACGCGGACGAGGCCGTGCAGGTGCACAACGGAAAACGGAGCGCGCCCCGTGAAATGGATTCCCGCCATGATCATGCGGGCGACCCAGAAGAAGAGGATGTCGTAACCGGTGACCAGCGTATCCGTCGGATAGAACTCCCGGAAGTCCTCCGTCTCCTCCGGCCATCCGAAGACGGAGAACGGCCAGAGCTGGGATGAGAACCAGGTGTCGAGCACGTCGGGGTCCTGCTCGAACGCCTCGGAACCGCAGACCTCGCAGGATTTCGGGTCGGTCTCCGAGACCGTCACGTGCCCGTTGGCGCAGGTGAACGCGGGGATCCGGTGGCCCCACCAGAGCTGTCGCGAGATGCACCAGTCGCGGATGTTGCGCATCCACTCGAAGTAGGTCTTCGTCCAGTTGGACGGGGCGAACCGCACGACACCGTCTTCCACCGCTGTGATCGCAGGCGCGGCCAGCGGCTCGACCTTGACGAACCACTGGGTCGAGAGGTACGGCTCGATGACGGTTTCGCACCTCTGGCAGGTCCCGACCGTCATCTTGTACGGATCGCTCCCCACCAGGCGATTCTCCGCGGTCAGCCGCGCGAGCACCTGCTTGCGCGCCTCGAACCGGTCGAGGCCCGCAAACTCTCCCGCCTCGGCGGTCATCCTCCCGTCCGGGCCGATGACGATGACCGCGGGGAGGCCGTGCCGCTGTCCGGAGGCGAAATCGTTGGCGTCGTGGGCCGGGGTTACCTTCACGATGCCGGTGCCGAACTCCCGGTCCACGAGAATGGGGTCCTCGATGACGGGGAGTTCTCGCCCGACGATCGGGAGAACGGCGGTCTTGCCGCGAAGCTTTGCCGTCCTGGGATCCTCCGGATGGATCGCGACCGCGGTGTCTCCCAGCATTGTCTCGGGACGCGTCGTCGCGACGACGGCGCCCGCAGGCACGCCCGGCACGTCGTAGCGGATGCGGTAGAGCGTCCCCTCCTCGTCCTTGTGCACGACCTCCAGGTCCGAGACGGCCGTCCCGCAGCGCGGGCACCAGTTGACGACGTAACGCCCGCGGTAGATGAGCCCCTCGTGATAGAGCTGCACGAAGGCGCGGCGCACGGCGCGGGAGAGATCGGGGTCGAGAGTGAACCGCTCGCGGCTCCAGTCGAGAGAGCAGCCGAGCTTGCGCAACTGCGATTGGATCGTGTCCTTGGCCTCGCGCTTCCAGGCCCAGACGCGCTCGATGAACTTCTCGCGTCCCAGGTCGCGCTTGTCGATCCCCTGTTTGGCGAGGCTTCTCTCCATGACCATCTGGGTCGCGATGCCCGCGTGATCGGTTCCGGGGACCCAGAGCACGCGGCTGCCTCGCATCCGCATCCAGCGCGCCAGGATGTCTTCGATCGTGCGGCCGTAGGCGTGCCCGATGTGGAGCTTCCCTGTCACGTTCGGGGGCGGGATGACCATGACGTAACGGGGCGACCCGGCCGGTCCCGAGGGGCGAAAGCGCCCCTCCTCCTCCCAGACGCGGTACCAGCGCTCCTCGAAGGAAGAGGGCTCGAAGGTCTTCGGAAGTTTCCTGGGATTCTCTTCCGAGATAGCGGGAATCCGGTTTTCGGACATAAAAAAAAGGGCGTCTGCCCCTTTGAAAATATCAGAAACCGCAACTGCGTTATTCGACGGTGCTCTCGAGCTCTTCGATCCGCCTCTTGACGACCATCTCGGCGACGTCCGGAACCACTTCCCAGATGATCTCCCGCAGCACGCGGTCCGAGAGCTTTGCGACGACGAGAGCCGCGATCCGCTCGATCTGCTCCGGGGTCAGCTCGGACACGTCCGGCGCCGGCGAAGCGGGCGTTCGCGTCGTGGCGGCTGGCCTGTCGAAGAAGGCTTCGGCTTCTTCCGCCGAGATCTCTTCGAGGCCGGCTTCCGCTCCGGGAGGCCTCGCTGGCGGCCGCTCGGAAGCCGGCGCCTCCTCGACGGGATAGGGGGTCCCCGCGTCCCCGGTCGCCGGCTGAGTCTCGGGGATGGGGAGAAAGACCGGACCGCCGGCAAAGTCCTCCGCGACTCTGATCTCTGCCCCGGCGAAGGACGAACCCTCACCCGCTCCCGCGGGGGCTCCCTCTTGCCCCTCTTTCGCCCGGGCCGAGGATTCGCTGCTGTGGGCAGCTCTCGACGTCGGAATCGTGTCGTCCAGAAACATCGTCGCGAAGGGACCCTCTTCCGGCGCCGCGGACTCGGTCGCCCCTCCGCCGGCCGCTCCGCTCAGGAGAGCCTCGATCTGATCCAGCAGGTGCGGCGCGTGGAACGGCTTCGACACAACCCTGTCGGCTCCGAGGCGATCGGCCCGGTCGCGGTCGAACGGCTCGAAAGTGCCGGAGAGCAGGATGACCGGGATCCCGGCCGTGGCAGGATTGCTCTTGACCGCCTCGCACACCTCGTAGCCGTTCTTCTCGGGCATTACGACGTCGGCGAGGATCAGGTCGGGCACCGAGTGCTGAAGCGATTCCAGCGCCTTTTGCCCATTCGAAACGCAGGTCAGCTCGTAGTCCGTGCCGGCGAGCGTCAACTCGACGACTTTCTGGATCGTGAGGCTATCGTCGGCCAGCAGTATCTTTTTTCCCATGCTGTCGGTCACGGTGTGCGACGGGCAATGACCCTACTCGGGTCCCTTCACGGTGTCAAATCAGGAAGGTGTCAGGTGGTAGGCCTACCGCCTATCACCTTCCTCCCAGACAGCGGCGAGGTAGCGGCCAGGCGGGCGTTTTCCCAGGGCCCGGGCCAGAAACCGCGATGCCTCCACGACCCCGGGCAGGCTGATTCCGGTCTCTATTCCGAGACCCTGGAGCATGTAGAGGAGGTCTTCGGTCGCCAGGTTCCCCGCCGCTCCGGGCGCGTAGGGACAGCCCCCCAGACCTCCGGCAGAGGAATCGTAGGTGGGGATCCCGCACTCCAGTCCCGCGTAGACGTTCGCCAGACCCGTGCCCCGCGTGTCGTGAAGGTGCAGCGCCAGGACCGCCCGGGTAACCCCCGAGCCGTACAGGGTCTCGACGACGTCGTAGACGCCCGCCGGAGTGGCCACGCCGATCGTGTCCCCGAGTGAGATCTCGTCCACGGGCAGGTCGAGCAGTTTGTGAACGACCTCGCGCACGGCGTCGGGCGAGACCGGCCCCTCGTAGGGACAGCCGAAGGCGGTGGAGACGTAGCCCCGCACGCGGATCTTCTCCTCGCGCGCGAGGGCGACCACCGGGCGGAACCGCTCGATCGACTCGTCGACGCCGGCGTTGATGTTGTGCCGGTTGAACGTCTCGGAGGCGGCCGTGAAGACCGCGACCTCGCGAACGCCGGCCGCGATGGCGCGCTCGAGACCCTTCAGGTTCGGGACGAGGGCCGGGTAACGCGTGCCGCTGGCGCGGTGGATCCTGGCAAAGACCTCGTCGATGTCCGCGAGCTGGGGGATCGCCCTGGCGGAGACGAAGGACCCGACCTCGATCGCCGGCAGCCCCGCTTCGGTCAGGCGGTCCACGTACTGGACGCGAACGTCCGCGGAGAGCGACTTCGACTCGTTCTGCAGGCCGTCCCGCGGTCCCACCTCGTAGACGGTCACGTGCGCCGGCAGGTGAGGACGTTTGATGGCGTGCTCTTCCCACGGCTCCATGAGGAGAGATTATCCCTCCTGAGTCTTTTCTCGGAGTCTCAGGCCTCAGGCTTCAGGTTCCAGGTGGGCCCGTGAGACTTGAAACCTGAAACCTGAAGCACTCACTGGATTTCGGCCAGTGCCGTCCCGGCTTCGACGAGGTCTCCCTCGCGATGGAAGATCTTCATCAGAATTCCTTCGCGAGGCGCGCGGATCGCGTGCTCCATCTTCATGGCTTCCAGGATCAGGATGACGTCTCCCCGCGCGATGCTCTTCCCGGCCTTCGCGACGATCCTGCGCACGAGCCCCGGCATGGGAGCGACCAGGCCCCCCGGAACCTCCGCCATCCGCGCAGCGCGCCTGCCGGCCCGGTGAAACTCCCGGACCTCCCCGGCGCACCAGACAAAGACGCGCTCCTTTTCCCGTGCGACCCGGACCCGGAACACATCCTCGCCGATCCTGATCGCTTCGAGCCTTCCGTCTCGGCGCGAGGCTTCGAACGTCACCCGGCGCCCGTCCAGGAGCGCGCTCTCCCCCTCGATGCGCACGTCCGCCGCTTCGTCGCCGGAGGAGAGCTTCATCGCCCGGACCGCCAGCCCGTGGCGGCGTCCCACGGCTCGCCCGAGGAGACAGCAACGTCGCCTGTCTTGGAATCGGAAAACGAGAGGGTCGCGGCGATCCAGGCCGCGTCGGGAATCCTCGGAGACGCCAGCGTCAATCGAGGGACGAAATCCGTCGCGTAGTCGCCCGAGATGAATTCCTTCGAGTCGATCACCGCGGAGAGGAGCGCTTTGTTGGTCTCGACGCCGAGGACGACCCAGTCCTCGAGCGCCCGGTGGGCGCGGGCGATGCAGGAGCTCCTGTCCGGGCCGGAGATGACGAGCTTGGCGAGCAGCGGATCGTAATCGAGTCCGACCAACGAGCCCTCCTCCACCCCCGCGTCCACGCGCACGCCCGGGCCGGAGGGGAGCTCGAAGGCGAGCACCCGGCCCGCGCGCGGCAGAAAAGTCGCCGGATCCTCCGCGTAGAGGCGTAGCTCGATCGCGTGTCCTTGAGGCTGGAGCCGGCCCTCCCTCCAGGCCGGCGCCAAGGGGGCGCCCGCGGCGACCTCGATCTGGGCGCGAACGAGATCCAGGCCGAGCGTCTCCTCGGTGATCGGATGCTCTACCTGCAGGCGTGTGTTCATCTCGAGGAAGTAGAAGTTCCGTCGCTCGTCGAGGAGGAACTCCACGGTCCCGGCTCCGACGTAACCCACGGCGCGGGAGATTTCCACGGCGGCCCGCCCCATGGCGTTGCGCAGCCGCGCATCCAGCACGCGGCTCGGCGTCTCCTCGACGATCTTCTGGTGCCGCCGCTGGACGCTGCACTCGCGCTCGTAGAGGTGCACGACGTTGCCCTGCCGGTCCCCGAAGATCTGGAACTCGATGTGGCGCGGGGCAACGAGGAGCTTCTCCAGATACACGCGGGAATCGCCGAAGGTCGCTTCCGCCAGGTGCCGCGCCTCTTCCAGGGCCGCCGGCAGCCCCTCCGGCGTTTCGACGAGCGTCATCCCCTTGCCGCCGCCGCCCGCGCTCGGTTTCACGAGGATCGGGTACCCGATCTCGGCGGCCTTCTTCGCGATCGCCCCCTCGTCGGTCTCGGCCTTGTCCGTGCCGGGCACGATGGGCACGCCTGCGCGGCGGGCCCGGCGACGGGCGGCGAGCTTGTCTCCCATCTGCTCCATCGCTGCGGCGGGCGGCCCGACCCAGGTCAGCCCGGCCGTCTCGACGGCCCGCGCGAAAGCGGCGCTTTCCGAAAGGAACCCGTAGCCGGGGTGAAGCGCATCCGTTCTGGCTTCCCGCGCGGCCTCGAGGATCCGGGGAATCGAGAGATAGGTCTCCAGCGGCGTTCCGGGCCCGAGCGAAACCGCGCGCGCCATCCGGCCCACGTGGAAGGCGCCCGCGTCCGCCTCCGCATAGACTCCGACCGGCTCGATCCCCATCTCGAGCGCCGTCCGCGCCACGCGCACGGCGATCTCGCCCCGGTTGGCGATCAGAAGAGATCGGATCAATTCTTCCTTCCGCGCTTTCCGCTTTCCCAGTCCGCCCAGAGCAGATAGGCCTTCATCTGGTCGGCGATGCCGCTCTTCTCCAGGACTTTCGCGACTTCCGACCGCGACTGACGCGGCCCCGGGCGGGCTGGCGCGTTGGCGATGCCGGCCACGGTCACGGCCGCGACGGCGGCGTTCAAGCGGGCTTCGCGGAAGTCCACCTTGTCGAACGTGTCCGACTCGGCGTGATAGTCGGGCAGGTATCTCTCGGCCTCCTGGTTGGCGACGAGGTTGGGCACTCCCTCGAGAAGGAAGTCGAAATTGTCGGTGCCGAGCAGGGCCTCGTCGGAGAGCCGGTTGGATCCCCAGGCGGCCACGGGCTCGAGCACGGAGGAAAGGGGGAGGGCGAGCTCCGGCCTGCCGTTGTCGTAGTACCCGGTGATTCTCCCATCCCCGATGTCATGGACGATCGCGGCAACGTGGCGGTCCATCTCGTCGCGGTGGCTCGCCACGTAGCCCCGCGAGCCAAGCAAACCCAGCTCCTCCCCTGTAAAGAGGACCAGGCGGACGGTCCGCCGGGGCCTCCCCCCTGCCGCGAGCGCCCGCGCCACTTCAACGACAAGGGCGCAATTGACGCCGTTGTCGAGGGCTCCAGTGCCGAGCTCCCAGGAATCCAGGTGCGCGCCCAGGAGCACGATCTCGTCCGGCTTCTCGCCGCCGCGGATATCCGCCACGACGTTCTGCGGCCGCCAGACTCCTCCAATACGGTTCTTGAGCTCCAGCGAGACACGCATTTCCCGCCCCTTCTCGAGCAGGCGCGCCAGGCGCATCCCATCCTCGCGCGCGATGAGCGCCATCGGAAGCGGGGAGACAGTTCCATCCAGGCTGACCTGGTGGCGGTAGAGCAGGTCGCGCGGGCGGCTGGAGAGGAACAGGATTGCCGAGACGCCGCTCTTGCGGGCGGCCTCCAGCATCTCGGGGCCCATGAAGTACTCGCCGAAGAGATCTTCGAGGGACTTCATCGGTTTCGTCCGGACGAGAGCGATCGCGCCCCTTCCCTTTCCTCCGAGCTTCTCGAAGTCGGCGCGGCGGCCCGTTCCCGCGTCCACCAGCGGAGCGGTCAGATCCGCGGGCGTCGAGGGAGCGAGCGCGAAGGAAACGACCCGCAAGGGAAACCGATACGGAGACACCACCGCCGCCGACGCGGACTCGGCCTCCCATCGGGCCGGCGCGTCGTACGACTCGAGCCTGACCGAGTCCACCCCGGCTCGCCGGAAGGCCTCCACCCCCCATTGCAGCGCGGCCTCGTAGGAGGGGCTGCCGGTCACGCGCCCCCCGATCTCGTCGGTCAGCACGCGCAGGTCCTCTTCCATCCGGTTGCGCGGCGACAGGACTTCCCCGATCAGAGCGGCCGCACCGGAGTCGGTCCGTGTCGCCGCCACTGCGGCGGGAGCCTGCGCTGAAACCCCGGGGCGGGCTCCGAACGCAGCCAGGAGGCACACCGCGAGCGCGAGATAGCGGTAGGCGCGTGTCATCTCTTCTTCTTCCTTCCTGGCGCATTCTAATTCGCCCGCTGCGTTATGCTCTTCGCCGTGGTTTTCCAGGAGGCCGGGCGTGTCTGTTGAAGGCGGGATGAGCGGGATGCAGCAGCGCATCGTCTGCGTCAACTGCGGCAAGGTCTTCTTCGCCTGGCGGCCGGACACCGCTCCCGGGGCCAAGATCAAGTGCTACTTCTGCAAGAAAGAAATGGAGGACGAAGTGGCGAAACGCCCGCGTCCCGAGCCCGCGCCGGCGGCGCCCCCGGCCGCCGCTCCCCCGCCCGCCGAGAGTCCAAAGTCCAATGCCCAGGGTCCAAAGGAGCCGGCACCCGCCAGCTGACCTCAGACCCTAGACCTTCGACTTCGTCGTAACCGCCCAGGACGGCGCGCGCTTCTCCAGGAACGCGGTCAGTCCTTCCTTCGCCTCGTCAGACGCGCGCCGCTCGGCAATTGTGCGGGCGGTCAACTCGATGGCATCTTCGGGGCTCCTGCCAGTCACCTCCTCGATGAGACCCTTGGCCACTCTGATGGCCTCGGGTCCGCCGGAGAGGAGAGACTCGACCTTCTTCCGGCCGGCCGGCTCGAGCTCCCCCGGAGGGACGACTGCGTGCACGAGGCCGATCCGGTGCGCCTCCCGCGCGTCGAAGCGGTCGCCGGTCAGAAAAAGATCGCGCGCCTGGCGAGCTCCGATGGCGCGAAGAACGTAGGGGGAGATCACGGAGGGAAGGATCCCGAGCCGGACCTCGGCGAGCGAGAAGATGGTTCCTTCCGCGGCGAGCGCGATGTCCGCCGCGGCGACGAGGCCGACACCGCCCCCGATCGCCGCTCCGTGCACGAGCGCGATGACGGGCTTCGGGCACGAATCAATCGCGCGGAGCATTCGCGCCATCCGCACGGCGTCCGCCTCGTTTTCTTCGCGCGAGGAGCTTCCCGCCTTCCGCATCCACGCGACGTCGGCGCCGGCGCAGAAGGCCGGCCCTTCCCCCGACAGGACGATCACGCGTGTCCGCGGATCGGCCGCGACGTCGGAAAATGCGCGGGTCAACTCGGCGATGAGCGCATCGTCGAAGGCGTTGCGCACCTCCGGCCGCGCGAGCACGATGCGGGCAACGAAGCCCTCCCGCAGGAGGCGGACGCGACTCCCCTGCCCGCGCTCGCTCATCAGTTCGGGGAGAGCGAGGTCGCGCCTGCTGGGTGTGAGAAAACTCCGGAACGCGCTCCATCGGTGCCGAGACGCCTCGGAAAATCGAAGGGGAGGGCCACGTCGCCCGCCGGCAGCCGCAGGGTCAGCGATCCCGAGACCCCGGCGTCCAGGCTCGCGCCGACCACCCAGGAGTCACCGGCGGCGGCCTTGAACGTCTTCTCGTCCAGCCGGAACGGGAGCTCGAGCGCCGCGTTCTTCTTCCCGGCCTTCATGATCCGCCCCTTGGCCGCGCCGCCGCCGATCTCGTTCCCGTTGACACGGAGGCGGTACTCGGCTGCCGCGATCGTGATCGAAAAGGCGAAGGGATTCGTCACGGACAGGACCCCACGTCCCTCGGTCCGCGTTGCGGAGAGCGACGTCAGCTCGAGCGAGCCGAGCGCCACGAAACGGGAGAGCGCCTCGCGCCCCCCGGCGAAAGAGATGTCGCTCCAGGCAAGCGCCCCCTCCCAGGAGACGGTTCCGGCGCCGGCCACCTCCGCGCGAACTCGATAGTCGAAAGCTTCCGGCCGATGGTGGCTCAACCAATCCGCCGGTACGTCGGCGTACCGAACCGTCGCGGCGAGCCGCAGCCGATCCCCGGCCAGTTCCGCCCGTCCCGCCAACGGCATTTCCACCTGGGATCCGTTTAACCGCACGCCCCCTCGAAACTCTCCCGCGCCGGCGCTCCCGGCCGGACCCGAGAGGACGAGGCCGAAGGACGCGCCGGGACGGGGATCCACGGCGATCTCGAGAGGCGGCCCTGCGGCCGCCAGGAGCAGGCACGGAAGGATCCAGCCGAGCATCCCGAGAGTCTACCGCCCCCGAACTCACATGCGAAACACGCCGAACTCGGTCTCCTCCACCGGCGCGTTGTAGGCCGCGGAGATCGCGAGGGAGAGCGCCGTCCGCGTCTCGGCCGGATCGAGCACGCCGTCATCCCAGAGGCGGGCCGTCGAATAGTAGGGGTTTCCCTCCGCTTCGTACTTCTCGCGCGTCGGGCGCTCGAACTCCTCGACCTCGCGCCGCGTCATCCTGCGCTTGCCGGCCCGGACGAGCTGGTCCTGCTTGACTCTCGAGAGGACCGAGGCCGCCTGCTCGCCGCCCATGACGGAGATGCGCGCGTTGGGCCACATCCAGAGGAATCTCGGGCCGTAGGCGCGCCCGCACATGCCGTAGTTGCCCGCTCCGAAGGACCCGCCGATGATGAGGGTGAACTTGGGAACGGCGGCGTTGGCGACGGCGTGGACCATCTTCGCGCCGTCCTTGGCGATGCCGCCCTGCTCGTATTTGCGGCCGACCATGAACCCGGTAATGTTCTGCAGGAAGAGGAGCGGGATCTTCCGGCGCGCGCACATCTGGATGAAATGCGTCGCCTTCAGGGCCGATTCGGAGAAGAGGATCCCGTTGTTGGCGACGACCCCGACCAGGAACCCCGAGAGTCGCGCGAAGCCGCAGACGAGCGTTGTCCCGTAACGCGACTTGAATTCGTGAAAGCGCGACCCGTCCACCAGGCGCGCGATGACCTCGCGCACGTCGTAGGTCTGCCGCACGTCCACGGGAAGCAGACCGTAGATCTCCTTCGGATCGTAGGCCGGCTCCTCCGGCTCGGTCCGGTCCGCCGGCAGGGACTTCCCTCCGTGGAGATTCGCCACGATCGAGCGGGCGATCTCGATCGCATGGGCATCGTCCTCGGCCAGATGGTCCGCCACGCCGGAGATGCGCGTGTGCACGTCGCCGCCTCCAAGCTCCTCCGCCGTCACCTCCTCGCCGGTGGCGGCCTTCACCAGCGGCGGCCCGGCAAGGAAGATCGTCCCCGTCCCCCTGACGATGACCGCCTCGTCCGACATGGCGGGGACGTAGGCTCCCCCCGCGGTGCAGGAGCCCATGACTACAGCCACCTGGGGAATCCGCTTCGCGGACATTCGCGCCTGGTTGTAGAAGATCCTGCCAAAATGATCGCGATCCGGAAAAACGTCCGCCTGCAGCGGCAGGAACGCACCGCCGGAGTCCACCAGATAGACGCAGGGCAGGCGGTTCTGCTCCGCGATCTCCTGAGCGCGGAGGTGCTTCTTGACGGTCATCGGGTAGTAGGTCCCGCCTTTGACCGTGGCATCGTTGGCGATGACCATGACCTCGCGGCGCGAAACGCGCCCGATGCCCGTCACGAGACCGGCGCCCGGCGCCTCTCCGTCGTACATGCCGTGCCCCGCCAGCGGCGAAAGCTCGAGGAAGGGAGATCCCGGATCGAGCAGCGCGTCCACCCTGTCGCGGACGAACATCTTCT
>DATIRW010000020.1:0-4558 GCA_035469365.1 Thermoanaerobaculia bacterium
GCTCTCGTGCGCGCCGTCGGCAACGAAGTCGCCGAGACTTCCACCGACTCGGACTGACCTGACCCTTCCGACTTCCGCTATTTGAATCCGGGCCGTCGGGTCCTGTCGCCGTCGGCTTTCGACGACAGGCGTTCGCTGCGCAAACGGCGGTCGAGAGAGTTCAAACGAGAGCTTGGAGTGAGGCTCAACGCCCGCGCGCGAGGTCTCCGTCCGGCGCCACCGCCGGCCCTTCACGTCGGTCCAAGCCGGACGGAGGGTTTTTCGCCACGATCACTTCAGCGTTACCGGGCGTCAGTTGATGTCCTTGCCCTCTTCGAGCTGTTTGATGAGACCCTGGAGGTTCTTTCGGTTTCCCTCGTCCGGCGCCTGGGCCAGGGCGAGCTTGCCTTCCTCGATCGCCTTTTTCTTGTCGCCCATCGCCGCGTAGCCCCGCATCAGCCCGACGTGGACGGGCCACTGGTTGGGGAAACGCTTCGCATTGAACTGGAAGACCCGCATCGCCTGATCCTTGTTTCCGGCGGTCAGGAGCTGGCGCCCGGCCATGTGGATCTGCACCGGCTGGGCGGACGGATGGCTGAGCGCCTTGTCGAACGTCTTCGCCGCCTCCTCCGGGCGGCCGTTCAGGCCCTGCAGCAGAGACAGTGTCGAGAGCGTGGTGAAGTTCTCCTGGCCGCCCGACCACGTTGGGTCCGACACGGCCCTCTCGGCCCACTTCAGCCCTTCGGCCAGATTGATCTTGTTCTGCGCGCAGAAGGCCGCCGCTTGCTGCCAGTTCTGCCAGTTGAACCCGGCGAAGCCGCGGAGGTCCCGGCGCATGTTGTCGACCCAGAGCTGATTTGGATTGTCCACCGAGATTGAGATCGGGATCTGCATCTCCTCCCATTTCAGGGCCAGCGTCGCCTTCGCGGGCTCGCGTTCCGTAAACTCGTACGTGAGCCATTCGTGGTATTCGCTCTTGCCCGCCTTTGTTTTCACGCGCAGCGCGTCGTCTTTCGGGTCGTACCAGAAGCTTCCCCAGTTGTTCGCGTCCTTCGAGAAGATGACCGTCCACTCGTCCTGGCCCGGGATCATGTGGAGCCCGTACGTCCCGGCGGCAAGCTCCTGGCCCTGCACCTTCACGGCGTGGGTCACGGCGAAAGTGGTGTTCTCGTTTGCTCCGGCCCGCCACGGGCAGCTCGCGCATCCGTTGAACCCGAGGTCGGACATCCCCCAGGGGACGAGCTCGCCCCAGATCTTGCCGCGCCGGTCGTTCTTTCCGCGCACGACCCGCGGGCTCGAGTAATCGATCGTGACCCGGACCGGCCCGATCGCCTGCGTGACAGAGGCCTGCGGATTTTCTCCGCTCGGGGGAAACGTCAGACCCTGCGCGCCGAAAACGGGGATGGAAAGGCCGAAAAGAGGGACGAGCGACAGGAGCCCGAGACGAATGCGGCGTGTCATACGCAAACCTCCAGGCCAGCCGCGAAGACGTGCGGTCCGGCTCTCGGTCACATACGAGCGCGCGGAGCGAGTGTTTTGGGCGCGATGGAGCTATTCGGCGGCCGTCGGCCGCGGGCGCCAGCGGAAGATTTCGAGGCGGATCTCTCCACGAGAGTTGAATACGACCCCCTCCTGTTCGAGACGGAGGCGCTGGAGCACACACTCCGGTCCCTCGTCGCGACGTGGGCTTATCCGGCCCCTGGCGTTGACCACGCGGTGCCAGGGAACCCGGCTGCGGTCATCCAGCGCGGCGAGGGCGTAGCCGACAAGGCGCGCGTGGCCGGGCAGGTTCGCGAGCCGGGCTACCTGCCCGTACGTCGCTACCCTGCCGCGCGGAATCCGTCGGACGACGGAGTAGATCCGCTGATGGCTGCCGGCTGACGAGCTCGTCGCGCCACCCCGCGCGTGTGCCGGGCGATTCGGCTACTTCGCGCCTGCCATCTTCATCGCGGCCTTGATGGCCGCGTCGACGCCGGACTGCTTGCGGATCTCCCGGATCCTGACGCGGGCGTCTTGCGAGAGACGGCGCACGGCAGCCATGTAACGTCCCTGCGCCTGGCGGGCAACGCGCTGGGCGCGGGTGATGGCCTTGCGAGCCCGTGGCGCGGCTCGGCGCGCGGCCCGTCGGGCGGAAGAGGCGACCCTGCGGGCCACGGGCCTCGCCGCGGTCTCCAGCGCGGCAAGTCTCTCGCGCAGCTCTTTGATCATCTTCTCGCGGTTGCTCAACGCCCTGGTCACGTCGCTGGCCACGATCTTCCCTTCCTCGAGAAGCATCTGTAGCGCGATCCCGGCGTGATGGGCGGAGAGCTTCAGGGCCTTCTTCGTTTTTCGTCTCACGCGTTCCTCCATTTCACCGCGCATTCTAGTCTTCAAGTCTCCAATCGGGCGGCGGGAAGTCAGGAACTGGCCGCCTTGCCGAAAGCTTCTCGGACTCTGGAGCCGGCAAGCAACGCGATCATCACCGCCAGGCCGGCCACGACGGCCAGGCAGACGCCGAGCCCGGCGACGATGCCGATCGTTCCGAGCGAGCTTGCCCGGGAGGGAGGAACCGCGGCGGCGACCGTCCCCCAGAGCCAGACCCAGAATGCTCCGAAAGCGGCCATGGCAGCGAGGACGAACCAGCAGACCACTTGCATGCCCACGCGGGCCCACGGGCGAAGACGCAGGAGCTGAATCGCGATGACGATGACGGCCCCGGACAGGATCGCCTCGCCCGTCTGGAGAGTCGTCAGGTGCTCGAACAGCGGACGCAGGAGCCTTTTCTGCGGCGCCGGCACACTTCCAATCGTGTCGAGAAAGGTGAGAAAGTCCGGCTGCAGCATCTTCCAGAGGACCATGTTGACCAATGCACGGAAGAGAAAGAGCACGCCGAGAACCAGCCAAACCCAGCCAATGATGGTGACGGATTTCGGGCGCGATGTTTCTGGCGGCTCCAACATGATGAGTTTCTCCAGGTGAGGATAACGGTTCTCGGTCCTCGGTGCCCGGTTCCCGGTTTGACCTCGCCGAGAACCGAACACCGAAAACAGAGCACCGGCTACACCAGGGCGTCGGCCGGCCGGGAAACGTCCGCCGGGGGCGCCGTCGTTTCCGGGAAACCCGAGGACAAGAAAAGGTTCAGGGCGGCGAGGGCCAGGAGGACCGCGAAGACCGGCAGCAGCGATCTCTCGATCGCGTGACGGAAAAGACCGGGTGCGACCGGAGAGATTTCCGCCGCGCCCGCCGCGCGCTGCCCGGAGAGCAGTCGGCTTGCGGCCTCCATCCCGCTCCCCAGCCGCGCCGCCACGCCCGCGGTGAAGACGCCGCCCAGGGCTCCGACGCCGATCGATCCGCCGACGGTGCGGAAGAAGGGGACGAGGCTCGTGGCGACGCCTCGCTGGCGCTCGGGAGCCACGTGCTGGATCGCGAGCACCTGGGCGAGCGAGGACGGGCCGAGCCCCGCGCCCACGACCGCGCACGCCGCGCTGATCCACGCCACGCTCGCGTTGGCGAGGGCGCCCGCCACGAGGCCCGCGAGCCCGAGGAGGACCAGGACCGCCCCCAGCCGCGCCGTGAGGCGGAACCCGAGCCGCAGGATGAGCCGGCCCGCGGCGGCGGCCGAGATCGCCCAGAACAAGATGAGCGGCGTGACGACAGCCCCCGCGGCGCCGGCGGTTCCGCCGCGCGCTCCCTGGACGAAGAGAGGCACGAACGTGTCCACGCCGTAGATGGTCGTGCCGAGGAGGATTCCGGCGAGATAGGGTGACGCGGTCTGCCAGTGGCGGAAGAGATCCGGAGGCACGAGCGGATGTTCGCGCCGGGTCTGGAGACGCGCGAAGACCGCGAGCGAGACCGCCCCGGCGCAGAGGAGCGCGACCCGGACGATCGCGGTCGCTCCCCCCGAGCCGGGCGCGCGCAGGACGGCGAACAGAACGAGCGAGACTCCGACGGCCAGGGTGGAGGCCCCGGCCACGTCCACGGGATCGGGCAGAGGGGCGCGCGACTCGATCATGCGAGTCGCCACGATGAAGAACGCGATCGCGCCCAGAGGGATGTTGATCGAGAAGATGGACCTCCATCCGAAGTGCACCGTGAGAAACGCGCCGACGAGCGGTCCGACCAGGGCGGCGAATCCCCAGACGCCGGAGAAGAGCGCCTGGACGCGCGCCCGTTGCTCAAGCGAATACAGATCGCCCGAGACCGTCAATGCGATGGGGACCAGCCCCGCGGCGCCCAGGCCCTGGATCGCGCGCGCGGCGATCAGCTGTGGCATGGACCGGGCGAAGGCGCAGACGATCGCGCCGGTCAGGAAGACGCCGATCGCGACGAGGATCAACCGGCGGCGCCCGTGGATGTCCGCGAGGCGCCCGTAGACGGGCATCGCGACCGTCGAGGTCAGAAGATATATCGAGAAGACCCACGCGTAGAGCGGAAGCCCCCCCAGATCCCCGATGATCGTCGGCATGGCCGTCGAGACCACTGTGGACTCGAAGGAAGCCAGGGCGGTCACCAGCACGAGCGCCAGCGTCACGGCGCGGCGCCGCGCCGGATCGAAGCGGGGAGGGGGCGGCGCCGGCATGAACGCGAAAGCCTACAGCAA
>DATIRW010000021.1:0-9562 GCA_035469365.1 Thermoanaerobaculia bacterium
GCGCACCGGTCCGGCGACGCCGAATCCCGCGGCCCGTGGAGGTCTCCCGTGTCCTCGCAGAAAAGCCACGACGATCTCTTCGAGGCTCGCGAATTTTCCGCTCGGGTACCTTCGGGACCGCCGAATCTTGAGCCGCCGCCCCGAGATCTCGACGACCGCCATCGCGGTCTTGGTTCCCCCGATGTCTCCCGCCAGCACCCGCATGGTGTGGGCAAGTTAACATCAGTGAAACGAAGAAGCGGGTGATCTGCGATCGGGTGATCGGGTGAAGTTGGGACCGGACAATCACACGGTGGCCCGATTATCCGATTGCTCGGAGGCGGACTCAACGACCGGGGGAGTCCGATTCGGAACGCTGCTTCTTCGAGACAAAAAAATCCCCGGGTCGGGGTGGGGCCGCCCGGGGGGCGAAAGGAGGAGATTGAGGTTTTGGTTTCCTCGAGCCTTGCCTAGTGCAAGTCGCCAGCCAATCTGACCGATATCAATAAGTCCTTTGGAATAAATACTTAGAGTCCTGCGTCAACGATGCGTCTGACACTTATTGTTACCGTTTGGCGGCAATTGTTTCAGGAGTTGTTCGGAGTGTCAGATTGCGGTCCGCGTCGAGGATGATCGGGCGGCCGGCAGGCAATAGTTCGCTTCCGAAGGGTCGGTAGACTCTCGGCCTTCGTGACTTGCGTGACCGAATGCGTAACATCGGAAAGGCTTATGCGGCTTTCGGCTGCGGGTGTTCGCTTCGGCGTCGGAGGCCGGCGAGGCCGATCGCGGTCGTGGATCCCGTGGGACTCTTGAACCCTCGGACGGTCGGTCGCAACGGGTCTCGCGAGGGGATGTCCTGAAGAACCGGCGGCGCGCGGCGGCACTCCTCGGCCTCTGCCTGGCGCTCGGGTCCGCCGGCTGCTCCTACATCTTTTCCGAGAAACGGACCGTCTACGAGTACGAGCCTTCCTATGGCGTGGACAGCCCGGACTTCCGGCGTTCGCTCGAGGTTCTCGGGACGGAGTTGTCCGCGCACAACCGCGCCACGCTTCTGCGCAACGGGGACGAAACGTTCGGCGCTCTGCTCACGGCGATTCGCGGCGCGCGCGAGTCCATTAATCTTGAGCTGTACATCTTCGAGCGCGGCCAGATCGGCGGGGTATTCGCGCGCGCATTGGCGGAGCGGGCCAGGGCCGGCGTGGAGGTGCGGGTGCTCGTGGACGGGTTCGGCTCGGAGCTGGGAAATCTCGAGGACGAGATGACCGCGGCGGGCGTGCGGCTCGAGGTCTACAAACCGCTGCGAATCTATTCTCTGGACCGGGTGGGGAACCGGACCCACAGGCGGATCATGACGGTGGACGGCCGGATCGGATTCTGCGGCGGTTTCGCGATCGACGACCGTTGGATGGGCGACGCGCGCAACCCCTCGGAATGGCGCGACACGAACATCCGGGTCGAAGGGCCGGTCGTCGTGCAGCTCCAGCACGTGTTTTTGCAGGACTGGGTTTTCACCACCGGGGAGGTGATTCACGGCGGCAAGCAGTTCCCGCCGATCGACCCGGAGGGCGAGACCCTCGCGCAGGCGGTTTCGAGTTCCCGTACCGACCAGAGCTCCATGGCGAAGCTCCAGTACTACATGGGGATCCAGGCCGCCCGAAAGACGATCTGGATCGAGAACGCGTACTTCGTGCCCGACAGCCAGATCCGGCAGGGACTGGTCGAGGCGGCGCAGCGCGGCGTGGATGTTCGCGTGGTCGTGCCGGGCAAGTACATCGACAGTCCCAACGTCCGGCTGGCTTCGCGGTTTCACTACGGCGAGCTCCTCGACGGAGGCGTGCAGATCTACGAGTACCTGCCCACAATGATGCACAACAAGGTCATGGTCGTGGACGGCATCTGGACCTCTATCGGCTCCATCAACTTCGTCAACCGCTCCATGAAAAAGAACGCGGAGGCCAACATTTCCGTGTACGACCGCGCGTTTGCGGCCGAGGTCGAGAAGATGATCGAGGAGGACCTGGCGCACTGCGAGCGGTTTACGAAGGAGAAGTGGAAGAAACGGGGACTTCTGGCCCGGTTCGGAGAGACCTTCTTCTGGCTCTTCTCGGAGAACTACTGATCACGATTGAATATTGCCGGATTGACAATTGACGATTGAAAGGGGCACGCCCGGCTCAATCGTTCAATCTTCAATCATCGTTTCCTGTCAGCGCAGGACTGGAACCGAGAAGCGGCGGCGTCCGGTTGAGGGAGAGAGGCCGGCGCGGGCGGCTCGCCCGAGCTCGATTTCGAGTCTGGCCGCGCATTCTTCCGATTCCTGGGGTCTGCACACATAGGTCACGACATCCCCGGCGGCCCGGAAGCCGCCGGATCTCTCCAGAAGCTTGGCCTCCGCAGAGGACAGCGGGCGCGTGAGGTGGGCGACGCACCTGACCCGGGATCCCGGGATTTCCCAGGACTCTTCGATCCGGACGGCCGCGACTCGCGCGATCACTCTCATTGACCCCCCGGGTATCTCACGGAGCAAGACGCGGGCCACCGCAACACGGCGTTGATGTTGGACGGACATTGCCTGTCCTGGCGGCCTGCTAGGATGCAAGGCCAATGCTGGAAGATGTTCTGCCGCTCGATCGTCCACTTGTCGTCTTCGACACCGAGACCACGGGCACCAATCCCCGATCAGACCGCATCGTCGAGATCGCCTGCGTCAAGATCCATCCCGACGGGCGCCGCGAGACGTGGCACAAGCGCGTCAATCCGGGAGTTCCGATCCCCCCCGCCTCGACGGCCATCCACGGGATCCGCGACGCCGACGTGGCCGGCCAGCCGCGCTTTGCGGATCTCGCCGGGGAGCTCGCGGAGTTCCTGGCAGGGTGCGATCTCGCCGGCTACAACATCACGGGTTTTGACCTGCCGGCGCTGCGGACCGAGTTCCTGAGGGCGGGCGTTTCCTTCGAGATCAGCGAACGCCGTATCGTGGACGCCCAGCGAATCTTCTTCGCTCGCGAGCCGCGGCATCTGACGGCCGCGGCGCGTTTCTATTGCCAGTCCGACCACAACGGGGCGCACGGCGCGCTCGCGGACGCGGAAATGACGCTCCAGGTTCTCGTCGGCGAGCTCAAGCGCTACGAGGATCTGCCGCGGTCCGTCTCGGAGCTTCACACGCTCTTCTGCGCCGGGCTCGACCAGGACATCGATCCGGAAGGGCGCTTCCGGCTCGTCAACGGCGAGGCGACGGTCAATTTCGGAAAGAACCGCGGCCGCACGCTGAAAGACATGAGCCGCGAAGAGCCCGGCTTCCTTCGCTGGATTCTGAAGGGGGACTTCTCACCGCCCGTCAAGGAGATCGCGCGGAAGTTCCTCCCCCCCGAATAGCCGAATTTCAGATTCCAGATTCCACATTCCAGGAGGCTTGATATCCGTTCCACTTGGACCCTGGAACCTGGAACTTGGAACCTGGAATCTGGAATTACTTCGATACGCGCTTGAAGCGCAGCGTTTCACCTGATTTCACGTCGCGTACTCTTATGGAGCCGGGCTCGAGCTCGATCGTCCACTTCCCGAGCACGCCCCTCAGCGCCATGGCGCAGGAGGCGCCGGGGGTCTCTCCGGCGAATCCGTCGCCGCGCGGATTCAGGACCAGGCCGCAGGCGGCATTGGCTTCGCTCTCCGAGAAGCGCGCAGCGTCGGGAGAAAGGGCAGTGACTGTGGCGTCGAAGTGAGGGATGTAGCCGAGATAGACGTTTGGTCCCTGCGCCTCCAGGCGAAGCAGACCCTGCCGGCGGACGTTCTCTCCCTGGTACGTGCCGGTGCACTCGAAGAACATGTCATAGAGATGCTGGGAATCGGTCGTGACCGGGCGCAGATCGAGCCGCAGGTCGTTTCCCGGCGTGGAGCCTTTGAAAGTCCCGGAAAGGATCGATGCCATCTCGAAGACGGCGTCGCCGCCGGCCGCCGGAAGCGCCGAGGCGAAAACAATTGCCATAGCCGCTCTTCTGAGAATCGAATGCTTCATGAAATCCTCCGATGCGAAGGTCTGCGAAATCCATTCCATGACATCACCGCCGTTCCGAAAGCGCAACTCTCTGGCCCATGGCCATTTAGTGAGAGCCGGATCTCGCCGGGCCCGGCTTCGCGTCCTTTCCCGAGGTCACTCTCACCTTCCACCGGAGACGTTTCGAAGGCCGGCCAGAGTGCGCTTGACGGCCTGTTCGAAGGCCTCTCCCAACGCTTCCTTCTCGTTGTTCGATCCGCGGTAGTTCGGGCGCGAAACGCTCGCGTCGGCCTGGAACTCCGTCAGCGCTCGGCCCGAAGCGTCGCGAGCCGAAACGGTCCATTCCGCGGCGGCGTCGTAGATGGTTCCGTCGAAGTCGGCGGCGAAGCTGTGGATTTCGATTGTGATCGTCGGGGCATCCCGCCGGGCGGGGCTCGCCCACTGGCAACCGGGGAAGGATTGAGTGAGCGATTCCCGCAAGAGGCTCACCACGCGTTCGGAGTCGGCCCGCTCGGCGCGCTGATCCTGGATCTCGAGATTCCAGATGAGGCTTTCCCCGGGACACGCCACCTCGGCGTCGTGCGCCGTGACCGGCTTCAATCCCGCGGTCGGGCTGCAGGACAGAGCAAGACCAAGGAACAGGAGAGGCCAGGGCCTGCGCATCGGGCGGGAGTGTCTCACGGCCGGCGGCTTCCTCCCGCGCTCCGATTCCGGATTCCCGGTTTCCGGCCGGAGTAGAGACGCGTGATCTCCGCCGCCTGCGCCTTCACGTTTTCCACGAGCTCGGGAGGGGCAAGCACGACGGCGTCCTTTCCGTACGCGAGCACGAACCGGCTGGCCTCCGTGATGGAGCGGGCGGGAAGCTCCAGGACGACCTGCCCGCCGGCGGCGTCCTCGATCTTCTGGTCCGGATGCCAGCGCTGCTCGCGAATCTCGTCGGCGACCTCGCGCGAGAAGCGAACCCGGAGACGGAAGGGCCTGCCTCCGCCCACGAACAGTCCGAACGTGTCGCGGAAGAACGCGTTGGCGTCGAAGGTCTTGGGGATCGCGTAGCGCTGGTCCGTGAGGGTCGCGCTCCCGATCCGCGCAAGGTAGAAGCTCTTGACGACGCCCGCGGCCTGGTCCTCGGCGAGCATCATCCAGTCTCGTCCGGAGAGGACGAACGCATAGGGGCGGACGACGCGCGGCTCCTCGGAGGCGGCGCCGGGCCGGTGATAGGCGATCGAGAGCGCGATGCCGCGCTGCATCGCCTCGGAAACGGCCTGCCACGTCTCTTCCCTGACGGGCCGGAACGGAGAGCGCAGCGCGAGCTTCTCCATCACGATCTCGGGGCGCAGCCGCACCGCCGGGGGCATCAACCGGGCCAGCCGCTCGTAACAGGCCTTCAGGTCCCGCGCGAGCGGAGTCCCCCCGAAGAGGGCGAACACCTGCGCCGCCACGCCGATCGAAAACAGGTCTTTGCCGTCCACGGGCAGGAAGGGGAGGACGTAATCGGAGCGGGAGTAGCGGTAGCCGTTTTCTTCCCGTTCGAATTCGATCGGGGCTCCGAGCTCGTCGCGCAGATAGTCGATGTCCCGCTGCACGGTCTTGGAAGACACCGACAGGCGCGCCGCGAGCGAGGAGGTATTGGGCCGGCGCCCCTCCTTTATCTCGTGATGGATCGTCTGGAGGCGTCGCCAGAGCGGCCGATCCTTGAACGCTCCCGCGCGGCCCATGGAGGGATTCTATGGCTGCTAGTGCTCTTGGGGAGAAGAGCGCCTGTTTGTCATTCTGAGGCGAAGCGACGAAGAATTCGCTCTCCGGCGCCGGTAGTGAAAGACGGCGGCGAGTCTGTGGCTCCGGGGATCCTGCGCGCCTCACGGCGCTCCGAGCCTGCCCCGAGCAGGAGGACACCGCTTAAGAGAGTAGAGCAGATCCTTCGCTGCGCTCAGGATGACAGAGAAGAAGCGAAGGGATGACCGGCCGCGTGCGGCTGCCGGTCACTTGACCAGAGGCAAGAGCTCCTTGGCCGTGGCGGCTTCTTTTCCGTTCGGATCGAGGTCCAGGTACTTCTGGAGGTGCTCCCGAGCCGCGGCCTTCTTGTTCAGGTTGAAGGAGACCATGCCGAGAAGGAAGTGCCCCATGGCGAGATCCGGTTTCGCCTCAACGGCCTTGGACAGCTCCGCCTCCGCTTCCTTCATCTTCCCCTTGTTGTAGGCCTCTACTCCCTTGTTGTAGAGGATCTCCGGCGAGTCCGGGTTGGCCTCTTCGTATTTTTTCTTCCACTGCGCAGCCGCTGCCTTGTCTCCACCTTTCTCGGCGGCGCTGGCCATCCTCCCGTAAAGGTCCGTCGCGGACGGATCCAGGTCGAGAGCCTTCTGGCCATATTCCAGCGTCCTGGCCCAGTCCTTGTTGCCGTAGGCGATTTCCGCCAGCACCTTCCATGCCTGCGAGAGATCCGGGTTCTTCGCGACCGCCTCCTTCAGCTTCGCCTCCGCGCCGGGTTTGTCTCCCGAGTTGAAGAGGTCCACGGCGGCGTTGTAGGCGACGGTGGCCTGCTCCGAGGCGGAAGGAGCGGCTGCCGCGGGCGCCGCGGCGTGCGCCGCCTTGCCGGCCGGCGCCTCCGAGGGCTTGAGCATGGTCTGCGGAGGCATGGACGTGATCTCGACGGTCGAGAACTTCTGCTTGGCGAGAGCCACGCCCACGAGGCCCTCCTTCTCGAACTTCAGGTCGTACAGCATCGTCGCGTCGTTGACGATGAAGCCGTAGCTGCCGTCCTTCTTCGTCGTGACCGAGAGCTTGTAGGCCTTGATCGACGGCGTCGTGACCGTGACGTTCACGCCTTCGATGGGATTGCCCGCCGAGTCCAGGACCTTTCCGGCGACCCGCCCCTGGGTGCCCGCCCGCGCGGCTAGGGCCGGAAGCAGGATCGTCAGCGCGGCAAGGATCCGGAGAGTGTTCTTCATTTGCCTCCTCCAACGGCAAGGTGAAGCAACGATCACTCCTGCCGAATTCCCGGGAATAATAGACGAGGCGCCGAGTGGAACGGGAGAGGCGTTCGTATCACCTACCGCCTATCTGCGTTCTTGTCTCGCGGCGCGGCAGAGCGTCGAGGATCTCCGCCGCCAGCGCGTACTTGCCCATAGGCATCAGGTGGAGGCCGCGGGCGATCCCGGCGATCGCCGCCGCGAGCTCCCTCGCGATCTCCAGGCCCTCCGCCCTTTCGTGCTCGGCTCCGCGCTCATTGGCCCGGCGCATCCGTTCGATGATGGATTCCGGCACGACGATGCCGGGAACTTCGTTGGCGAAGAAGAGCGTCTGCTTGAGCGACCGCAGCGGAATGAGGCCAATCAGCATGGGGATCGCCCGCGCTTCCGGGTGCCCGAAGAATGCCTCGAGAGCGTGGACGTCGTACACGGGCTGGGTCTGCGCGAAGGAGGCTCCCGCTTCGACCTTGGCGCGAATCTTCGAGAACTCCACCTCCAGGTCGGAGGCGGCCGGATTGGCCGCGCACCCGATCGCGAAGGCGGTGGGAGCACCGATCGCGTTGCCCGCGAGATCCGCGCCGGAGTTCAAGCCCTTGGCGATGCGAAGCAGGCCCAGGACGTCCACCTCGGAGACCTGCTTGGCCTGAGGATAGTCGCCGATCTTCAGCGGGTCTCCTCCGAGACAGAGAATCGCCTTGAGGCTCAACCCGGCGGCCCCGAGAAGGTCGGACTGGAGCCCGAGGACATTGCGGTCGCGCGTGGTGATCTGGACCACGGCTTCCTGGCCGGTCTCCCGCTGCACGACGGCGGCGACGGCGATCGACGACATGCGCAGGCGCGCCATCGGGTTGTCGGTGACGTTGACCGCGTCCACCCCGCAGGTCTTCGCCGCGCGGGCTCCCTCGATGGCCGCGGAGAGATCCACTCCCCTGGGGGGCTCGATCTCGAGGGTGACGACGAATTCCTCGGGATCCGCGAGCTTGCGCTTGAAACGCGAGGTCTCGATCGCCGTCTCGGCGACCCGGTGCGCGGGGCCCTCCAGAGCGACGGAGACCCTGGCGCCGGCCGGCGCGCGGCTGGCTCCCGAGATCGCGTTCGCCATGGCGCGAATGTGCTCGGGGGTCGTTCCGCAGCATCCTCCGATGATGGCCGCCCCCGCCTCCGCGAACGCCCGCGCGTAGTCGCGCAGGTAGTCGGGCGAGGACAGATAGACGTTGCGGCCGTGAACCAGAGTGGGATAGCCGGCGTTGGGCATGACCGACAGCGGGACCGCTATGGAGTTGGGCAGCCTCACGAACACGTCGTGAGTCTCCTGCGGACCCAGAGTGCAGTTCATGCCGACGGCGTCGGCCCCGGCCAGGGCGAGCGTCGCGAGCGCGTGCGGCGCGCTCTCGCCGAACGCCGTCCGGCCGTCGGAGAGGAACGTCATTTCCGCGACAATCGGGATCTCTCCCGAGAGTCCCCGCGCCGCCCGCACCGCCTCGGCGGCTTCGAGCAGGCTCCCGAACGTCTCGAGCATCAGGAGGTCCACGCCCGCCTCCAGAAGCGCGCGGATCTGCTCCTCGAAAATCTCCCGGACCTGAACGAGCGTCAGGCTGCCGTAGGGCTTGACGAGAGCCCCGAGCGGACCGACCGATCCCGCGACGAACACGATCTCGCCGGCCACGGCTTCCCGGGCGATACGGACTCCTTCCCGGTTGATCTTCTCCAGGGAATCGCCCCATTCATGGGCCGTCAGCTTCACGCGGTTGGCGTCCCAGGTGTTGGTCGTCAGGATGCGGGCCCCCACGTCGCGGTAGTCGTCGTGCGCCTCCCGGACCGACTCGGGGTCCGTCAGGTTCAGCGGCGACTTTGCCTGATCGGGCGAGGCCCCGCGTGAGACGAGGAGAGTCCCCATCGCCCCGTCGGCGAGAAGGATTTCCTCCGCGAGGGCCTTGCGAAAGTCCTTCAGCATCGAAGCCGAGATGATACACGGGGAGGCGACCCCTGCGATCCGGCCGGCGTCCCGATGTTAAACTCAGCTTCGTCCTCGCGGTCCCTGCCCTCTTTGTTCTCCGCGGCCCTCCAGTTCAAGAGGAGGATTGCCGTGACTTCCGCAGTTTTTCTTTTTCTTTCGATTCTCGCCTCGTCGGGGGATCTGCCCTGGCAGGACCTCGTGCTGTCCATCGAGAAGGACCATTCGACCTCGAGCGATACGGTCACCCTCTGTCGCGTTCGGGTCATCAACCACGGCGCGCACACCTGGCCGGGCCGCAACGTGAGCTTCGAGGCGATGGCCCTGGAGGCCGGCGTCGTCATGGCCCGCGAGCGGGGCCGTTTCGGCCTCTCGATCTCTCCTCACGGCACGCTCGAAACCCTCATTGCTTTCCACGGGCTCTACGACCGCTTCGAGGTCCGTCTTCTCTCCCGGGATGCCGACAGCTCCAAATCGAAAAAGGGGGGCGGAAAGAAGGCGAAGAGCTCCAGGAAGAAGCACAAGACCGGCTAGAATGCCCGGGACGTGAAGGTCCTGGTCGTCGGCAGCGGTGGGCGGGAGCATGCCCTGTGCTGGGCGTTGAGGCGGAGTCCCTTCGTGGACGAGCTCTTCTGCGCGCCGGGCAACCCCGGCATCGCCGAGTTGGCC
>DATIRW010000022.1:0-7147 GCA_035469365.1 Thermoanaerobaculia bacterium
GATCGAGCCCAGAAGACCGCCGAGGCATCCGGCGGGTTCGAGGTCAGGAACCCGTAGGTTCACCCTCGCGGGAGGAGCCATGCTGGCCCGCGCCGCCGCCGCGCCGAGCGCGAACCGGCGTTCGGCTCTCTCCAGATCCTCGCCGGTAAATTCGAGAGTGCTCTGCGTGTGTGGAGCCACCGATCCCTTTTCGGACATGGCTTCCACCGCCGGCCGGGTCTCTCGGATCGCCACCTCGCGGGGGCCCCAGGCGAGGATCTTGCACGGCTGTTGAGGGTCGCCCGCACGGCCGCGCATAATAAGATCGGAAGGGTTGCGAAAGCGAGGAGGCCCGTGAGCATCGTCCGCAAGTCCGTCGACGAGCTGTGCGTGGATACGATCCGGACGCTCGCGATCGACGCCGTCCAGAAGGCCGAGTCCGGGCACCCCGGCCTTCCTCTTGGCGCCGCCCCGATGGCCTACGTCCTCTGGCAGAAACACTTGAAGCACAACCCGCGCGACCCCGAGTGGCCAGACCGGGACCGGTTCGTGCTGTCGGCCGGCCACGGCTGCATGCTTCTCTATTGCCTTCTCCATCTGACCGGCTATGACCTGACGATGGAGGATCTGAAGTCCTTTCGCCAGTGGGGGAGCCGGACACCCGGCCATCCCGAATGGCTTCTCACGCCGGGAGTCGAGGCGACGACCGGCCCTCTCGGCCAGGGAACGGCCAACGCCATCGGCATGGCGATCGCCGAGCGGGCGCTGGCGGCGCGGTTCAACCGTCCCGGCCACGACATCGTCAACCACCGGACCTTCGCCATCGTCTCCGACGGAGACCTGATGGAAGGCATTTCCGGCGAGGCGTCGTCGCTGGCCGGTCACCTGCGTCTTGGCAAACTGACCTTCCTCTACGATTCCAACCAGGTCTCGCTCGACGGACCGACCTCGATGGCGTTCACCGAAGACGTCGGACGCCGGTACGAGGCCTACGGCTGGCAGGTCCTGCGCGTCGCGGACGGCAACACGGACCTCGATGCGATCGACGAGGCTCTCGAAGAAGCGAAGCTCGAGCAGAGCCGCCCGACGATCATCATCGTCCGAACGACGCTGGGGTTCGGGTCGCCGAACAAGGCCGGCACGTCGGAAGCTCACGGGAGCCCGCTCGGCAAGGAAGAAGTCGAACTGACCAAGAAGGCCCTCGGCTGGGAGTGGAAGGAGCCTTTTTTCGTGCCCCCGGAGGCTCTCGAGCATTTCCACACGGCCATCGGGCGCGGAAGAGAGGAACAGGGGAACTGGGAGAGCCGCTTCTCAATGTACGAGAGGGAATTCCCGGAGCTCGCGTCCGAGTGGCGCCGCCGCGCTCGGGGCACCCTTCCCGATGGATGGGACGCGGATCTGCCGGTTTTCAAGGCGGGCGAGAAGGAAGCCACGCGCACGGCCGCCGGGAAGGTCGAGAACGTGATCGCCGCGAGATTACCGGAGCTGATCGGAGGGGATGCCGACCTGGGCGTCTCGACCAACACGCCGTTGAAGGAAGGCGGCAATTTCGACGGGCAGACGGGAGCCGGGCGCAACTTTCATTTCGGCGTGCGGGAGCACGCCATGGCGGGAATCGCCAACGGAATGGCGTATCACGGCGGCGTCCGGCCGTTCGTCGCTACGTTCTTCTGCTTCTCCGACTACATGCGTCCATCCGTGCGCCTGGCGGCATTGAACGAGCTGCCCGTCATCTTCGTGTGGACGCACGACTCCATCGGGCTCGGCGAGGATGGGCCGACCCATCAGCCGGTCGAGCACCTGATGTCGCTGCGGGCGATGCCGGGGTTCACTCTCATCCGTCCCGCCGACGCCAACGAGGCGAGAGAAGCGTGGAGGACGGCGGTCCGGCACGGCGACGGCCCCGTCGGGCTGGTCTTGTCGCGCCAGAAGCTCCCGGTCTTCGATCGCGAGAAGCTCGCCCCGGCCGAGGGAGTCTCCCGGGGAGCGTACGTCCTCGCGGAGGCGTCGCGGGCTCCTGCGCGCCTCGTGCTGATCGCGACGGGCTCGGAGGTCGCCCTCGCGCTCCAGGCGCGGGAGAGGCTCGAAGGCGAAGGAATCCCGACCCGCGTCGTGTCGATGCCCTCCTGGGAGCTCTTCGACCGCCAGCCGCGGGAGTATCGTGAGCAGGTGCTGCCTCGCGCGATCCCGGCGCGCCTCGCGGTGGAGGCGGGAGTCTCGATCGGCTGGAAGAGATACGTCGGCGACGGCGGGGATTGCGTCGGCCTCGACCGCTACGGAGCGTCCGCGCCGGGGGAGACCGTCTTGAAGGAGCTGGGCTTCAGCGTGGAGAACGTGGTGAAGCGGGCGAAGGCTCTGCTGTGAGGATCGCGGTCGGCGGCGATCATGCTGGTTTTGCGATGAAGACGGAGATCGCGTCCCTGCTCGCGGCGTCGGGCCACCAGGTCGAGGACGTCGGCGCTTTCGACGCCAGTCCGTCCGACTATCCCGATTTCGCCCGGCGTGTTGCGCAGAGAGTCGTTTCGGGCGACTGCGAGCGGGGCGTCCTCGTCTGCGGCAGCGGGGTCGGGGCTTCCATCGCGGCGAACAAGGTGCCGGGAATCCGCGCCGCCCTCTGCCACGACACATTCTCGGCCCGCCAGGGAGTCGAGGACGACGAAATGAATGTCCTCTGCCTCGGGGCGCGGGTCATCGGCCCTTTGCTCGCGCAAGAGGTTCTACGCGCCTTCCTGGCGGCGCGATTCTCCGGCGTCGAGCGGCACGTCCGCCGGGTCGGCAAGATCAAAGCGATCGAGGACGAAGCCCGCCGGGGCGCCTTCGATCACCAGCAAGGGAGGTCTGTATGAGCAACAACCCGGTCAGGAAATTGAGGGATCTCGGCCAGAGCGTCTGGTACGACTACATCCGCCGCGACCTGTTGACGGGCGGAGGGCTCGAGAAGCTCATCCGCGAAGACGGCCTGTCGGGGATGACCTCGAACCCCACGATCTTCCAGAAGGCGATCGCCGAGACGGAGCTGTACGACGAGGACATCCGCCGGCTCGCGGGGGAAGGGAAGACGACCGCCGGGATCTTCGAGGGTCTGGCAGTGGCCGACGTGCAGCGGGCGGCCGACCTCTTCCGGCCGGTCTACGACGAGAACGAGGGGAACGATGGTTTCGTCTCGATCGAGGTGGGACCGCACCTGGCTCTCGACACGCACGGCACGATCCTCGAGGCGCGGCGCCTCTGGAAGGAGTGCGGAAGGCCGAACGTCATGGTCAAGATCCCGGCGACGGGTCCCGGCATCCCCGCCATCCGGCAATGCCTGGCGGAGGGAATCAACATCAACATCACTCTCCTCTTCTCGGTTCCGCGCTACCGCCAGGTGATGGAGGCGTACTCCTCCGCCATGGAGGAGCGCCTCGCCTCGGGCAAGCCCGTTGGGGCTCTGCGCTCGGTCGCGAGCTTCTTCGTCAGCCGCGTGGACACCAACGCCGACAAGAAGATCGACGCAAAGGCGAAAGACGACGCGTCCTCGCCGCCGGACCGTGAGCTCGCGCGCAAGCTGCGGGGCAGGCTCGGGATCGCCAACGCGCGAATCGCCTATGCTGCCTTCGAGGAGACTGTCCGTGCGCCGCGGTTCGCGGAGCTCAAAAATCGGGGCGTCGCTCTCCAGCGGCCGCTCTGGGCTTCCACGTCCACGAAGGACCCGGCCTACCCTGACCTCTACTACGTCGAGGCGCTCGTGGCGCCGGACTCGGTGGACACGGTTCCTCCGGAGACGCTGGAGGCCTACCGGGACCACGGCGATCCGAAGGTGCGGATTCATGAAGACCTGGCCGGGGCCGGAGATGTCTTCCGGGGCCTTGCGCGGCTCGGCATCGACGAGGACCGGATCTTCCGTGAGCTGGAAGAGGAAGGCGTCAAGAAATTCTCGGTCTCCTACGACGCTTTGCTCAAGGCGCTCGAGGACAAAGTGAAGGCCGTGAGGGTCGCCTGAGACTCGAGCTTTCGGGCGGTAAGGGCCCTTATCTCGAAGCGCTCGAGGCGCTCTCGAGGGATCGGGCGGTCGCCAGGATCTGGGGAGAGGATCCCTCGTTCTGGACGGCGGGGGAGAGCGGCCAGCGGACGATCGCGAGCGCGCTCGGCTGGCTCACGATCATCGAGCGGATGGAGCCTTCCTTGCCTGATCTCGCTCGGTTCGCCCGGGAAGCGAGCGACGGGACGGACCGCGTCGTCGTGCTCGGGATGGGTGGCTCGAGCCTCGCACCGCTCGTCTTCGCGGACTCCTTCGGGCGCCGGCCGGGTTATCCGCTCCTGGAAGTGCTCGATTCGACCGAGCCCTCGGCCGTGCTGGAGATCGCCGATGGAGGCGATCCGAAACGGACGCTCTTCGTCGTCTCCTCGAAGTCCGGCTCAACGCTCGAGCCCAACATCTTCTTCGACTACTTCTACGGTCGCGCGGAGAGGGAGGCCGGGCAGAAGGCCGGGAATCGTTTTGTGGTCATCACGGATCCGGGCTCCCCTCTGGAAGGAGAGGCCATAAAGAGAAGGGTACGGCGAGTCTTCCCCGGCGATCCCGGGATTGGAGGCCGTTATTCCGCGCTCTCGAACTTCGGCATGGTCCCCGCCGCGCTCGCCGGCGTGGACGTGGCTAAGATGCTTCGCCGGGCTCGCAAGATGGCCGAGCGCTGCCGCGGAGAGGGCGAGGACAACCCCGGGCTGCGGCTCGGGGCAGCGATCGGCTCCGCCGCGCTCGCGGGGCGCGACAAGCTGACGTTTTTCGTCGGCCCGCCCGCTTCCCGGTTCGGAATGTGGATCGAGCAGCTGGTCGCGGAGAGCACGGGGAAGGAAGGCAAGGGCATTCTCCCCGTCGAGGGAGAGCCTCCGGGACCGCTCTCCGTTTATGGCGAGGACCGGTTCTTCGGGGGAATCGAGCGCACCGGCGAGTGGGAGATGGAGCGGTCGATCGAGACCCTCTCGCGGGCGGGCCATCCGGCGGCTCACTTCGAGATCGAAGACGCGTTGGACCTCGGGGCGGAGATGTTCCGCTGGGAATTCGCGACCGCGGTGGCGGGAAAGCTCCTCGGCATCAACCCCTTCGACCAGCCCAACGTGCAGGAGGCGAAGGACCGCACCAACGAGATCCTCGAGAAGAAGTCGAAAACCGGGAGTCGAGATCCGGGAGTCGAAGGCGCGATGGACGAGGTGGCGATTCGTTCGCTCTTCGAGTCGCTGCGGCCGGGAGACTACTTCGCGATCACGGCGTATATCCCGGCGTCCGCGGAGAACGAGAGAGCCCTGAACCGAATCCGCCTGAAGGTGCGGGATGCGAAGAGGGTGGCGACGACGGTCGGATTCGGGCCGCGGTTTCTTCATTCGACGGGACAGCTCCACAAGGGAGGGCCGGACACAGGGGTCTTCCTGCAGATCACGGCCGAACCGCAGGCACCGGTGCCGATCCCGGGAAGGCCCTACGGATTCGAGGATGTCGTCGCCGCCCAGGCTGCAGGCGACCTCGCGGCCCTGCGTTCGCGCGGGAGACGGGCTCTGAGAGTTCATCTGTCGGAAGTCGCAGCCGGGCTCGATACGCTGGAAGCCGTCGTCAACCGGGCTCTTGGGCACGCGGTCGAGGCCAAATGAGAGAGACATGCGAAGGGGTTCTGGAGCCGACGGCTGCTCCGGCGGCGGAGGCCGGGAGCGACGCCGAAGGAAAGATCCGGCCCCCGTGCTCGCTCGTAATCTTCGGCGCCTCGGGGGACCTGACGCGCCGGCTGCTCGCCCCGGCCATCGCTCATCTTTCGCGCGACGGCGCGATCTCGCCGGATTTCGCCATCATCGGCCTTGCCAGGAAGCCCTACGAAGACCAGGAATTCCGCAAGTACCTCGAGGGCGGGGCGAAGGAGTTCACGCCGCCCGCGCAGGGACGGCCGGGAGATCTCCCTGCGACCGTTCAATACATCCCGGGAGACTTTAGCGATCCGGGCCTGTACGAGAAGCTGAAGGCCGCGCTCGAAGGAATCGAGAGCAACCGGCGGTCGAGCCGCAACCGGATCTTCTATCTGGCGACGCCTCCCGAAGCCGACCCGACGATCGTGAAGTTCCTCGGAGAGAGCGGGCTTGCCAGGCCGGAGAAGGGATGGGCCCGGGTCGTGGTGGAGAAGCCCTTCGGCCACGACCTCGATTCCGGGTGCCGTTTGAACGCCGAACTCCTGACGGTCTTCGCCGAACGCCAGATCTACCGCATCGACCATTACCTCGGGAAGGAGACCGTCCAGAACATCTTCGTTCTGCGCTTCGCCAACGGGATCTTCGAGCCTCTCTGGAACAACCGGTACGTGGACCACGTGCAGATCGCGGTCGCCGAGTCCGTCGGCGTTGAGCACCGCGCCGGCTATTACGAGCAAGCGGGCGTCGTTCGCGACATGTTCCAGAATCATCTCCTCCAGCTCCTCTGTCTGACGGCGATGGAGCCTCCGGTGGCGTTCGAGGCGGACGCCGTCCGCGCGGAGAAGGTCAAGATCCTCCAGTCGATCCGGCCGTTCCGCGAGGAAGACGTCGGCGACTGGGCTGTGCGGGGCCAGTACGGCCCCGGCGTCGTCGGGGGCAAGACCGTGCCCGGGTACCGATCCGAGGAGAAGGTGAAGCCGGATTCCGGGACGGCCACGTACGCGGCGGTCCGCTTCGCGATCGATAACTGGAGATGGGCGGGGGTCCCGTTCTACGTCCGTTCGGGAAAGAGGCTGGCGGAGAGGGTCTCCGAGATCGCGATCGAGTTTAAGCGGGTGCCGCACCCCCTCTTTTCCAGCGCGGCCGGGACGTTGAATCCCAACGTCCTGCGGCTGCGCATCCAGCCCAACGAAGGGGTGTCCTTGAAGTTTGACGCGAAGATCCCCGGCACGCGGCTCCAGGTCCAGTCGGTCTACATGGACTTTCCCTACTCCAAGCTTGGCGCGCCCATCCAGGGAGGATACGAGCGGCTTCTGCTCGACGTCACGCACGGCGACCAGACGCTCTTCACGCGCGGCGACGAGGTCGAGCACGCCTGGCGCGTCGTGATGCCGATCCTGAACGCCTGGCAGAAAGAATCGCCAGGAGATCTTCCCAACTACGCCGCCGGAACCTGGGGTCCCGAAGCCGCCGACAAGTTCCTCGAGAGAGAAGGACGCCGCTGGCGAACCTTGTA
>DATIRW010000023.1:0-3420 GCA_035469365.1 Thermoanaerobaculia bacterium
CCGGACGGAGCCGCGCTCGAGACAACTGTCGACGCGCGGAGGTGGGGATGACGCGACGGGAAGGGCAGGCTCGGATCGAGGAGGGGGCAACGTGACACTGGCGGCGGGTTCCAGGCTTGGTCCTTACGAAATCCAGGCGGCGATCGGCGCCGGGGGAATGGGCGAGGTGTACCGGGCGCGCGACACGCGGCTGGAGAGGACCGTCGCCGTCAAAGTCCTGCCCGAGCACCTGACTTCCAACGAAGATCTGCGCCAGCGCTTCGAGCGTGAGGCGAAGACGATCTCGCAGCTCTCCCATCCTCACATCTGCGCGCTCTACGACGTCGGCCGCGAGGGGGACAGGGACTTCCTCGTCATGGAGTATCTCGAGGGAGAGACCCTGGCCGCGCGGCTGGACAAGGGCCCGCTCCCCTCCGAGCAGCTCCTGCGCTACGGCATCGAGATCGCCGACGCGCTGGACAAGGCCCATCGGCAGGGCATCGTGCATCGGGACTTGAAGCCCAGCAACGTCATGTTGACGAAGACAGGCGTCAAGCTCCTCGACTTCGGCCTGGCGAAGTTCCAGGCGGGCGCGCGAGAAAAGGCGATTTCCGAAGTCTCACGCCTGGCGACGCAGGAGCAGGCGAGCCAACCTCTGACGGAGCGGGGAACCGTGCTCGGGACCTTTCAGTACATGGCCCCGGAGCAGCTCGAAGGCGGCGAGGCCGATTCCCGTTCCGACATCTTCGCCTTCGGCGCCGTGCTCTACGAGATGGCGACGGGCCGGAAGGCCTTCTCCGGCAAGAGCCAGGCGAGCTTGATCGGCTCGATTCTCCGGGACGATCCGGCTTCGGTCAACGAGATCGCGCCCATGACGCCGCCGGCCTTGAACCGCGTCATCAAGACGTGTCTTGCCAAGGATCCTGAGGACCGTTTCCAGACGGCTCACGACGCGAAGCTTCAGCTCCAGTGGATCGCGGAAGGTGGCTCGCAGGCGGGATTGCCGGCGCCGGTCGCGGCGCGCCGCAAGAGCCGCGAGCGCCTCGCGTGGGGCGTCGCGGCCGCCGCGATCGTCGCCGCGGTTCTCCTCGGCGCCGGCTACGTGCGCCGTGCGCCGCTAAAGGCCAGCCCGATCCGCTTCGAGATCCCGACTCCGGAAGGTGTCTCCCTGATCGACGCGCCCAAGATCTCGCCCGACGGGAAGCTCCTCGCGTTCAACGCCAGCGATTCCTCCGGCCGATCCCGCATCTGGGTGCGGCCCTTGAGCGCTCTGACCGCCCAGCCCCTCGCCGGGACCGAAGGAGCCGCGCGACCCTTCTGGTCTCCCGACAGCCGCTTCCTCGGCTTCTTCGCCGACGGCAAGCTGAAGAAGATCGAAGTCTCCGGCGGCCCGCCGCAAAAGATCTGCGACTACCCGACCGGCGCGGACGGCAGTTGGAGCCCGGCGGGCATCATTCTCTTCGATGGGCGTGCCGCGGACCCAATCCAGCGGGTCTCCTCGGAGGGGGGAACGCCGGCGGTCGTCGTCAAGGCGGACGCTTCTCGCAAGGAGACGGCGGTCGGGTGGCCGGAGTTCCTGCCCGACGGGCGGCATTTTCTCTACATGGCGCAGGGACAGAAGACCGAAGACCACACGTACCGGATCGGCTCTCTCGACTCGACGGAATCCCGGGCCCTCGCCTCCGCGCAGTCCCTGGTGACATATGCGCCTCCGGGTCATCTGCTCTTCGTGCGGGAAAGCACGCTCGTCGCGCAGCCCTTCGACGCGAAAGCGATGAAGACGACCGGCGAACCCGTCCCTCTGGCCGAGCACGTCGGAGCGAGCGCGATCGGGCTCGCGAGATTTTCCGCGTCGCACAATGGCGTCCTCGCTTACCGGACGGGCGACAGCGGCAGCCGTCTCGTCTGGTTCGATCGGGACGGGAAGGAGCTTTCGGCCGTCGGGGATCCGGGAGACTACTCCGACACCATGCTTTCGCCCTCGGGCGACCGGCTCGCCTACGTCTTGAACGATCCCCGAGCCGGAAAGGAAGACATCTGGATCCGCGATCTCGCGCGCGGCGCGAGCTCCCGCTTCACATTCGATCCCGCTTCGGACGTCACCCCGCTCTGGTCTCCCGACGGGAAGACGATCGTCTTCAGCTCGAACCGCGGCGGCCAGTTCGACCTGTACACGAAGGCCTCCGGCGGAGGCGGCCAGGAGCAACCCCTGCTCCAGAGCGACGAGCCAAAGTTCGCGCACGACTGGTCCCGGGACGGGCGGTACATCGCTTTTCAGAGCCGGGGAAAGAAGACAAACTGGGACCTCTGGGTCCTGCCGACTTTCGGGGACCGCAAGCCGATGCTCTTTCTCCAGACGCCCTTCAACGAGACTCACCCCGCCTTTTCCCCGGACGGGCGATGGCTCGCCTACCAGTCGAACGAGTCGGGCCGCCCCGAGATCTACGTTCAGAATTTCCCCGGCCCGGGTGGCAAGTGGCAGGTTTCAACGGCCGGAGGTGCCGAGCCGGCCTGGCGGGCCGACGGCAAGGAGCTCTTTTACGCGGATATGACCCAGAAGCTCGTGGCGGTCGACATCCAGGCGGGAGAGACTTTCCAGGCGGGGGTTCCTCGAGCGCTCTTCGCGGCGAACGTTCAGCCGATTCGCAACGTTCGCAGCCACTACCTGACCTCGAACGACGGACAGCGGTTTCTGCTCCTCTCTCCCCTCGGGCGCGATTCCATGGTCCCGACCACGGTCGTCGTGAACTGGAACGCCGGGCTCACACGCTGATCCGCAAGAGTGGGAGAGGGCGACAGGACGTACGCAGACAGTGACAAACCAGACCAAAGAGGAGGCAACGTGACACTGGCGACGGGATCCAGGCTCGGTCCTTACGAAATCCAGGCAGCGATCGGCGCCGGCGGAATGGGCGAGGTGTACCGTGCAAGGGACACGCGCCTCGAGCGGACCGTCGCCGTCAAGGTGCTGCCCGAGCACCTGACGACCAACGAGGAGCTGCGCCAGCGCTTCGAGCGCGAGGCCAAGACGATCTCGCAGCTTTCCCACCCCCACATCTGCGCGCTCTACGACGTCGGGCGCGAAGGGGCCGCCGATTACCTGGTGATGGAGTATCTCGAGGGGGAGACGCTCGCCGCGCGCCTGGACAAGGGACCGCTCCCCTCCGAACAGCTCCTGCGCTACGCCATCGAGATCGCCGACGCGCTCGACAAGGCGCACCGCCAGGGAATCGTTCACCGCGACTTGAAGCCTGGCAACGTCATGCTGACGAAGTCGGGAGTCAAGCTCCTCGACTTCGGCCTGGCAAAGTTCCAGGAGGGCGCACGCGAGGAATCGCTGTCGGGAGCCTCGCGCCTGGCGACAAAGGCGCAGCCGAGCACTCCCTTGACCGAGCGTGGCACGGTGCTCGGCACATTCCAGTACATGGCGCCGGAGCAGCT
>DATIRW010000024.1:0-13799 GCA_035469365.1 Thermoanaerobaculia bacterium
GCCGCGAAGTTGTAAACGCCGTTGATTCCGGTCGTCGTCTGCCTCGTCCCCTGAAGCGACGGAGACGACAGCGCCACGGTGACACCTTGCAGGGGTTTTCCTTCTGAAGTCACCGTGCCGGTGATCGCGGATGTCGTCCCCTGAGCCGACGCCCAACCGGCTGCCAGGAATAGACCGAGAGCCGCTAGGAAAACACCTGGTTTCCTCATCTCCCCCTCCTCTATTAAAGAATCGAACGATGCTGGTTACCGCGAGCTTGTGGATTTTCGCGAGCAAACGCAGGGCCAGATTCCCTGGCTCCTGGGGATCGAACTAAGCTGTTGAGCCGGAAGGAAGAACTGCGCAGAGCATGGAGCGGTTGCCGGGGTCGGATTCACTTTCCTGAATCCAAATCCAAAGTCCTGTTCTAGGGCATTTCCATGCAATGGCCCCAGTGCCTATGCAAGAAGGCTGGTGATTAGAGCATCAACCAGACCACAGGCGTGGCCACCTTGAAGAAGGCGCGCGCTGATTCTGCTCGAAGTTCGGCGTTCAGCCCTTCTTCGCTGGCGCCTTTTTGGCGGCGGGTTTGGGGGAGGGCTTTTCGGGGATCGAGCCGTCGGGCTTCAGGACGACGAAGTCCTCTTTCCGGTCGATCCCCTTGAAGGCCTCGGAATCGCGCGGCGCGTTCAGATCACGCACCGTCAGCGTGAAGGTGTAGTACCCCGGCTCGAAGGTCTGCAGGGGGATCTCGCTGCCCGTGGCGTAGTAGCCGGGAGCCAGAGCCTGCATCTCGGCCGGCGCCGTCAATGGGGCGAAGGCTGGCTGTCCATCCTTCAACACCCCGATTCGCGCCTGGATTCGAGGCTTGGCTTCCGCGGGCGCTGGCGCGCCGGCCGCCGATCCCGGAGCAGGAGGGGCTCCCGGAGGCGGAGCCGGGGTCGGGGAGGCCGCCGGTTCGGATATCTTCGGATTCCAGACCGCGTAGAAGTACCAGAGGCTGTCTTCCTTCGCGAAGAGTTTGTTGCCCTTCGGCTCGACGCGGATCGGTTTCTCGACACCGAACACGAAGGGATCGGTCGGACCCGGACGCTTGGTCAGGGGCGTCAGGGTGTTGGCAAGGATGAGCGGGGAGAGCGAGAAATCCGCCGGCTTTGCCTGGAGACGGAAGGTCGCGGAAGCAGAAGCGAGGGCCGTTCCGCCGTCGGCGGAGAAGAGGCCGAAGGCGCCACGATAGCTGCCGGGAGGCAGAACGATCGAGCGCTCGAAGACCTTGTCCGAGCGCGACCCGGTCTTCATGTCCGCCAGCGTTGCGTCTTCCCAGTACGTTCCCGCCTCCTGGCCGGAATCGCTCGTCACGACTCCTCCGAACTTCACGGGGCCCGCCGGGGCCTTGTCGCCGGCAACGTAGAACTGCAACGCGTAGAAACCCTCTCCCGGGACGCTGCTGAAGCTTCCTCCCCAGAAAACAGGGTTGATCTCGTCCTTCTTCTCTTTCGTCAGCGCTTCGAGCATCGACCGCGAAGCCGCGGGAAGCACAGCCGCCGCGGGAGCCGGAGGCGGAGGCACTGCGGCGGCGGCCGGACCGGTGGCTGCCGGCGGGACTGCCGGTTTGGCGCTCGCGGCCGGCGGTGCAGCCGCAACGGCGGGCGGGCCTCCCACGGCACCGCTCGGATTGACGATGCTCTTCTCCGCAACCGTCGCCATCGCGCGATCGACGATGGCGTCCTTGGCCATGTCATCGGAGCCGCGCAACGGATCGACGTTGAAACGAATCCGCATCTCCGGGATGCCCCACGACGGATCGAAATGGTCCTTGTCGTAGGTCCAGTTGACGGTCACGGTGCTCGTCGAGGCGCCTCCGAACCCGCTGCCACCTTCCGGCCCCGTCGGAAGCCCGGCATCACCCAGGGCCCCTCCGACGCGGTCCTGCGGGCGGGACTGCGATTGCCGGCTGGGCCCGCCGAGCGTCACGAAGACGCGGCCTCGAAATGATTCCGATCCCCTGTTGTAACGCCGCAGTTTGAACTGCTCGTCGGCGGCGGCGATGCGGCGCATCACGCCCTCCTTGAACTCGTTCTGCGGCGTGGCCGGAGTCGGATCCCGCTTGGCCCAGTACATCGCGATAAATTTCTCGGCGTCCGCGTCGTTGCCGACTCGCGACCATTCCTCGCGCTCGGCGGGCGTCAGGAAGTACGCCTCGGGGGACTTGGCCCAGTCCTTGTACTTCGAGAGCTGCGCCAGCGCCAGCGACGTCATCGCGAGGCCGGCGAGAAAAAGCACTATTCTCTTCACAATTCCTCCTCGGTTGTTACCAGCCGCCGCATTCTATAAGGAAAATTCCACATTTCAGATTCCAGATCCCAGGGGTGCGAAGGAGAGCACCTGGAACCTGGAACCTGGAATCTGGAATGCGGAATCTGGAACCTAACGCTTCTCGAGCTTGGTGAGGGCGAGGCTCTTCGAGACGGTCGTCAGGGCATAGCGGCGGTCCGGCTCCACGCGGCGCGCTTCCACGTCTTCCCGCAGGACCGAGAGCAGGTGATGCACGTCTCCCTGCATCCTCTCGATTTTCTCCTTCATGTGGAGGATGACCTCGACGCCGGCGAGGTTGACGCCCAGGTCTCGCGTCAGGGTCAGGATGATCTCCAGTCGCTCGATGGTGTCGGAGTCGTAGAGCCGCGTATTGCCCTCGGTACGGACCGGGCGCAGGAGGCCCTCGCGCTCGTAAAGGCGCAGCGTCTGGGGGTGGATTCCGAATCGTTCGGCGATGGCGCCGATGCGAAAGACTCCCGGCCGGCGGCGGCCCGTCACCGCGCCTTCTCCGGAACCGCGGCCTGATCCCGATCCGATCGGGCGGCCACGATCTTCAGGATCCCGGCTCTCAAGCTCGCCTTGATCCTCGATGGATCGATCGAGGCGGGAATGACGAACTCGCGGGAAAAATTGCCATAGATCCTCTCCATGCGCACGAAATGCTTCGGCTCGACGTCCGGGTTCGCGCGCCGGTGGCCGGAGACTCGCAGCTTTCCGTCGAGCGCTTCCAGATGAACGTCGGCGAGGCGGACGCCGGGCAGCTCCACTTGCAGGATGATCTCTTCGGGAGTCTCGTAAACGTCCGCGGCCGGGGACCAGAGCGCCGTCTCGACGCCCTCGTCGGGAAACTCCGTTCGATGGATGGTCTCCTCGAACAGGCGATTCATCTTCTCCTGTATCGCGACCAGGTCCTGGAGCGAGTTCCACTGGAAGGTGCTCATCAGATTAGTCTACCGGAGCCGCTGCGCGGCGTGCGGTGCGCGGTATGCGTGCCGGAAACTCCACGCGCACCGCGTCCCGCACACCTCTCACCGATTCCTCATTTCTTCTCGGTGTCCACGTACTCCGTATCAATGACCTCGTCCTCCTTGCCCCGGCCGCCCGGCTCCGAGGTATCAGGAGAAGGTCCCGCCGACGGGCCCTGCGAGGCGGCACCCCGGTACATGGCCTCAGCCAGTTTGTGGGCGGTCTGCTGGAGAACCTCGGCCGCCCGGTTCAGGTTCTCGGTCCCGCCGGATTCGAGCGCCTTCTTCGCGTCGGTGAGGGCAGACTCGAAGTTGGAGATCTCGCCGGGATCGAGCTTCGACTTGTTCTCGGAGAAGGACTTCTCCGTCGAATAGATGAGACTATCCAGACGGTTCTTCGCCTCGATCTCCTCGCGCCGCTTGCGGTCCTCGTCCGCGTGCGCGGAAGCGTCCTTGACCATGCGGTCGATCTCGTCCTTGTTCAGGCCCGACGAAGCCGTGATCGTGATCTTCTGCTCCTTCCCAGTGCCCAGGTCCTTGGCCGACACGTTCAGAATGCCGTTCGCATCGATGTCGAATGTCACCTCGATCTGAGGCATGCCGCGCGGAGCGGGCGGAATGCCGACGAGGTGAAAGACACCGATGGGTTTGTTGTCGCGCGCCATTTCGCGCTCGCCCTGAAGGACGCGGATCTCGACGGAAGTCTGGTTGTCGGAGGCCGTCGAGAAGGTCTCGCTCTTCTTGGTCGGGATCGTCGTGTTGCGCTCGATCAAGCGCGTCGTGACGCCTCCCAGCGTCTCGATGCCGAGCGAGAGCGGCGTCACGTCGAGAAGCAGCAGGTCCTTGACGTCTCCCGCGAGCACCCCTCCCTGGATCGCCGCTCCGACGGCCACAACCTCGTCCGGGTTGACTCCCTGGTGCGGCTCCTTGCCGAAGAGGTCCTTGACGAGCTTCTGGATGCGCGGCATGCGTGTCTGGCCGCCGACGAGCACGACTTCGTCGATGTCTTTCGCCTCCAGGCCCGCGTCCTTCAACGCCTGTTTGCAGGGACCGGCAGAGCGGTTAATGATGTCCTCGACCAGTTGCTCGAGCTTCGATCGCGTCAGCTTCAACTGGAGGTGCTTGGGCCCGGATGCATCCGCCGTGATGAACGGAAGATTGACCTCCGTCTCGACGACGTTGGACAGCTCGATCTTGGCCTTCTCGGCGGCTTCCTTCAACCTCTGCATCGCCATCGGATCCTTGGAGAGGTCCACACCCTGGTCCTTCTTGAACTCCGCCAGGATCCAATCGATGATTCGCTGGTCGATGTTGTCGCCGCCCAGATGCGTGTCGCCGTTGGTGGACTTGACTTCGACGACTCCCTCGCCGACCTCGAGGATCGAGATGTCGAAGGTCCCTCCGCCGAAGTCGTAGACGGCGATCGTCTCGTCCTTCTTCTTGTCCAGCCCGTAGGCGAGGGCCGCCGCGGTGGGCTCGTTGACCAGCCGCTCGACCGTCAGCCCGGCGATCTGTCCCGCGTCCTTGGTTGCCTGGCGCTGCGAGTCGTTGAAGTACGCGGGGACGGTAATGACGGCCCGGGTGACCTTCTCTCCCAGGTACGCTTCGGCCGCCTCCTTCAGCTTGCCCAGGATCATCGCGGAGATCTCCGGCGGCGAGTACTCCTTGCCGCTGGCCTTCACCCGCACGTCGCCGTTGGACGCCTGGACGACCGCGAACGGAACCATCTTCATCTCTTCGGTGACTTCGGGGTACTTGCGCCCCATGAAGCGCTTGATCGAGAACACGGTGTTGGCGGGGTTGGTAATCGCCTGTCTCTTGGCGACTTGTCCGACCAACCGCTCGCCGGTCTTGGAGAACGCGACGACCGAAGGCGTGGTGCGGTTGCCTTCGGCGTTCGGGATGACGATTGGGTCGCCTCCCTCCATCACGGCCACGCAGGAGTTGGTCGTGCCGAGATCGATTCCGATAATCTTGCTCATGCCTCTCCCCTTCTTCAGCTTTTGAATTTCCGGGGCCTTAGCCTCACTCAGGAGAAGACATAGTAGGATCTTAGTGGGATATTGTCAAGTGTTATTCTGCAAGACTTAAGCACGACTGACTCAAGTATTTAGACTACTGGATGATCCGAACACCCGGCCTCTGCTCAGGGGGTTTGAGATTCCTGGCGGGTCGAGATTCGGAAACCGGAGCCAGCGACCTCTCAAAGGACAGGTCGAGGTCGATGTTGCCCTGGGCGTTGCGGCCGTACAAGCTGTATTTCCCGACCTCCGAACGCAGGATGTAGCGATAAGGGCGGCCGTACGGGTCGGTAATCGCGTCCCGGGTCAGAACGCCTGAGGCGATGAGATCCTCGACCCGCTTGGGGTACTGTCCGGAAGAGTCGTAGTAGACCCTCAGAGCGCGCTCGATCGCGGCCAGCCGGCCCAGAGAAACGGCCTTGAGGAGATCCGCGGTCTCCCGTCTCTGGCCCAGCGGGCGCAGGGTTATGTTCCAGGGATTGCGCGGTGCCTCCCGAACAGCCAGAGCCGCAACCAGCAGGAAGACAGCCCAGAGCCCGACCGCCCTGGCCGAGATCCAGGGACCCCGTTGATCCGGCTGCGTTTCGGAGGCGACCCGCAACCGCGCTTGCACGATGAGATTCCGGTCCTGAAGATCCGCGAGGCCCCGGTAGGCATCAATGTCCGACAGGAAAGCCAGTTCCAGGATTTCTCCGACGGGCCGGGCGCCATCCACCCACTTCCAGGCTTCCGCCTCCGGCCGGGACACGACCAGAGCCCCCTCGCCGTTCTCCTCTGCCGACAGCACGAGACGAAGGTTCTCAAGCCCCGTTGCGCGCCGGTAAACCACGTCGCGGGAGGGGACCTTCCTCTCGAGCCTTGGCCACTCGTCGAGGAATTGCACGGCGTCCATCAGGAACGTCTCGGCCGGGATCGGGGAAAGCAAAGGCGCAAGGCGGTCGATGACCCCCTCCTGGCGGAATCGGAACCGTCCCTCGGTCCATCGGAACGCGGCGAAGATGATCCTGCCGATCTGGAGCCGAAGGGCTTCGCGCAAGACCTCGGACGAAACCAGGTTCTGCCGGACGAGCAGGTGGGCAAGCCCCTGCTGCGTTTCTTTCTGAGCCTCCCGGGCGCGCACCAGATCCTCCGGAGTCAGCCTTCCACTGCGGACGAGAAGAGTTCCGACGCTTTCTTCGAGACCATGGGACGCCGCATCCGCCGAGACGACCTCGCCTCCAAGGAGCGAGACGACGATCGTGTCGTCCTTCCCCTCAACCGTCAGTGTCCCTGTCTTTCTCTGCAGGCCCAGGACCTGAAGGATGTCGGTCACCGAGAATTCGGCGAGCGTGCCTTCAAGCCCCATGCGGACGCCTCCAGGACGACCGGAGGGACAAGGCCCAGACGAGCACCGCGGCGACAAGCGCCGCGAGCGAGAGACCCGTCCATGTGCTCGTTGGCGCGAGCTGCCGCGGGCTGAAGAGGCGGCTGTTGATGACGGCGGACGCGAGCAGAAAGAAAAAGAGCAGGAGCGTCAGAAAACCGGAAACGGGTCTCTTCGAGAAGAACCCGTGCGCTCCGGGGAAAAAGACGGAGAGGACGCGGCGGAGCATGACCCGGCGCCGCGCCAGACGCCGTGCCTCCCCGGCTCGCTTGACCTGGACTTCTATGACCCGGGACTCCTTGCGCTGGCGCGAGCAGGCGCTACAGAGCCCCGGAGGATCTCCGTAGCGCTTGCAGTACTTGCATGTGGGCTGGCCGCACTGAACGCACTCCCTCGCCATGCCGCGCCACGTTCGCAGGAGCCTCAGGGCCAGAGCGAGAACGAGCACCGCCCACGGCCCGAGGGTGAAGGGAGAAATAAACGCCTCGATGACACCGGAGAAGGGGGCGTAGCCTGGCAGGCGGCGCCCCCGCGGCTGACTGTTCCACTCCTCGATCTTGCGCCGCGCCCGAGAGACCGGATAGGAAACGGAAACGACCCGCGCCAGAGTCGGATGGTCCGACCAGTAGGCGACGTCGCGCGCCGAGATCTCGCGAGCCCGCCGCAGGGCCGCGGCCTGCCCCTCGAAGTCATACGCCTCGGTGCGCGCGAGCGCGAGGTTGTAGTAGACCTCCGCCGCGTGCGGGGCTTTCTCCGCCGCCGCCTCGTAATCTCGAATCGCCTGCGCGAAGTTTCCCTCCTGATAGTGGATGTTCCCGCGGTTCAAGAGCGGGTGGTAGTCGTCGGGTCCCGCTCGCACGGCACGGTCGTAGGCGGCCAGGGCGCGTTCGGGGTCCGCGTACCGCTCCGCATAGATCCCCAGGAGCAGCCAGACATCGGAGTCTTCGCCGAAAACAGTGGAGGCCTGCCGCAGGCCGTCTTCCGCGCTCGCGTCTTCCCGTCTTTCGTCCAGGTCTACGGCCGCGACATAGAGGGGCGACCTCTCGAGAATGTTCTCCCGGGAGACCAGCGCCATCAGAACGGGGATCAAGCCCACGGCGACGAGCGCAGCCCCGAGGACGCCGCGCTCTTTTCGGTGGCAGGAAGGATAAACGAGAGCTCCCCAGTAAAGGACGAGCCAGAGAGGGCCGAGGCCAAATGCCAGAGGGAGAGCCGCCAAGACCAGACCGAGAGGAGCCGCCGACCTCGGTCCGAAGAAGCGTCCGGCCATCTCCCGCAGGTCGTGGATCCAGAGCCGCGAATGCCGGACGATCAGGATGACGATCGAACAGAGCGTCGCCGCCGCCAGACCCGCCGCGGCCCAGAGCAAGAGCATGGACAGGAAGGAAACGCGGGACTCGTGCGTCGCCAGGAGCGAGCTGGCGGCCCCGGGAAGCGCCGCCGCGGCCTTCTGAAAAGAGCGTTGCCGCAACAGGAATCCAACACGCGCGAACTGGGCCTCGCAGTTGCCGTCGTCCAGGACGAGGGCGGCGCCGTAGGCGCGGGCCGCGCTATCGAACTTTCCCTGCGCTTCCGCGTGGCGGCCCTCGTACGCTGAGGTGCGGGAGAAATCGGAGAGGGAATGGATCCCCACCATCTGGGCAGCTCTTTTCAGCTCCGCAGCGGCTCGCGAATCGTCTTCGAGATGGGCGTCCAGGAACTCGAACCATCGCGAGCGGTAGAGCCCGCGCGTCATCGGTGGGGGAAGCGGAGAAACGGCGTCCTGTGCCTGCGCGAGCGCTCCCCACGCGAGACTGCCCGAGACGAAGAGAAGGGCCAAGAGACGGGAAACGCGACAGCGGAAACGACGAGAAGACATCAACTGACGCCGGATTCCCTCATGCTCTTGGTCCCCGTCTGGTCTTCCGTCTGCGGGTGCTCGTCTCTACTTGGCGGGTGAACGGGTTATCTCGACAAACGCGAGCCGGAGCTCATAGAGGACCTTGGCGAGAAAGTCGGCTTCCTCGAACGAGATGTTCCCGCGGGTCTTCAGCTCCAACGCGGCCAGCCAGTCGATCATCTGCCTGGCAACGACGGTGTCCCGCCGCCGGCTTCCGGAGGGATCCGGCAGCAGTCCCAGGGCCGAGTAGGCGGTGGTCGCGAGCGATCGGACGAGCGACGCAAAATCGCTCCTGGGTTCCCGCGAATCGGGCCGCGGTTCCTCCTCCGCGGCGACTGTCTCCTCGCCGGCAGGCGGGCCCGCCGGCTCGACGGGACTGGCCGGCCCGGGCGGGGCAAGCGCGGGAGCGGTGGCGGGGCGCGACGCCTCCTCGGCCTGGAACTCGGGACGCAACTCCCCGTCAGGGGTGAACATGCGCCGGTCCACGATCCGGATCGGTTTCTCTTCGTCCATTGCCATCTCTTTTTCGCTCGCGGGGTCAATCCCGCCGCGCTCATCAAATTTTAACCTAGGAGCCCGTCGAGTAATCCCTGCAGCGCGCGGCGATCCATTCGCCGGCCTCCGAGCGGGCCGCAGCGCGCCCGAGCGAGGCAATCCGGTCCCCGGCGAATATGATCGGGATATGTCGCAGACTCTAGCCGAACTGTTGTCTCTCGTGCAGAAGCTGAGGCGGGAATGCCCCTGGGATCGGGAACAGACACCCGAAACGATCCGGACCTATCTCCTCGAGGAATGCTACGAAGCGCTGGAGGCGCTGGACTCGGGAGATCCCGAGGCGCTGCGGGACGAGCTGGGGGACCTTCTCTTCCAAGTCTTTTTCCTGGCCACCCTCGCGCAGGAGCGCGGCTGGTTCGATCTCGAAGAGGTCGCCGGCACGGTGGCGCGCAAGATGACCGACCGCCATCCGCATGTCTTCGGCGAAACGAAAGCCGCCAACGCTGCCGAGGTGAAGCAAGGATGGGAGACGCGAAAGCGCGGGCAAGCCGATGCCGGAACGGACCCGCTCGGCAGTATCCCGGTCTCTCTCCCGGCGGTCGCCGCGGCCTACCGGATGACTTCCCGCGCCGCCGATCTCGGGTTCGACTGGGAACGGGACTCCGATGTCGCAAGAAAGATCGAGGAGGAGATCGAGGAGTGGCGCGAAGCGGCCGCGCAGGGGGACAGTCAGGCCGAGGAGAAGGAGATCGGAGACCTGCTCCTATCGGCCGTCAACCTCGCCCGCCGCCGATCGATAGACCCGGAGTCGGCGCTGCGCAGGACCAACGCGCGCTTCCGATCGAGGTTCGCCGGCGTCGCCCGCCGCGCCGCCATTTCGGGCCGTCCCTTGAATGAGATTCCTCTGGCCGAGTTGGATGCCTATTGGGAGGAGGCCAAGAAAGAAGAAGGATAGGTGGCAGGTTGAAGGTGCCAGGGGAGATACACGTGTCAGGCATCAGGTGTCAGGTGTCAGGGACCGAATCTCTCGTTGGCGCTCAACCTGATACCTGAAACCTGGTACCTGGCACCAGCATTTGACCCAGCACCTCTAATTTGACTTCCTAGCGGGCCAGATCCACGACGGGCACCAGCTTCACGCCGCGCACTTCTAACCCGGGCAGTTCACGCTCCAGCACCGAGAGGGTGGCGGCGTAGGGATGACCCAGTCCCACCGCCGAGCCCTCGGCCCGGGCGCGGGCGATGAGCTCCTCCAGGGCCTTGCTGACCTCGACTTCCGTCGCCACGTCGTCCAAGAAGACTCGCCTCGAAACGGACGGCACACGCTCCTCTCGTGCAACTTCGCCCGCGACCGTCGCGCCGGTCGTTCGGCTGTCCAGGAAGAAGAGGCCCCGGCGTGCGAGCTCGCGCGCCACGGCGCGCATCACGCGCGCGTCGGCCGTGGCGGCGGAGCCCATGTGATTGCTGACGCCCGCCGCGCCCGGGACGGAATCGAGATCGCGTTCGAGCGTCCGGGCGATCTCCTCCTCGCTCTGCGAGCGCAGGACCACGCCCGGTCCGGGGCGCATCCGCGCATTGCGGGGCTCCATCGGAAGGTGGAGGAGAACCTGTTTGCCGGACTCTTCGAGTTGACGGGCCGTCCGGCCGCTGTCCGGCAGGACCGGAAGGACGGCGCCGCACACCTTGTACGGCCAGCGGGCGATGCGCTCCATGGCCGGCACGTCGTTTCCGAGGTCGTCGATCACGATGGCGACGCGCGGGACGCCCGGCCGCTCGCGGGGAATGGCGGCGGTCGGCGAGACCGCGGGACGGGGAGACGGGGAGAGGAGGAGGCGGGGGCGACGGACGGGTCTTCAGGTAGAGCGCGACTCCCAGCGCGAGGGAGAGGAGGACGAAGAAAACGGTAACCGGAGAGATCCGGGAGCGCGGCCGCTTCAAGCCGCGCGGCGAGCGGGGACGGGACCGCGCGCCACTTCGAGCCCGCGGTCGAGAATCGCGTCCTTGCCTCCCGTGTCACCCGGGAAGACGACGACTCTCTCGTCCGGCGTGAGCCCCTTTCCTCCCAGAGTGGCGCCCGACGGCGAAACGTAGCGACCCACCGTCATGAAGAGCGTGCCCCCGGACTGAGTCGGCACCAGGCGCTGAACGATTGCCATTCCAACGGTTGTCTCCCCAACAGTCGTCGCTTCCGCGCGGTCACGGAGAGCCGCGGCGAAGACCTCGGCCGCGCCGCCGGTCGCGTCATCCGTCAGAATGACGGTGCGCCCGTTCCAGAGGCGCTCGCCGCTCGACTCCAGGGGCGCCAGCGAGACCTTTCGCGCCACGACCTTGGCAACGAGGCCCTTTCCCGTGAAGAGAGAAGCCGAGGGAGCGGCGTCCGAAATCTCTCCGCCTATCGCTCCCCGCAAGTCGAGGACAATTCGCTGAATACCGCGCCGGTTGGTCTCTTCGATGATCTTGCGCAAACCGTCCGCGGTCGCCCGCGTGAAGGAAGGAACGGTGACCACCGCGACGTCGCCCTCCCAGCGCGTCGACAATGGAGGCGCCTCGAACCGCGCCCGGGGGATCGAAAGGGTCACCCTCTTCTCGTCGCCCCCCCGAAACAGGATGATCTCCACGTGTGAGCCCTCCGGTCCCTCCAGCGCCGCCTTGACTCTCCAGAGCGACGAGTTGCGCACCGGTTTGCCGTCCACGATGTCGATCAGGTCTCCGGGATGGACGCCGGCCTTCTGGGCGGGAGATCCGGGCAGGGGCGCGACGACGTAAGGGAAGCCGCCGCGGCGAGCAAGCACGATGCCCGGACCGACCGCGCCGGAAGCCTCCTGCGCCCGGTAGGCGGCACGATCCGAGGCCGCGACGTAGTAGGAGAAGGGATCGAGCGCATCGGACATCCCGTCGTAGGCCCCGTTGAGAAGCGTCTTCGAGTCGGTCGGCTCGACGTAATTCTGCCGTGTGAGCGAGAACACGTCCGAGAAGATCGAGAGAGCCCGGGTGGCCGGGTCCCTGCCCGAGCCGCCGGAGTTGGAGACGGCCCGCAGGGAAACCAGAGCCGCCACGGACCCGATGACGAAGAGGATTCGGGAGCGGTTGGATCTCATCGGTTCATGGTAACAGAAGCGACTTTGAGGTTGTTCCTTGCCTGAGGTGTCAGAGAACTGGTGTCAGGGTCATGCAGGTTTCGGCTGCCAGGTGTCAGGTTGGGAACTTGGCGCTCCCGCTCTGGTCCCTGAAACCTGGTACCTGAAACCTGACACCTGTATTTTCCCTGACACCTCTACCCTGACACCTTGACCCTTACCTCAGCCAGGCGACGGGGTCGTTGGCCTTCTGATGGTCGCGGACTTCGAAATAGAGACCGGGCTCGTCCCGGCCGGGTCCCCAGCCCGCGGCTCCGACGGAGCCGCCGGCGGCAACGGACGCGCCGGCGAGAACCGCGACCGACTGCAGCCAGGCGTAGAGCGTGAAGACTCCATCGCCATGGTCCAGGATCACGAGGTTCCCGTATTCCGCGAGCCATTGCGCGTAGATCACCCTGCCGCCGTAGACCGCCCGCACGGGCGTGCCGGCGGGCAGCCCGAGAGCCACGCCGTTGGAAAAAGTCCAGGCGTCGAACCTCGGATGCCGGTGACGCCCGAAGGTCTCGACCAGCGTCCCGCGCGCCGGCCAGTCGAGAACACCCTTCCAGGGGCGGATCCCTCCGGAAGGATCGGGAGCCTGGCCCGCCGACGCCTGGGCCAGTCTCTGAAGGAGCCTCTCGAGGCGCTCCGCCTTGTCCGAAAGGGCCATGACTTCGTCCCGGCGGGACGTCGTGGCGCTCTTCTCGCGCTTGAGAAGAGTCTCGCGCTCGCGCCGCAGGGCTGCCATCCGGGTGACCTCCGCGTTGCCCTGCGCGTAGAGCCGGTCGAGCTCCGACTTCAACGCTTCTTCCCGCGCGATGTCGGCCTCCTTCCGGGCCTCCACCTGCCGGTAGCGGGCGAGGAGCGTTCCGTCGCGCCGGGCGAGCGCATCCAGCCGCTCCAGACCGCCGAGAAAATCGCGCACGTCGTTGGACTCGAGCAGCACGCGGAAATAGCCGAACCGGCCGAACCGGTGCAGGACTCTCGCGCGAGCCAGGAGAGCGCGCGCGAGCCGCTGCGAAGACTCCGCGGAGGCAGTCCGCTCGGCCCGGGTCACGGCGAGCTGCCGCGTGAAATCATCGCGGGTTGCCGCGACGAGCTCCGCCTGCTCCTGCGCGATCTCGAGCTTCAGGTCGAGCCGCTTGACCTCCTCCGACAGTGTCGCCACGTTCTTCTCGCTCTCGGCCAGCTTGCCCTGAAGCGCCGAGATCCGCGACCGGATCTTCGCCAGGTCGGACTGACGCTGTTGTTCGGCCGACGGCGTCTGAGCGGCAAGCCCGCCGGCCAGCAGAAGTGCCGCCGCCATCAGCAACTGAAGATTGACGGTCGACGATTGACGATTGAGCACCACGATAGCCATTCGTTCAATCGTCAATCCTTCGATCCTCAATCTTTCAATCGCCAATCACCAGAGGGATTTCCCGGCGGCGTCTGGCGGCGCGGGAGCGCCGATCAAGGCCCTTACCGAAGCCGTAACATCGGCGATGCCGGGAACCGGAGCCGCCCGAAATGGCCTCGAAGCGAAGAAGACTCCCCTCACGAGCTCGGGATCCAGCGAGCAATGGTCGCCGCTCCACACATCGCGGTTGTCTTCGAAGACGTTCTCGGTCGGGACACCGAGAGAAGCCTGCCACGAGACGCGGTACCCGGGGCGGTTGGTCACGA
>DATIRW010000025.1:0-3275 GCA_035469365.1 Thermoanaerobaculia bacterium
CTTCGATTCCGCCGGCGTAGTCGCCCGATCGGAAGCGCGGCAGGATCTCCTCCTCCTGAATCCGGTGCGCCAGGGCGTCGGGCAGTACGCCTTCGAGGCCGTAGCCCACCTCGATACGCATCTTGCGGTCCTCGACGAAGACGAAGAGGACCGCCCCGTTGTTCTTGCCGGCCTGCCCCGCGCCCCACTTGCGGGCGGCCGCGACAGTGAACTCCTCGAGCGTGAAGTTCTCCGGAATCCGCCGGTCCACCCAGACGAGGATCTGGTTGGACGTTTCCTTCTCGAAATCTTCCAGGCGGGCATTGAGCGCCTCCGCTCGGCCGCCGAGCACTCCGGAGCGGTCGGTGACGTACCGTGTCGGCTTCGGCGGAAGCGTGTCCTCCTTAGCCGCCCGGGCCGACGCGGCCGCCAGAACGAGGCCCAGAAGAAGCAGGCTCCTCCCGGCCGTCGAGAAGCGCCTGCGCATGCCCGTCTCTCGTCTCCCCTCTATCGTCTCCCGTCTTCCGACCTACTTCGCGGGCGCGGGAGCCGCCGGGGTACCAGAGAAGTTGAACTGTACCGCCGGGGCCCGCTCCGCGCCGGCCGTCGCCTTGAAGTACGCCTTCTCCTTGAAACCGAGTATCCCCGCCATCAGGTTGGTCGGGAAGCGGAGCCGCGCCGTGTTGTAGTCCTGCGCTGACTTGTTGTAATCCATCCGCGCGACGGCGATCCGGTTCTCCGTTCCTTCCAGCTGCGCCTGGAGGTCCCGGAAATTCGCGTTGGCCTTCAGCTCCGGATATCTCTCGACGACGACGAGGAGCCTCTGAAGCGCCGCTCCGAGGGAGGCCTGGGCCTGCTCGTACTGCGCCAGCTGCGCCGGATCCGTGGGCGCCGTGCCCGGATTGATCGTGGCTCTCCCCACGGACGCGCGAGCGTTGACGACCGCCTCGAGCGTGGACTTCTCGAAGTTCGCGGCCCCCTGCACCGTGGACACGAGGTTGGGGATCAGGTCCATCCGCCGCTGGTACTGGTTCTCGACCTGCGACCACTGCTTGTCCACTTCCTGGCCGAGCGTAACCAGACGGTTGTACGTGCCGGCGAACGACAGCCCGACGACCAGAACAACGATGACGAGGACCACGAGACACCCCAGGCCGATCTTTCCCATACGCTGCCTCCTCCTTCCGACCGAGGCGGGGATTCTACAGGACGCCCAGCCGCTCGAGTACTCGAGCCGGCAGGAACGCCCTCAATCTGCCGCGTCGCTCGAGCCCCTCGAAGGACACGCAGGCGGCGCCCGCCTTCGACATCGGGATGTCGCCGTCGGGCTCTCCGGTGACAAGGCGTCCGAGAAGCCGGCCCAGCTGCGGCGCGTGGCCGACGAGCAACAGGGATTCCTCGCCGGCCTCTTCGAGCTCCGACAGGATGGCCTCCGGGTCGCTCCCGGGCTCGAGCGCTCGCGAAGGCCGGATGGCGGCGAGTCCGAGGGCCTCCGCCAGCGGCTCGGCCGTCTGCCGCGCCCGGAGCCACGGTGAGGTCAGGATGACCCGGATGGCGGGAGCCAGCGCCGCAATCCCGCGGGCCACGGCCTTCGCCTGCGCAAGACCGCCGGCCGTGAGGCCCCGATCCTCATCCCTGCCCGAGGCCGCCCGGTCCTCCGCCTCGGCATGCCGCAACAGCCAGACTTCCATCCGAAGAGTGTAGCTTTCGGCTCACCCTGAATCCCAAATCCAAAATCTAAAACCAAAATCGTTCTATCCTTCTCCCGCCATGCCGCTTTCCGCCGGGGATCAGCTCGGCCCTTACCAGATCGTGGGGCCGCTCGGGAGCGGCGGCATGGGCGACGTCTACCGCGCGCGGGACAACCGGCTCCGGCGCGAGGTCGCGTTGAAGATGCTGTCCGACGCGGCCGTCAACGACTCGGACAGTCTCGCGCGCTTCGACCGCGAAACGCATGCGGTCGCGGCGCTCAACCATCCCAACATCCTGGCGATCCACGATTCGGGGTCTCACAACGGCGTTCCCTACGCGGTCACGGAGTTGCTGGAAGGAGAGACGCTGGCGGACCGGCTGCGCTCGGGGCCGCTGGCTCCCCCGCGCGCGACCGAGATCGCCTGCCAGGTCGCGGAGGGCCTCGGCGCCGCGCACGCCAAGGGGGTCATCCATCGCGACATCAAGCCCGAGAACATCTTCCTGACCAACGAGGGGCGCGCCAAGATCCTGGACTTCGGCATCGCGCGGATCGAAAAGCTCGCGACGCTCGCTCCGACGCGCGCGAACCAGCACTCGAGCTCCGCGATGCTCGTGGGCACGGCCGGCTACGTCTCCCCCGAACAGGTCCGCGGAAAGAAGGCCGACGCTCGCAGCGACATCTTCGGCCTGGGCGCGGTCTACTACGAGATGTTGACGGGCCGCCGCGCCTTCGTGCGCGATACGCCCGTCGAGACGCTCGGCGCCGTCCTTCGGGACGATCCGCGCAAGTACCCGGAGACCGCGAGGATCCCCGAAGCGCTGCGGCCGTTCGTGTTTCGCTGCCTCGAGAAGGACCCCGCGGACCGGTACCAATCGGCCCGCGACGTCATCCTCGACCTGCGCGCCTGGCAGGCGGAGATCACGCAGGAATCCGCCAAGCGCGTCAAGTTCCGCAGCGTCCCGCCGTGGCAGCAGCGCCGCAGCCGGATCTACATGCGCGCGGTCGGAGGCGCTCTCCTCTTCGTCCTCGGCCTCTTTGCCGGCTCCTGCTGGGAGCGCAACCACTGGAAGATGGCCACCAACCCCGCCGGGCATACAAACGTCGCTCCGCGCTAGCCGCGGAATCTGCGCCTCCGGCGCACCGGCGAGCGGCTCGGCCGGATGCGGCCTCGACCGCTCGCCTGATTCACGCGCAAGCGCTCCGCTCCCGCGGCGCGAGGCTCCTCCCTGCGGTTACTCGGGAGACTCCTCGCGCCGCGACCAGAGCCCTGATGGACGATTGATCGCTAACGAACGGCGATTCTTCCCACGCCGAATTGTTCAGGCGGATGCGAGGTTGTTGTCGAGAGCGGAGCCGGCGAGAGGGAGCATGGCTCCCCGCGCCTTCGGCTCGGGGATGGGGCTCGTGCAGCAGGGGTCCTTGCAGGCGTCGTAGAGGGTGCGGCGCTGGACGGGGGCGTAGCCGGCGTCGGCGATGAGGCGGCGCATCTCTTCCTGGGTCATGCGGTTGCGGGCGCCGGCGGCGTAGACGACGTTTTCCTCGATCATGATGGAGCCGAGGTCATCGGCTCCGAAGGAGAGGGAGACCTGGCCGATCTTGGGGC
>DATIRW010000026.1:0-20171 GCA_035469365.1 Thermoanaerobaculia bacterium
GGGATCGTCGTGTTCGTGTAGAAGGAGGTCTGGACCTGCGAGGGGTTCCCGGTCAGGCGCGTCAGGAGAGGCGCCGAGGTGCCGAGCAGGATCACGAAGCCCATCGCGCAGAGCACAGCGATCCCGAGGATGAAGAGGACGCTGCGGGAAAGCAGTGGCGGCTCCTCCTCCTCCGTGACCGGGATCTCGCGCCAGCGCCAGGCCAGGCACACGGCCGAGAGCCCGACGAACCCGAGCAGAATTCCCACGAGCCACGCCGTGATTCCGAGGTCGATGAAGGAGTGGACGGAGAAGTCCGCGAGGATGCCCGAGCGGGTCAGGAACGTGCCGTAGAGGATCGTCAGGTAGGCGAAGCAGGCGACGATCAGGTTGACCTTGCGGTGGCGCTTCCGGGCCCGCTGCAGGAACATGCCGTGCACGAGGGCCACGGTGCAGAGCCAGGGCACCAGGCTCGTGTTCTCCACCGGGTCCCAACCCCAGTAACCGCCCCAGCCGAGCGTCTTGTAGGCCCAGTAGCCGCCCATCAGGACAGCCGTGCCGAGCGCGAGGAACGTGAAGAGCGCCCATGGGATGGCGCGCACGACCCAGCCGTCCCAGCGCTTCTTCCAGAGAGCCGCGATCGCGAAGGCGAAGGGGACCGAGAGAGACGCGAAGCCCGAGAACATCACGGGCGGGTGGATCACCATCCACGGGTCCTGGAGCAGGGGATTCAGCCCGACGCCGTCCTGCGGGACCGGCGGAGGAAGCAGCTTGAACGGGCTCTGCTTGCAGATGATCGCGACGATGCCGACAAACGTCGACAGGTAGACGATCATGACGGGCGCTTCCTGCTCCCGCGCCGAGCGCCAGACGAAGAGGCCGATGATCGCTCCCCAGAAACACCAGAGCAGGAACGAGCCCTCCTGCCCCGCCCAGAACGTCGAGACGAGGAAGTAGAGTGGCAGGTCGCGGCTCGAGTAGGAATTGACGTAGGAGACGTCGAACCGGTGCTGGAGGAGGAGCGCCATCAGGGTCCCGGCCGCGGCCACGATGCAGGTCGCGAATGCCGCGTAGGCGCTGCGCGCCACGGGCAGGGCCTCCGCGTGTCCGCGGTCCGCCCGGAAGTAGAAGTAGATCGAGGCGAGACCCGCGAACAGACCTCCCCAGAGAGCGACGACGCCTGGCCAGAAGTACATGTTTGTCAGCTCCGGGCAGCCGCCGGCTTGGGCGCCGAGGCGTACGACTTTTCGACTTCAGCGCCCTGATACTTGGAGGGGCACTTGACCAGGAGCTTCTCGGCCTCGATCCGGCCGTTCCGGTAGGGCCCGATCGCGACGATGGAGATGGCGTCCCTGAAGTTGCCCGGCTTGACTCCCCGGTAGCTCACCGGCATCCGGTTTCCGCTCGGATCGATCAGTTCGAAGCGAAGCTCCTGGCTAGCCGTATCGTACTGGTCGCTGGCTTTGTCCAGGCTCCCCATGACCTGGACGGCCCCCTTGGCCTTGCGGGCCTCGTCGAAGGAGAGGTACGGCGTCAGCGTCTTCTGGAAGGCCGTCACTCCGAGGGCGATGAAGACGAGCGCGAAGACCGCGGCGACCCAGTATCCCTTTTTCATGGTTCTCGCTCCCGGGCTGTAATCCGGCGGTCGAGCCGCCAGAGGTAGAAAAAGAGTCCCACCCAGATCACGACGTTGACACCGGCGAGGAAGGCGAGACTGCTCATGTCTGGATTGTTTCTTTCCTCTCCTAGGAAATCAACCTTTCCACCGACCCTCATGATGCAAATGCATCAACCGCGGGGTTGATTCCCGTCGCGCCGCGACCGGGGCGATTGACTGGACCGCTCTTATGCGGATTCCCGGCCTCTGTCGCGGCGCTCCAGGCGGGCGGCCCGGGTCTCGAGCCCGAGCATCCAGAGGAAGAGCCACGAGAAGCCGATCAGGGCGCCGAAGAAGACCGCTTTCGTCGGCGCGTCCATCAGGATCTTCCCCTGCGGGTTGATAACCGTCTGCGGGTGCAGCGACGATGTGACCCGGGGAGCGACGAAGAAAAGGAAAGGCATCAGTACGGCGGCGAACAGGGCATAGGCGGCCGACATCCTGGCCCGCCGCTCCGGGTCCTCTACAGCCGCGCGCAGGAAGAGGTATGCCGCGTAGAGGAAGATCAGGAGCAGGAAGGAGGATTCCCGGGGGTCCCAGTTCCAGTAGGCGCCCCACATGATCTTCGCGAAGAGGGCACCGGTGACGAGCGCGAGGACCGCGAAGAGAAGCCCCAAACGTACTGCCCCGGCGGCGATGTCGTCGTGGAGGGGATTTCGGCGGGCCAGGTACGCCGCGGAGTATCCGGCCGCGACGAGGAACGCCAGAGCCGAGGTCCACGCGCACGGCACGTGGAAGAAGACGATCCGCGAGGACTCCCCGATGAACCCCTGCGCGGGCGCCGGCCACAGAAACGCCCCCACGATGATCGCCGCCATGTAGGGGAGCAGGAGGAACTTCAGAGTCTTCATCGCTTTCTCCCAGTCCCCCAGTCACCCGCTCCCCCTGTCCACCAATGACTGGGAGACCGGGGGACTGGGGGACGGGGAGAGTCGGAGCGTGTGCTACTCATGTCGGCTAATCTTCCCACGCCGCGGAGGCGAGGAGATAGCCCGCGCAGGTGGCGGCGCCGTCGTAGGCCACGATGACTCGCAGCGGCGTGGAGGGTACGGACCCGCCCGCGGCCTCCACGGTCGCCACGATGGCCGAGAGAAGCAAGGGCAGGAGGAGCGGAAAGGAAATCACGACGAACAGGACGTTCTTCTGGGATGCCCGGGCCACGAGCGCCGCCAGGAACGTCGAGACCACTGCGAGGCCGTAACCCGCGAGGGCGAGGAGGGCGGCCAGCGCCCCGAACGACCCGAGGCGCCACTCGAGAAGAACCGAGAAGGCCGGCACGGTGACCACCGCTATGGCAAGGAAGAGGAGGTAGTTGAAGAGAGTCTTCCCGGCGAGGGTCAGAGACGCCGGCGCGACCTTCCGGAGCGCGAAGGCCGTTCCGGTCTCCTCCTCGCGCACGAATGCGCGAGGCAGACCCGTCGCAGCGCAGAAGAAGAGGATGATCCAGAGGAGGGCCGAGCAGACCCTGTCGCGGGCTTCGGCGGGCAATCCAAAGGGCCCGATTCCGAAGGAGACCAGCGTGACGGCCGTCGCCGCGAAAAAGAAGATCGAGGCGATCGCGATGCGCCGCCGCAGCTCCTGCGCCGCGTCCTTGGCGCAGATGGCCCACGCGCGCGAGAGAGTGCTCACAGGTTGCCTCTCCCAGTCCCCCAGTCTCCCAGTCCCCCAGTCCTTTCCTGACCGTTGGCGACCGGGAGACGGGGAAAGCCGGGGACCGGGTGATCGGAAGCCATCACCGGCCCAGCTCGACGACCTGTTCCGGCTCGACGAAGTCGCGCGGGTCGTTGGAGGCGAGAATGACGAGACCCTCTCTGCGCCGGGCCGCGACGACCCGCTCGACGATCGCCCGGCCATCGGTGTCGAGCCCGATCATGGGCTCGTCGAAGAGGACCGCGGGCGGATCGAAGAGGAGCGCGAAGGCGATCTTCAGCCTCTGCTTCATCCCGGTCGAGAACGCGCCGACGCGCTTGCCCAGCGCGCCCGACAGGCCGACGTCTTCGAGGCGCCGCTCGAGGTCTGCGTCGCCGGCCGCGCGGCCGCCGGCGCGGGAAAGGAACCGCAGGTTCTCGAGAGCCGTGAAATCCTCGTAGAACGCCAGGTCCGGCCCCGACCAGCCCACCGCGAGCCGGCGCGCGTCGCCGGTGAGCTCCCGATCGCCCTGCCGGACTGAGACGGAGCCGGAGCTCGGGTGCGCGAGCGAGGCGAGAATCTTGAGCAGTGTCGTCTTGCCGCTTCCATTGCGGCCCTTGACCGCAACGAGTCCCTTCTCGGCATGGAACGACAGGCCCGAGAAGAGCGGCGGACCCGCAAAGGCCTTTGCGAGCTGTCGGGCCTCGATCGTCGTCGCGAGCACGTCGGCCCGACACACTAACAGGTTCACCCTCAACTTCGACAGTCCTTCCCGCGCCGCTGCCCGGCGCGGGAACCTGGAACTGGAATTTGGAATCTGGAATCCGGAATCGGACGAGCGGCCTTGAAACGTCTATTTGCCTTCTATATAGTCTGCCGGATTCATGTTCCACTCGTCTTTGGCGCGCGGCGCTCTCGGGTGGGCGCTGACAGGCGCCGGACATTCGGAAACGACGGCTCGGAGGGAAATTTGATGCTCAAGCGCGCGACCTACGTTCTGCTCTGCCTGACGTTCGCCCTGACTTTCGCCGCCTGCGGCGGCAAGAAGGAGGACGAGGAAGAGGAGACGGCCGCGAAGCCGGCCGCGTCGACGGCGACGGCGAGCGCGCCTGCCCCGGCGGCTGCTGCCCCGGCGGCCGGCGGCGCCACCATCGCCGGCAAGGTGTCCTTCACGGGAACGGCCCCGGCCAAGGAGCAGATCAAAATGGACGCGGACGCCTACTGCAAGGGGGCTCACTCCGAGCCTGTCTATACGCAGGAGGTCGTCGTCAACACCAACGGAACGCTCCAGTGGGTGCTCGTGTACGTCAAGGAAGGCGTGACGGGGAGCTACCCGCCTCCGGCCACTCCGGTCACGCTCGATCAGAAAGGGTGCGAGTACCACCCCCACATCTTTGGGATCCAGGCGGGGCAGTCGTTGAAGATCGTCAACAGCGACGGGACCCTCCACAACATCCACGCGCTTCCCAAGGTCAACGCCGAGTTCAACATCGGACAGCCCTTCCAGAAGATGGAGACGTTGAAGAAGTTCGACAAGGCCGAGGTGCCCGTCCGGTTCAAGTGCGACGTGCACAAGTGGATGGGCGCCTACTGCGGCGTCTTCAACCACCCCTTCTTCGCGACGACGAATGACCAGGGAACCTTCGAGATCAAGAATCTCCCCCCGGGCAACTACGTCATCGAGGCCTGGCAGGAGAAGTACGGCGCGCAGACGCAGAACGTGACGGTCTCCGGCTCGGAGACGAAAACGATCGATTTCTCCTTCAAGGGTTAGCCCGGCGAATGCGGCCTCCTCGGATCATCTTCGCCGGCCGGAGAGCCATTCGCGCGGCGCTCCTCTTCCTGGCCCTGGCGGCTCTCCCGTCCGCCGGAGGCGCCCTGCCCTTCTGGCTGCGCCTGCCGGAGGGGGTCTCCAGCTACAGCGGCCGGATCGACACGCTCTTCCGCCTGATTCTCTGGATCACCGGAATCATCTTCGTGGTCGTCGAGGCCCTGCTCCTCTTCTTCCTGTTCCGCTATCGTCGCCGCGAGGGCCGGCGCGCACACTACACTCACGGCAATAACCGCCTCGAAGTCATCTGGACGATCATTCCGGCGGTAATCTGCGTGGTCCTGGCCCTTCTCTCGCGGCGCAGCTGGGCCGAGATCAAGCAACAGATGCCCAGGGACGCCATACCGATCGAGATCGTCGGGGAGCAGTTCGCCTGGAACATCCGCTACGCGGGTCCCGACGGGAAGCTCGGGACCGCCGACGACGTCGTGACGTTGAACCAGCTCCACTTTCCCGTCGGGCGTCCCGTCGTGGCGACGCTGCGCTCCAAGGACGTCATCCATTCTTTCTTCCTCCCCGAGTTCCGTGTCAAGCAGGACGCCGTTCCCGGCATGTCCACCCGCATCTGGTTCGACGCGATGCGGGTCGGCCACTGGGAGATCGCCTGCGCCGAGCTGTGCGGCCTCGGGCACTACCGGATGAAGGGGTTCGTGACGGTCGAAACTCCGGAGGAGTTCGATAAGTGGCTCAAGGAACAGGCGGCGCAAGCCAGTCCCCCGCCGCCCGCCCAGGCGGTCGCGGCCGTCCAGGGGAGGAAGCAAGGCTCATGAGCACGATCACACCGGGCGACTTCGCGGTCCCCGAGCCGGCGGCCGCGGCCGTCCCGGAACACCTCCCAGGCGTCCATCCCGCGCCCACCTCCTTCTGGCGAAAGTACATTTTCTCGCTCGACCACAAGGTGATCGGGAAGCAGTACATGTTCTACGCGCTGATGATGCTCATCGTCGGCGGGCTGCTGGCCATCCTCGTCCGCTGGCAGCTCGCGTGGCCCGGCAAGCCGATCGGATTCATGGGCAAGCTCTTCCCCGAGGGAATGCCCAACGGCCAGATGCTGCCGGAGTTCTACAACTCGCTCTTCACGATGCACGCGACGATCATGATCTTCTTCGCAATCATGCCGATCCTGATCGGCGCCTTCGGCAACTTCGTCGTGCCGATCCAGATCGGCGCGCGCGACATGGCGTTTCCGACTCTGAACATGCTCTCGTTCTGGACGGCGGTGCCCGCGGCCGTCATCATCATCTGGTCCTTCTTCGTCACGGGCGGCGCCGCCCAGTCGGGCTGGACGTCCTACGTGCCTCTGGCCATCGTTCAGACGAGGGGCCAGACGCTGTGGGCGCTTTCGCTTCTGATTTTGGGGCTCTCCTCGCTGCTGACCTCGGTCAACTTCATCACGACGATCATCAACATGCGGGCGCCCGGCATGACGTTCTTCCGGCTGCCGTTGACCGTCTGGGCTCTCTTCATCACCGCGATCCTCCTGCTCCTCGCCCTGCCCGTCCTTTCCGGCGCCCTGATCATGATGATCTTCGACCGCGTGCTCGGGACGACCTTCTTCCTCCCGGCCGGGCTCGTCGTCTCGGGACAGGCCTGGAAGAACGCGGGCGGCGGGCAGGCGCTTCTCTGGCAGCATCTCTTCTGGTTCTTCGGGAACCCGGAGGTCTACATCATGATCCTCCCGGCCATGGGGATCACCTCCGAGATCCTGCCGGTCTTCTCCCGCAAGCCAATCTTCGGATACCGCGCGATGGCCTACTCGATGCTGGGGATCGCGGGGCTCGGGTTCATCGTCTGGGGCCACCACATGTTCCAGAGCGGCATGAACCCTCTTCTCGGCACGACGTTCATGATCTCGACGATGGTGATCGCGGTGCCCTCCGCGATCAAGACGTTCAACTGGCTGGGAACCCTGTGGGGCGGCAACATCCATTTCACCACGCCGATGCTCAACGCGATTTCCTTCGTGGCCATGTTCGTCATCGGCGGTCTGTCCGGGATCTTCATGGCCTCGACGCCAGTGGACATCTTCATCCACGATACGTACTTCATCGTCGGGCACATCCACTACGTCCTCTTCGGCGGCTCGCTCTTCGGGGCGTTCGCCGGTCTCTACTTCTGGTATCCGAAGATGTTCGGGCGGCTGATGAACGAAACATGGGGAAAGATCCACTGGGCGATCACCTTCGTCACGTTCAACTGCGTCTTCTTCCCGATGCACTTCCTGGGGATGCGCGGGATGCAGCGGCGCATCTACGACTACTCCCAGTATGCTCACCTGAAGGGCCTGCAGCCGATGAACCAGTTCATGACGGTCTCGCTCTTCGTGCTCGGGGCCGCGCAGATCATCCTGGTTCTGAACTTCTTCCTGTCCATGCGCCGCGGGAAGATCGCCGGTCCGAACCCGTGGCGCTCGAACACGCTGGAGTGGCAGACGGCGTCGCCTCCGCCGCATGAGAATTTCACCGGGCAAGTGCCCACGGTCTATCGCGGCCCCTACGAGTACAGCGTTCCCGAGCGTTCGGACGATCACTGGCCGCAGAACGAGCCTCCAACCGGCATGGCGCCGGCGCGCTCGGGTGGGCATGGCTAAGACCGGGCTCCATCGCTTCGCGGTCGCCACGGCCGTGGCGACGCTCTTCCTGATCGTCGCGGGAGGCCTCGTCACCTCGACGGAATCGGGTCTCTCGGTCCCGGACTGGCCGCTCTCCTACGGGCGGCTCATGCCGCCGATGGTCGGGGGGGTTTTCTACGAGCACGGCCATCGGATGGTGGCCACGACCGTAGGGATCCTGACGATCATCCTGGCCGTGTGGCTCTCCCGCCGGGAGCCGCGGGCGTGGGTCCGGCGGCTGGGCTACGCGGCTCTGGCCGCCGTCGTGGCACAGGGAGTCCTCGGAGGCCTGACCGTGATCTTTCTGCTTCCCACGGCCGTGTCGGTCGCGCACGCCTGCCTGGCGCAGACCTTCTTCTGCCTGATCGTCACGGTCGCTGTCGTGACTTCGCCGACATGGCGCGAGGCGTCGAAGACGAGGCGGGATCCCGCGTTCCGGATGGGCGCCACGACGGTCGCCGCGATCTTCCTGCAGCTCCTCGTCGGGGCGGTCATGCGGCACACGAAGGCGGGGCTGGCGATCCCCGACTTCCCGCTGGCGTTCGGGCGCGTCGTTCCGCCGATTACCTCGTTTCCAGTCGCGGTCCACTTCGCTCACCGGCTGGGAGCGATCGTGGTCGCGGGTTGTGTCGCGGGCTGCGTGATCCAGGCGTTTCGTTCCCGGCGGCCCGGGCTCCGGATGTTCGCGCTGCTCGCCGTCGGGCTCGTCGCCGTCCAGATCGCGCTGGGAGCCATCACGGTTCTCTCCCGCAAGGCCGTCGCCGTGACGACGGCCCACGTGGCGACGGGGGCACTGCTCCTGGCCGTCGCCCTGACGTTCACGCTCGCCTCGCTGGCGCAGAGGAAGCACGAGGAAGCCCGGCGCGGCGCCACGAATCTCGCGCGGAGGGCCATCGCGTGAGAGCGGACGCGACCGTCCTTGCCGCGGTTCCGACGCGTGTGGGCGATTTCCTGGAGCTGACCAAGCCCCGCATCACCACGCTCGTGGTCATCACCGCGGCGGTGGGATACGCCGTCGGCGCCCGCGGATTCGAACCGGCCTTCTTCGCGGCGCTTCTTCTCGGCACCGCGATGGTCGCGGGCGGGGCATCGGCCTTGAATCAGCACGCCGAGCGCGAGCTCGATGCCCGCATGGAGCGCACGCGGCACCGTCCGCTGCCGGCCGGCCGCCTCACTCCCGGTGAAGCGCTGGCCTTCGGCCTCGCGCTTTCAGGATCGGGGATCATCCTGCTCTCGACGATCAACGTCCTGACGCCCGCGCTCGGCGCCGCCGCTCTGGCCAGTTACGTCCTGCTGTACACGCCGTTGAAACGCCTGACCTCGCTTTGCACCGTCGTGGGCGCCGTTCCCGGCGCGATTCCTCCCATGATGGGCTGGGCCGCGGCGCGCGGGACGCTCGGCTCCGGCGGCTGGTCGCTTTTCGCGGTTCTCTTCCTCTGGCAGCTCCCTCATTTCCTCGCGATCGGCTGGATCTATCGGGAGGATTACGCGCGGGCAGGTTTCCCGATGTTGACCGTGCTCGACCGCGACGGCCGCTCGACCGGGCGCCAGATGATGCTCTATTCCGCGGCGTTGATTCCGGTCACCCTCGTCGCGGGCGCCGCGGCGACGGCCGGGGCGGGCTATCTCTGGAGCGCGCTGGCGCTCGGGCTCGTGTTCTTCGGCGCCTCCTTCCGGTTCGCCTGGACCCGGTCGGTCGCGGCGGCGAAGGTCCTCTTTCTGATCTCGGTCCTCTACTTGCCGCTTCTCCTGGGGCTCATGGTGTTCGACCGATGAAGAGAGAGACGATGGGACGCCTGGAGAACCGCCGGCTGCTGCTGTTGCTCGTCCTGATCATGGCCGGCCTCTTCTTCGGCTCGATTCTGTTCATCCTCTCCCGGGCGCCGCACTAGGGCGAACGAAGGAAAACGCGATGACGTCATCCGAGCACAAGACCCCCAACTACATGGCCATCTTCTGGTGGCTGGCGGCCTTCACAGCGGTCGAGGTCGCCTACTCCTCCCTTCTCCCGCACACGATGAAGGCGCTGCTGATCCTGGGGCTCGTGGGGTTCGCGGCGATCAAGGCCACGCTCGTGGCTCTCTACTTCATGCACCTGAAGTTCGAGCGCAAGACCCTCGGCATCATCGTGGGCTCGACGCTCATCCTCGGCGTCATCCTGGTGTCCGTGGGGATGGCGGAGCATTGGCTGCCGAGACCCTGAAGAGGATTTGTGATCGGTACTTGTGATTTCTAGGAAGGAACGATGGAGGCAATAGCTCTCCCGCACGCGGCCGCACACGGGCACGAAGAAGAGGAGTACACGACGACCGGGATTCCCCACGACAAGATGGGGATGTGGGTCTTCCTCTGCTCGGAGGTGATGTTCTTCACCGGCCTGATCGGCTCCTATATCGTGCTGCGGTTCGCCACGCCGCTCTGGCCGCCTCCCGCGTCGGTCCTGAACATCCCGCTGACGGCGATGAACACTTTCATCCTGATCTGCTCCTCGGTCACGATGGTCCAGGCCCTTGCCGCGGCAAGCCGCGGAGACGCGCGGAAGATGAAGCTCTTCCTCTGCCTGACGCTTCTCTTCGGCGCCACCTTCCTCTCCATCCAGGGGGTCGAATACTGGAAGCTCCTGCACGAGGGGTTCAACCCTCACGTGTCGCTCTTCGGTTCCGTTTTCTTCACGACGACGGGGTTCCACGGCTTCCACGTCTTCTGCGGCGTCGTCTGCATGGCCTTCGTCACCGGCAAGGCCTTTCTCGGCAAATACACGCAGGCGAGCCATCAGGGGATCGAGACGCTCGGCCTCTACTGGCACTTCGTCGATCTCGTGTGGATCGTCCTGTTCACGATCATCTACCTGATCTGACGGCTCGCTCATCATTCTGAGGAGCGCAGCGACGAAGAATCTGCTCCGTTTCACCGAAAGAGCAGATCCTTCGCTTCGCTCGGGATGACAGCGTGGTGTTCCGTTGGAGCGACCTCGCGACCCTGAACGCCTGTCTTAACGCGGCGAGCGGGCTCCTGCTCGTGCTCGGGCACCGGGCCATCCTGCGCTTCGAGATCGACAGGCACCGGCGGCTGATGATCGCCGCGGCCGCGACCTCGGCGGTCTTCCTGGTTTCGTACCTGACCTACCACGCGAAGGTGGGGTCGGTGCACTTCTCCGGGCAGGGAGCGATCCGCGCCGTCTATTTCACGATCCTGATCTCGCACACCATCCTGGCGGCAGCGGTCCTGCCGCTGGCCCTGCGGACCCTCTTCCTGGGCTTGAAACGGCGGGACGAGAAACACCGCCGGATCGCGCGGTGGACGTATCCGCTCTGGCTCTACGTCTCGGTGACCGGCGTCGTCGTCTACGTCATGCTCTACCGGCTTTACCCTCCCGCCGCCCTCCGGGACGATCCGGCCACCATGCGGCTCGCCGTTCGCATTGCGCTCGTGATCCTGCTGGCCGCCGTGCTGCTGCCGGCACTCGCCTCCGCGTGCCCGCTCTGCAAGGACGCCAAATCCGACACGGACTATCCCGGCGGAACGGCCTCTCTCTCCTCGGGGTTCTACTACTCGATCCTGCTCATGGTCGCGGCGCCTTTCCTGGTGGTCGGCGGGCTCATCTTCCGCATCGCGATGGCGCGCCGGCGGGCGGCCGCGCTTCCCGCGGAAGAACCCGCGGGACCGGCGCCGGTCTCGCGGCTCGTTCCAGACTCCGGGGGAGCACAGCCCTGAAGCGGCTCGAGGCCTTTCTTCTCCTCGTTCTCACAACAGCCCCACCGCTCCTCGCCGGCTCGCCGGAGCTCGACGGCTTCCTTTCCGACGTCGCGAAGGAGGTCGTGGCGGAGTTCGGTTCCAGCGGCCTGACCGAGGACGGGCTCTCGATCTCCCTCGCCGAGATTTCGGGGGCCGCAACCACGGCGGGGTCCTTCCGCGGCGATGTCTCTTACTACCCGGCGTCGGTCGTCAAGACTTTCTACCTCGCGTACTACGAGTTTCAGAAGCAGGCGGGGAAGTTGAAAGACACGCCGGAGCTCGTGCGCGCGGTCAAGGACATGATCACGGTTTCCTCCAACGATGCGACCGGGTTCGTCGTGGACTCGATCACGGCGACGACGTCCGGGCCGGAGATGTCGGGCCGGGACTGGGAGAAATGGAAGGACCGGCGCAATGCCGTGAACCGCTTCTTCGCGGCGCGGGGATACCGGGATCTGAACGCCAATCAGAAGACGTTCTGCGAGGACGCCTACGGGCGCGAGCAGGTCTTCCGCGACGGCGGCAGAAACCGCAACCGCATGACGGCCGACCTGGCCGCGCGGCTCTTCAAGGAGATCGCGCGGGGCGAGATCGCCGGCCCGGCCGGGACTCAGGAGATGCTCGCGCTCCTTTCCCGCGACACGACGCCCGCCAGGCCGTTCGACGACCTCGAGCTCGAGGACGCGCGCCTGGCGGGACAGAGGCTTCCGCCAGGGATGCGCTTCTGGTCGAAGTCCGGCGACGCCTACGACGTCCATCACCTCGTGGCCCGCGCGGCCCTCCCGGGCGGGCCCGACATCGTGCTCGCGGTCTTCACGAAAGGCGTCAAGACTGTGCCCGGCGTCATCCCTCGCGTCTTCGAGAGGGTCGGCGCGCGCTACGCCCGGTAGGATCCTCAGGCCGCTCTCGAGATGATGTCGCGCCTTCTCTCGCGTCTCCTGGGCGCCCTGATCGTCCTGCACCGCGCGACGATCAGGGTCGAGCGGCTGCATTTCGAGCATTACCAGGACCTCAAAGCGCGCGGCGTGCCGATCCTTTTCGCGCTCTGGCACGGGAGGATGTTTCTCTCCATCCAGGCACACCGGGGCGAAGGGATCGCGACGATGGCGTCGCAGTCGAAGGATGGCGATTGGATCGCCCGCTGGCTCGAGAAGAACGGCTACGCCGTCGTGAGGGGCTCGACGACGCGCGGAGGAAGCCGGGCCCTGCGCCAGATGGTCCGCCTGGTCCGCTCCGGCCGCCATGCCGCGCTGACCGTGGACGGTCCCAAGGGACCTCCCCGGGTCGTTCAGCCCGGAGTCGTCCAGCTCGCGCGCCTGACCGGCGCCTGGATCCTCCCGATCACGTCGTCCTGCTCGAAGCCGCGCTTCCTCGCCTCCTGGGACCGTTACCTGCTGCCGTACCCCTTCTCGAAGGCCGTTGTCGCGTACGGCGGCTCCTTCCCGATCCCCCCGGACGTTTCCGATGAAACCGCTCTCGCGCGGATCGCATCGGCGCTCGACGCCGCGACCGCGCAGGCGGATGCCGCCGCCGGAATCCACCCTCCCTCTCCGTCTGCTAAGGTCACGCGATGACAACGAAGGCGCGTCTTGCCCTGGTTGCGCCGGCGGCGGCGATCGTCGTCATCGCCGCCGCGATCTTCGTCGTGCGCGAGAGATCGCCCCGGTCGGTCAGGATCGCCGGGCGGACGGTCGGGCCCGGCGGGTCGCCGCTGGCCGGCGTCCGGGTGACGCTCGAGGTCGCTCCGAGCGGTTCGGATGAGGAGACGGCGGTCGAGCGCGTGGAGACACAATCGGACGCGCAGGGCAATTTTTCAATCAACTTCCGGGGTCACTGGCGGCACGCCTCGTACCGTCTCGAGGCCCGAATTCCGGGGTTCGAGGAGCTTTCGATCGAAGAGGCGGATTCGCTGAAGAGCCCCGTCATCCTGCGGTTCAGTCAGAGTCGGTGAGTGGTTCGATCACCGCGTACCGAGTTCCTCGAACCGATCAGCGGCTCCCGTTTTCGGCCTTCTCCAGGAGAGTCCTGACCCTCGCGAAGTTGCGGGCCGCGGCGAACCAGTACATGGGGACCACGGCCCGTTCGTCTCCTCCGGGTCCGTACGCGCGGGGCGCTTCGAGCGTCGCGTCCCATCGGATCGAGATCGGCTCTCCTCGAAGGATCGTATCGACGCGGCCCGCGGCCTCGATCTCGCCGGCCGTGAAGGCGACTGCCTCGTCGTCCTCGCCGATGGTGAGGACCTCGTCTTTCGGCCTGTGGCGCGAATCCGCCGTCTTCTCGCCCGAGATGCCCTGCCAGGGAGAGGCGCCGTAGATCCGCATGAAGAGGGGCACGGAGGTGTCGCTGTCGAGATCCATGATCAGGGACGCGGGGAAGGCGCGCTGCCAGTCGCCGGCGCGAACGACGACGGCCGGAATCGGGCGCAGGCGTTGCCCGGCGAGCGGGCCGTGGAGCGCGGTTCCGGTCGCGGCCGACCAGTCGGTGCCCGTCGCGCGGTCGCGCAGCACGAGCGTGTCGCGCCAGAGCGCGCCGGAGTTTTGGAATTCGAGCACGCGCTGCCCCACGCGCCGGTCGTAGACGGCGGTCACGCCGGTCAGGGCGCAGCGGGCGACGACGAAGGGCAAGTCCGGCACGGAGTCGTTGACGACCTCGAAGCGGTCGAGCAGGCCGATGGGATAAGCCCGAGGGACCGCGCCGACCGTCAGGCCGAGGATCTGGGAGTCCTCGTCGGGAGGATCGCTGTGCTGGTCGGGAGCGACGAGACTCGGTTTCGTGACCGCCGGAAACTCTCCCGGTCGTCTCATCTGCACGATCGGGTCGCCGTCCACGACGGCGACGCGCGGCTTCGAGCGATATTGATGTGCGAAACAGCCGGCCGCCCCGGCCGCGGCCGCCACGACGAGCAGCCTTGAAACGGCCCGACGGGCCAGACCGAGCGCCGAGCACGGGGCACCGAACACCGGTTCACACCGGTACGGCGACCGGTTCCGCCTTCGGTCCCGCGCGCACGATGCGGCGGTAGGACGCGTCGCGTTCGACGGGCTCGCGCCCCGACTCTCGGATGATCCGCTCGAAGTCCACGCGGGAGAGCCCGGAAGCCGTCGTGGCTCCCGCGGCGTGGGTGATCGTCTCGTCGACCACCGTCCCGACGAGGTCGTCCGCGCCGAAGAAGAGCGCGATCTGAGCGAGCTTCACGCCGATCTGGATCCAGTAGGCCTTGATGTGCGCAACGTTGTCGAGCAGCAGGCGGGAGACCGCGATGACCCGCAGGTCGGTCTGCCCGGAGGCAGGCGGCACGTTGGCGAGCGGGGTGTTCTCGGGATGAAAGGCGAGCGGAATGAGACCCGTGAAGCCGCCCGTCTCGTCCTGCAGCCGGCGCAGGCGCAGGAGGTGGTCCACGCGGTCCTCGACCGTCTCGACGTGGCCGTAGAGCATCGTGGCGTTGGTCGGAATGCCCTGGAGGTGGCACTCGCGTGAGATCGCGAGCCATTCTTCTCCAGAGATCTTGTTCCGGCAGATCACGTCGCGGACCCGCTTCTCGAAGATCTCCGCGCCCCCGCCGGGGCAGGAGTCCATCCCCGCTTCGTGCAGCTCGCGGATCGTGTCCGGGATGGACTTGCCTCCCACGCGCGCGATCCAGTCGATCTCGACCATCGTGAAGGCTTTCAGGTGCACCGAGGGGAACCGCGCCTTGAGGGCCTTCAGCAGGCCTGTGTAGTAGTTAAACGGCCAGGTCGGATGGAGGCCCCCCACGATGTGGAACTCCGTGACCGCCTCGCTGTAGCCCTTGCCCGCCTCCTCGACGCACTCCTCGATTGCCATCTCGTAGCCGCCCGGCTCGTTCACCTTCCTGGCCCATGCGCAGAGCGCGCAGTCCACCCAGCAGAGGTTGGTCGGGTTCAGATACCGGTTCACGTTGTAATAGGCGAGATTGCCGTGCCGCTCCTCGCGGACGCGGTTGGCCAGGCGGCCGAGGCCGAGCAGGTCTCGCGAGCGGAAGAGACGGATGCCGTCCTCGAAGGAGAGACGTTCCCGGGCGGCGATTTTTTCCGCCAGCGGCGCGAGGTCCGACCCGCGGAAGAGATCCGCCCCGCTCACGGGATGGCGGGCTTGGTCACGCGCTGGTACGGCTCCCGCGACTCCGGCGCGATATCGTCCACGAAGGGCTGGACGTATCGGTAGCACTCCCAGCAGTACTTCTCTTCGGCCTGGAACTGGAAGTCCACCACGCGCCCGACCGCCGGGAAATCGAGAATCTCCTTGCCGCAGCGGTGACAGGTATCTTTCTGGCCTCGGATCAGTCTCCAGACAGGGCCCATAGAGAGACCATCCTATATCCGATGGCGCTCGAAGATCACGCAGGCCGACTAAAACCGGGCGAAGGGCTCCGGCCTTCCGCGAGCAGCCATCTTGTAACCGTGAGCGACGGCCGTGGAAAACCCGGCAAAGAAGAAGAGCGAGAGAGGCAGACGCCGGAGCGGGATTCCCATGGGGCGACGAAACTCCTTCCATCGGGCCAGAAGCACCCGCATTCTCCCTACGAAGTCCAGGAGCCGGTTCAGGTGCCGCCCGGACGTGTATTCCTCAAAGCGTCTCAGCGCGTAGCCGATAACGACGCAGTGCCGGTAGAGCTCCTTCCAATGCCGGCAGTAGTTGTGCGTCACGCGAAGAGACGGATCGTATCGAAGCCGGTATCCTGCTTCGATCAACCGCCCGGCCAGGTGTGTGTCGGATCCAAGACGGATCGCGTCCCCGGCAAAGAGCAGCGGACGCACGATTTCGGTTCGCAGGAGCACATTGTGAGCGAGAAAGTTCGTCGTGTCGTGCGGCAGGTCGGCCTGGTTCGGCAGCTGCGCGATCGCCATCTCTCGTGAAAAAGGTCCCGGCAGGTACCGGGTGCGGCCCGTGAGGAGCGCCACGCTCGGGTCTGATCGCTCCAGGACCGCCAGGGCGATCTCGAGCCAGTCGTCAGCCGGAAGAGCGTCGGAGTCGGCCATCGCGATGAATCGTCCACGGGCCTGGCGGATCCCCTCGTTCTTCAGGCCGTAGTAACGGATTCCGGACCGCTCGACCCACCGCGCGGGCGCCCTCGCCAGGAGCATCTTCTCCTCGGGCGTGGGCGCGCGGGGCGAGACGACGATCCATTCCGCCACGCGGGCGCACGCGGTCTGACGCAGCCATGACTCCATCACGTCGGTCAGGCGGATGCGGTGGTTCGGCTCCTCGTTCTCGGTCTCGAAAACGACCGAAACGTCGGGCTCGGGAGAACTCACGGCTTTTCCTTCATCGGCTGATCCTCTGCAGAGAGCCGTCCGGCGAGGTGGGCCGCCCGGCGGAAGCGGCCGAATGCGCCGGCGCCGGCCTGACCCGGAAGAACGGCGCTCAAAGCGGCGAAGAGCGTGACGGAGGGCAGAAGGGCGAGGGCGGCGGCCCTGCGAGCAACCGGACGACCGCGGGTCAGGGAGAGCAGCCCTGCACCGGGCCCCCTCCGTCTCGAATCGTCCGCGTGAGATCCGAACAGGTCGAGACCCAGCTCGCGGCTCCAGAGGGCTCCATTCTTTCCCTGCGCGAAGGCTCGCCTTCCCTCGTCCCACCGGGATGCGGGATGGCAATGAGCGACCCACCAGGAAGGCTCATAGCGAATCGAGATGGCGCGCCCCTCGAGGAGCCAGCCGTACACGGCGTCCCCGCCGCGCGGAAAAACTTCCGGCAAGGGCAGTTCTCGGGCGATAGCGGAGCGGATGGCGAAATTGCGTGTATTGCAGAAGTGCCGGTAGCCGGCCGCCGCGTGGCTTGCCACGTATCGATCGTATTCGAGCTGAATGAGACGAGACAGCCGGGACTCCTCGCTCGCCCGCGAGGATCCCTGGACCGCTACCACGGTCTCGTCTTCGAAGAATCGCGCGGCGGTCGCGAGCCAGTCGGAAGGGCAAAGACAGTCCGAGTCGGTGAAGAGAAGCACTTCGCCCTTCGCTTCACGAACGGCCGCGTTGCGCGCCGGATACGGTCCTCGCGGCGGCAGCCGCAAGAGCCTTGCGGGGAGCCTTGCCGGCACCCGCGGCTCGCGCCGGGATCCATCCATCGCCACCAGCACCTCGAAGTCGGGCGCGTCGCCCTGGGCGTCGAGCGAGGCGAGCAGCCCGTCCACGCGGGGATCGTCGCGGACCGGGACGACGACCGAGAACCTCAAGAGGCTTTCTCCATGGGACGGAATCGGTTCATCGCTGGCTTAGCTTCCCGGGCTCGCGAAGAGGCCCTTGAGAAACGCTGCGCGGCAGAGGAGGTCCCAGCGGTCCTCGTCGCTGGCGTTCCCCCGCAATCGGCGCAGGCCATAGCGGGCTGCATGGAGAAGGCCGACGGCGAGCGGCTGAAGGATCGCTTCCACTACCAGGCCGGGGTGAAGCCGGGCGGCGCGCCGGGCGCCCAGCCCTGCCGTGCGCTGCCGCGCGAGGAAGGTCTCGATCCGCTCGTAGAAGTGCCGGTGCTCGCAGACGGCGGTCTCCCAGAAGATGGTCGTGCGGCCTTTGCGAGCCCATCGGTAGGCCAACTCCGTGTCCTCGAAAGCCGCCGCGATGAACTCCTCGTCAAACGGATCCTCGAGGAACCACTCCGTTGGTGCGGAGAAGTTCGAGGCGTAGTACGCGGTGTACGGGATCGGTTCGCCGTGCCGGAGGCCCTTGAAGTAGAACTGCGGCCCCGCCGGCGCGAGGAAGCGCATGACGGGCGTGATGGGGGTGCCAGGATCCCACTCAACGCGGCCCTGCACGCCGACCTCGCGTCCCGCCGCCGCCTCGACGTGACGCGCGAGCGCGTCGGCGCGAGGAGGCATGTCATCTCCGAGCAGGAGAACGCGCGCCGCCTGCGCAAGGACGATCGCCCGGTTGCGCGCCCGGCCGGGCCCTCCCGGAGTCAGGCGAACGGACCGAAGCGCGAAGCGGAAACGATGTTCTCCTTCGAGCAGCTTCTGTGTGCCGTCGGTCGAACCGTCGTCGGCGACGATGACCTCGAAGGCGCCATCCAGCCCGGTCTGCGCCTCAAGCGCCTGGAGCGTCAGGGACAAGATGCTGCTTCGGTTCCTTGTCGGAATGACGACGGAAAGCAAGAGGGCGCTCATTTCCGGCTCGACTCGTTGGAAGCGAGAATTCTTCCCCGAAAGAGAAAAAGCGCTGCGGTCGCGACGAGCGAGATGGCCGCGCCGATCAGGAAAGCCGCCCGCGGCCCAAAGAGCTTCCACCACAATCCAAACAGGATCGAAGCCGGCAGCGCGGCCAGACCAACGGAGGCATGGAAGACCCCGAAGGCGCGGCCGCGCGTCCTCTCTCCCGCTAGGTCTGCGATGAGTGCGCGCTCGGCCCCCTCGGACGCGGCGAAGAAGAGGGCATAGAAACCGAACAGGACCCAGACATGGAGCGGCACCGCCGCGAAGGCGAGACCCGCGTAAGAGAGCGTGTAGATGAGCCAGCCGATCGCGATCGTCGGGAGTCGTCCGATCCGATCCGAGAGGGCGCCGCCCGGAACTCCGAACGCCGCCTTCGCGCCGTTGAAGTACGCCCACAGAAGCGGAAGCTGCCAGACCGGCACGCCGCAGTCGCGGGCGCGGAGCAGGAGGAACGCGTCGGTCGAATTGGCGAGAGTAAACAGGGAGAAGATCGCGATGGCGGTCCGGAGGGAGCGCGAAAGACGCGCGGGGGTATCGGCGTGAGCGGCAGGCGGCGGCGCCTCTCTCTTCTTCTCGGGGACTCGGGCGATGAGCAGGGCGACCGCGAGAAGACCCGGCACGAGGGCGAGGAGGAAGAGCGTGCGTTCCTCCGCGATCCAGAAGCGCAGCAGCAGCGCCGCCAGGATCGGGCCGGCGAGGGCTCCGGCGTTGTCCATGGCGCGTTGAATGCCGAATGCCCGGCCGCGGCCGTCCGGGGGGGCGAGGTCCGCCAGCAGCGCATCGCGCGGAGGCGTCCGCAATCCCTTGCCGAGCCGGTCGGAGAAACGGATGGCCAGGACCTGCGACCACGATACCGCGAGACCGGTCAGCGGCCTCGCCAGCGTGGCGATCGAATAGCCGAGGACGACGAACGGCTTGCGCCGATTGACCTTGTCCGACCACCATCCCGCCGCCGCCTTCGCCAGGGACGCCGTGGCTTCGGCAATCCCTTCGATGAGACCCAGGGCGGCCGGGCCGGCCCCGAGAACCCGGGTTATGAAATCGGGCAGGAGCGGGTAGATCATCTCCGAGGCGCCGTCGTTCAGGAACGACACCCAGCCAAGGGTTACGACGCCCCTATCGGCCCTGCCTTCCGACTTATTTAAGGTCTTTCTCGTAAGTCTCCTTATTTATTCAGGAAAGGGCCTGAGTTCGGTGTTCGGTTTTCGGTCTCGTGGGACACCTGGCACCGGGCACCGGCACCAACCCTGCCCGGTCATCATAATCACCCCTCATGCGGCAGCGAGTCTCGGACGCCTTCATTCTCGGCACTCATCCGTTGCGGGAGAAAGACCGGATTGTGTCTTTTCTGACCCGCGACGCGGGGAAGAAACGGGGAGTGGCTCGCGGCGCGCGCGGAGCCCGCAGCCAGTTTGCGGGACTGCTCGAGCCGATGACCGAAGGCCGCGTCGCCTATTTCGAGAAGGAGGGGCGGGAGCTCGTCTCGATCAATTCCCTCGACGCCATCCGCCCTTCTTTCTCCCTTTCAAAGGATCTCGACCGCGCCCTCCTTCTCTCGGCCCTGGCCGAG
>DATIRW010000027.1:0-3349 GCA_035469365.1 Thermoanaerobaculia bacterium
CCTGATCGGCATGGTCCTTTTCATTCTTGTCGCCATGGCTCTCTACCGCTTGCTCAGCGGTGTGAACACGATGCTTGCGTCGCACATGGTGGCCCTGGTTCTGGTCTCCGGCGCTGTCGCGTTTCTGAATGTGCTGAACCATATCGCGGCCCTGATCCTCGTCCGCGGCGCCGATTTTCTGGCGGTCTTCGACAAACCCCAGCGGGAGGCACTGGCCATGCTGTTCCTCCGACTGTATAACCAGGGAGTCGTCATCAACGAGATCTTCTGGGGTCTCTGGCTTCTCCCCTTCGGTCTCCTGGTGATGAGATCGGGTTTCCTTCCGCGAATCCTCGGTGTCTTGCTGATCGTCAATTGCTTCGCCTGGGTGGCCGTGAGTCTGACGTCTCTGCTCCTTCCGGCTTACGCGGATGCCGTGAACCGATGGGCGACCATCCCGGAGACCGGAGAACTGTGGATCATGCTGTGGCTTCTGATCAAGGGCGCCAGGGTGCGACCGTTGGCCACCGCAGCTTCTTGATGAATCAGTGAAGCAGGCGCTTGCGCCGGCGATCTCGTTTCACTTGTCGAATCCGAGCTTCTTCATCAGCGCAACGAAGCGCGGTTCCGAGCGGAGCGGAGCGAAGATCCGGTCGTTCCTGAGCCACCCCAGCCACTGTGTGTCGGAGGCGTAGGCCTGCTCCAGGTAGGCGACCGCGCGGGCGTGATCGCCGGAGCCGAGGTACACGAGCGCCATGTTGAACGCCGTGACTGAGCCGCGCAGCGACAACTTCTTCAGCTTCTCCAGTTCCGCCAGCGCGCGGGCGCGGTCGCCGGAAGCTCCATAGGCGTACGCGAGCCAGGCGGATACGAACGCCGGCGATTCCATGGCCTTGGCCTTCTGGAAGTGCGGGATGGCGTCCTTGACCTTCCCGGCCTGGATCTCGATCCACCCTTCTTCCCAGGGGGGAAAGAAGAATGTCGGATCGAGATCCGCGGCCCGCCGGGCCTGCTCTTTCGCCGCTTGATACTGGCCTTGCCAGGCAAGCGCAATTGAGTTGTCGAGCGGGACTTGCGGGGATAGCGGGTCGAGCTCCGCGGCCAGCCGGCCCTCGGCAATCGCCTCTTCGAACCGTCCCTGGAACGCGAGCCCCAGGCCAAACTGGTCGTGGGCGAAAGCGTAGTTCGGGTTGAGCGCAAACGCCCGGCGAAACTCGCGCTCGGAGCCGGCCCAGTCGTATTCGTAGAACAGCTTGAACGTGGCCAGCGAGGCGTGTCCCTCGGCCGACTGGTCGTCGAGCTGGATGGCTTTTTCGGCGGCGGCCTTCGCCCTGGGGCGCGCCTCCGAGGCGGTCAGGAATCCTTCGTTGTAGCCCGCCCAGAGGTAGGCGTCCGACAGCCCCGAGTGGGCAGGGGCGAAGCCCGGATCGAGCGCGATCGCCTCTTCGAACAACGTGATCGCTTTCTTCAGGTTCTCGTCACTCGGGCGGTTGAAGTAGTAACGGCCCTTCAGATACGCGTCGTACGCCTCGGGATTCACGCTCGGCGCGCGCGTCAGCCGCGACTGCTCGGCCGGAGTCAACTGCACATGAATCTCGCGTGCGATCGCCGACGCGAGTTCATCCTGCAGCGCCAACACATCGCGCGAACTGCGCTCGAAGCTCTTCGCCCAGAGATGCCGGTCGGACCGCGCGTCGATCAACTGCGCTGTGATGCGGACCTTGTCGCCGGATCGAAGCACGGAGCCCTCCACGATCGCGTCGACGTTCAACTTCCTGGCGATTTCCGGAGTGGGCGGCCGTTGCTTGCCCTTGAATTGCATCGCCGACCCGCGCGAGATCACTCGAAGCTGGCTGATGGTCGCCAGATCCGCCGTCAGCTCATCGGTCATCCCTTCCGCGAAAAACTCCTGGTTGGGATCGCCCGAGTAGTTGTCGAGGGGGAGCACGGCAATCGACCGGATGACGGTCGGCTCGATCCCGGTCCCTGGCGCGCGAGACGAGGAGCGCGGGAACCCGGAACGGATGGCCAGATACAGCGCGGCTGCGAGGAGAATCGCCGCGGCGGCGGCCACCGACGCCGGCCGCTTCCAGGCCGGGCGCGCGGCGGGAGCGGTGGCGAGCCGCTGCGAAGGAGCCGAGGGGACCGGGGATGTCTCCGCCCGAAGCTCTTTCAACTCGTTGAACACGTCGCGAGAGGTCTGGTAACGGTCGCGCGGGTCCTTCTCCAGGCAACGGCGAAGGACCCTCGCCAGGTGGGGAGGAATATCCGCGCGCAGGTCCGTGACCGAGGGGGCCTTGTCGCGGAGGATGGACGAGATAATGTCCACGGAGCTCACGCCCTGGAATGGGCGCTGGCCGATCAACATCTGGTAGAGCATCACGCCCAGCGAGAAGACATCCGACCTGGCATCCACTCTGCCGCCCCGCGCCTGCTCGGGGGACATGTAGGCGATGGTGCCAAAGACCTGACCCTCCCCTGTCAGCTCCGCGCGGCTTTCCGTCGGGGTGTCGGTGAGGTTCGCGTCGGATTCCGCGGGCCCTCGCTTGGCGAGGCCGAAATCGAGCACTTTCACGCGTCCCTCGCGGGTGACCATGACGTTGCCGGGCTTCAAGTCCCGGTGCACGATGCCGCGCTCGTGCGCCGCCGACAGCGCTTCGGAGAGCGGCACGGCGATCTCGAAAAACCGTGGGAGCGGAAGACCGCCCGAAGCGAGGAGCGTGTCCAGGCTCTCCCCCTCCACCAGCTCCATGGCGAGGAACCGCGTGCCGCCCGACTCCTCGATCGAGAAGATCGTGACGATGTTCGGATGGTTGAGCGACGCGAGCGAGCGGGCCTCCCGCTCGAAGCGGGCCAGGCGCTCGGCGTCTCCCGCCACCGTCTCCGGAAGGACCTTGATCGCCACGTCCCGGCCGAGCTTCGGGTCCCTCGCCCGATACACCTCCCCCATCCCGCCCGCCCCCAGCGGCGCAAGAATCTCGTAAGGCCCAAGCCGACTCCCCGGCAAAAGCGGCATGAATTTCTGGGATGGGATTCTACCGCCCGGAGCCAGAGTCGCAGATCCTGGGATGTGGTTGCGCTACCGTGTCAGCATCTGCTCTGGCCGGGCCCAGTTGCGGCGAGCGTAGCGAAGCCGCCCCACGCGCGGCGCCATCCGGCCTGGCGTTCACCCGCGCTCAGAGGCGCAAGCATCTCCGAGGATCCGGAGGAGCTCCAGGCGACAGCGCCCTGCGATCTCCAGAGCCCGACGCTGCTGGATCCCGCGGTCATTTCACGACCTCGCAGTTCGCGCCGAGCTCCTTGCAGATGCGGAGCGTCGCCTCGACGACCGCCGACGTTGCGTCGGACCCCCCGGGAGAGGCCGTGGAAG
>DATIRW010000028.1:0-8954 GCA_035469365.1 Thermoanaerobaculia bacterium
CGGCGATCCGGAGCTTGCCCGCCGCGTGCGGGAGATGCTGGCGCCGTTGCCGGTCGTGCTCGACGACTCGTGGGGCCTCGATCATGGCACCTGGTCCGTGCTGGTGCACGCGTACCCGGCTGCCGACATCCCGGTCGTGCAGCTGAGCATCGACGAATCACAGCCACCGACGTTCCATTTCGAGATCGGCCGGAGGCTCGCGCCTTTGCGCGGGGAAGGCGTCCTGCTCATGGGCAGCGGCAACATGGTCCACAACCTGCACGCGTACGCCTGGGGCCGGCACATGCCCGAGCCGTTCGATTGGGCGGTCCATTTCGAGTCCAGGGCGAAGGATCTGTTGCTATCGGGCGAAACCAGGCCGCTCATCGAGTACGAGACTCTCGGCCGGGAAGCCCTGCTCTCGATCCCGACGCCGGACCACTACCTGCCGCTGCTCTACGTGATCGGCACCCGTCAGCGCGGCGACCCCGTCGCGTTCCCCGTCGAAGGCGTCGACGGCGGATCGATCTCGATGCTTTCGGTGCGCGTGGGTTGACCGGCGGCTTTTGCGAACAGGTTGCGAGCGAGGCTGACCGAGCGCTCGTCAAGCCCGATGGATCCCCCGTTCGGGCGGCGGCAACGCCGCATCAAGGGAGCGTCTCGAGCCTATGCCGACTTCGCGTGATCCAGAAGCAACGCGCCGCTCTCGCCGAGGCATCGTTCCTGACACTGGCCGACCGGGCCGCTCCATCGATTGCAGGACTTCACCTTGATGTCCGGTTCGCCGGTCAGGCTTGTCGCGGCCGCGTGGACGGCGTTGAGCCGAATCGTCGCGGCTCGATCCGTCTCGGGGCAGGTGACGATCAGCGTGCCCGAAAAACGCCGCCGCGCCCGCAGGAAGTTGACGAGAACGGGCAAGCAGGAGAGAGCGAAGACGATCCCGATGACCAGGAATAATTCCCTCATGGATCCCTCCTCCCTGTTGACGACGCAGAGAGCTTATGCCTCCACGGGAAGCCGATTCCTGATGCACCTGAATCAGAAGGACAGCCGCCCCGAAGGTGGCTCCACGCGGCAATGCCGCAGTCAGCCCGGCTTACTTCGCGCCGCCGACGATCTCCTGGAACCTCGGCGTCTTGCGGAGCGGGTCGAAGTTGGGATCGATCCTGAGCCAGCCGGGCGAGAGGATGTAGGGAATCTTGAGGAGGGGCTCGAGCCGGTCGAGCGCCTTCTCCGGCTCGCCGGCGACGATGTAGATCCTCGCGAGCTGGTGTTGGATGTAGGGACCAACGACGGCATCCCTGGTCACGGGGAGCAGGCTGGCGCCTCGCTCCCCCTCTCGAATCGCTTCCTCCTTCCGTCCCAGGTAGGCGAGCGCGAGACCCCGGAAAACACGTCTCGCCGCGTCTTCGGGGGCGGCGCGGAGCTGTTCCTCGAGCGCCACGGCGGCCGTTTCGGCGTACCGGCGCAGTTTGTCGGAATTTCCTTCGAGGGCGGAGGCCTGAAGGAGACAGACGCTCCAGGTGCCGCGATTCTCGTCGAAGGCGCCCGGTGTCAGCCGCAGGAGCAGCGCCCGCTGCTCCTGGTCGAGGACCCAGACGAGATCGAACAAGTCCGCCACGGCGGCCACGAGCGCCGTGGGCTCGACCTGCCCGGGCGCGGCATGGATCACGCCACGGGCAGCGGCGAGATTTCCCTCTCCCAGGAACGTCATCGCCTTGTTCTCGATCAATTGGAGATTGGCAGGAGCGACCGTGAGGCCCTTATCGGATGCCTCGCGTGCCTCGGGGTAACGGCGAAGGAAGAGCAGCGCCTGACTCAACCGCAGGTGGGTCGGGACCGACCGTGGATCCAGGCGGTTTGCCTGGCGAAAACGCTCAACCGCAGATTCCCAGCGACCCAGCGACTCTTCCGCCAGGGCGGTCGCGGTCAGGAGATCCGCGTTGGGCGCCGCGACTCGATGACCCCGGTTGTACTGCTCGATCGCGCGGTCGGGGTTCTTGAGAACCAGCCTTTGATAATTGCCGAGAGCGAGATACGCCTCCGGGAGGCTGGGCGCGAGCGCCACGGCCTTCTCCGCGGCCTCGCGCGCGCGTTCGGCAAGCTCGGGAGTCGGGATGCTGTTGACGTACAGAGCCGCGGATCCCCACGAGATGCGAGCCCACGCTGGCGCGAAACCCGGATCGAGGGCCACGGCCTGCTCATAGAACGCGAGCGCCTTCCGCACGACGAGCGGGTCGCCGACGGCAAGGCGCCGCCAGACCTCCTCGCCCTTGAGGTAGGCGTCGTAGGCGGCGAGGTTCTGCGTGGGCCTCTCCGAGAGGCGTCTCTCCTCGCCCGCTCCGAGCGCCACACCCAACGCCTCCGCGACTCGCGTCGCGATGTCCGACTGCACCTGGAACATATCCGTCAACGCCGCGTCGAACGGCTGCTGCCACTTCGACGTGGGCGCATCCGGGCGCGTCACGTCCACGAGCTCGGGAGTGACATGGACGCGGCTCCCGCCGCCGGTCTTCTCCCAGCGCACCGTGGCGGTGAGCAGGTAGGAGGTATTCAACTCCCCGGCGATCTGCTTCGGTGTCTTGGACGTTCTCTTGTAAGGAGTGGAGCTGGCGCGGGCGATCACCTGGAGGCTCGGCAGCGATGTCAGCTTGGCCCTCACCTCGTCCGCGATCCCGTCGGCAAAGTAGTCGTCCTCGGGAGATCCGAGGTTCTCGAAGGGCAGCACGGCGACCCGCTTCACGCCGCCGGCCTCGCCCGCGACACCATGCGTCCGCCGGAGGAGGAGGGCGCCCGCCACGCCGAGAATGAGGATGACGGCAACGGCCGCGGCGGAGATCAGAGCTGTCCTCCTGGGGCGCGGTGGCGCGGCATGTTGCGCGCCGCTCACGACGGCCTGCGAGGACTGTTCCGAAAGGTTGAACGCGACGTCCCTGGCCGACTGAAAGCGGTTGTTCCGGTCCTTCTCCAGGCAGTGCCTGACGATGCGGTCGAGAGCCGGCGAGATGCTCCGTTCTGACTCCGACAACTCCGGCGGGTCTTCCTTCAGGATCGCCGACATCGTGTCCGCCGCCGTCAACCGGTCAAATGCTCTCTTGCCCGAGAGCAGCTCGTACAGGACCGCCCCGAGCGAGAAGATGTCCGACCGGTGATCGACCGGAAGTCCCCTCACCTGCTCGGGCGACATGTAGCCGATCGTTCCCATGACCGTCCCGGGCTCCGTATGACGGGAGACCGTCGGGGCGCTGGTCTCCTCTCCCGGGTCAACTGCCTCCACCCTCTTTGCGAGCCCGAAGTCCAGGATCTTGACGTGGCCGTCCCGGGTCACGAAGAGGTTCTCCGGTTTCAGGTCCCGGTGAACAACACCCTTCTCGTGAGCGGCGGAGAGGCCCCTGGCGACCTGGAGCGCGTAGTCGACCGCCTGCTTCTGCGGGACGCGACCGGCATCGAGCTTCCCGCGCAGCGTCTCGGCCTTCCAGAAGCTCCATGACGGCGTAAGCGATGCCATCCTGGTTTCCGAAGTCGTGAATCGCAAGAATGTTCGGATGGGAGAGCGCCGCGACGGCCTTCGCCTCGCGCTCGAACCTGGCCAGCGTCTCGGGATCCGTCGCAACCGTTTGGGGAAGCACTTTGACGGCGACGTCCCGGTCCAGTTTCTCGTCTCGCGCGCGATACACCTCCCCCATCCCGCCCGCGCCGATCGGAGCGAGGATCCTGTAGGGTCCCAGGCGATGGCCGGCCGCGATCGTCACCGGGTCTTCGCGAGCACCGCGGTCCAGTTGGTGACGACGACCGCGCCGTCGGCTTCCGCATCCGGCGCGCGACGGATCACGAGGAACCGCTGGCCGTCCGGAGACACGTCGTAGGGGTGGCGGTGGAACTGGATCTCGCCGCTGACCCCGAGCTGCAGGGGGAAGAGAGGTTGCGGCTCTCCGATTTCCAGACGGCCCGCGGCAAAACGCAGGGCGGCGGACATCAACACTCCGTCTCTGGCGGCGTAGAAGAGTTCCGAGCCGTCTCGATTCCAGACCGGCATCTTCCCGCCTCCGATCGAGACCTGGCGCTTCGGACCTTCGGGCAACGGCTGCACGTAGACTTCCCTCTGTCCCGATTCGCTCGAGTCGAAGGCAGTCGAGCGGCCGTCCGGAGAGATTGAGGCATGCTCTTCGGAGAACCGGGAGTCGCCGCTCAACCGAAGCGAATCGCCCCGCTCGGTGAGAGGGGCGAGAACGCGAGTGAAGATGCCGCTCTCGGGGATGTTCATGAGCAGATGCCGGCCGTCGGGCGACACCGCCGGCAGAACCTTGTCCTGCTTCGTTCGAACCAGGATCTTCTCGGCGCCCCCGCTCGCCGGCCGTTCGTAGATGTCGTAGAAGCCCACACGATCGGAGACATAGACCAACCGCTCGCCGTCCGGGAACCACGCCGGATCGAACTCATCGGTGCGCTCGGCTGTGATCCGGGAGCCCGTCCCGCGGGAGGCATCCAGGACCCAGACATCCTGGTTCTGGCCACGTGACGGATCGCGCCGCGTGACCGCCACCCTCCCGCCGTCCGGCGAGATTCGAACGTCCTCGTATCCGCCGATGTCGCCGAGAGTGCCGAGCTCGCGCCCCTTGCGATCCACCCAGACGAGCCTCCGCCGCATGAACCACGGCAAGTAAGCCACGCGAGTTCCGGCGGCCGAAACAGCCAGGACGTTGTCCTCGGTCCCATAGCGGACCTGCTCGAACGCGGGTGCGGGTTCCCCGGCGAGCTCCAGGCTTCGGGGATCGAACCTCCACGCGAAGAGGGCGTTGTCACGGGCGAACAGAAGGTAGCCGGGATCGGCGAAGACGGCGTTGGAGTCAGCATGGAAGAGCCGGCGGACGTCCTTCGAATCGAGCGAGGCGAGCATGACGGAGGTCTTCTCCGGATCGAGGTTGCGCGCCACGAACACGAAGTGGTGCCCATCGGGGAGGAAGACGGGAAGGTTGTGGGCGACCTCACCCTTCGCCGCGTCGAGCGTAGTGGCGGGCTGCGGCGTGCCGCCTGTTGCGGGCACGGCCACGATGGGAGTACCGAACTCCTTCTCGAGGAGGATCGTGCCCTGGCGATTCCACGCCCCGTTGAACGCGCCCCCGCTGTCGCAGATCGTCTGAACGGGGCCGCCGTCCCTGCCGATGCGTTTCAATCTTCCTTCCGAGAAGAAAGCGATCTCGCGGCCGTCGGGCGACCAGAACATGCCGCGCGCGTCCTCGGTGCCGGGCAGCCGCCGCATCTCCAGGCTGTCGAGCGAGCGCAATCCGATCGAGTTTTTCCCTCCTTCGTCCTGGAGCAGGAACGCAATGCGCCGCCCATCCGGAGAGAGGTCTATGAGAGGGAGGAAGCCCTGGCCGGAAGGAGGCATGATCGTGAAGCGCAACAGCTCCTCGTGCGCCCGCGGTCGGCGTGAGAGGAGGGCAAAGAGCGCGCCGAGGAGGATGGCAAACGCCATGACGGCCCAAGCGAGCGGCTCCCAACGCTTCCGTCTGCCGCCATCGGCCGTGACAGGAGCGGCGCCGGCCGCCGGGGCCTCCGCGATCCACCTCAACTCCCTCGCGATGTCTCCCGCGCTCTGCCAGCGCTCGTCCGGGTCCTTGGCGAGACAGGTCCGGACGAGGCGCTCGAGCGCCGGGGGCGTCGCCGGCGCGATCGCCACGAGCGGCCTCGGTTCGTCGCGCAGGATCGCCGAGGCCAGCGTTGCCTCGCTCTTGCCAGAGAACGCCTTCTGCCCCGTCGCCATCTCGTAGATCACGGCCCCCAGGGCGAAGATGTCGGTGCGCGTATCGGCTCTCTTTCCCTCCAGCTGCTCGGGCGCCATGTACGACAGGGTGCCGAGAACCGTCCCTTCCTTCGTGACATCCTCCGCCGCCGTCGGGGCCGCCGTGAGGCTCGCGACCGGGGCTTCCGGTTCGAGAACCTTCGCCAGCCCGAAATCGAGGAGCTTGACTCCCGACTTCGTCAGCATCACGTTCCCGGGTTTCAGGTCCCGATGGACGATCCCCTGCCGGTGCGCCTTGTCGAGTGCATCGCTGATCTCGATCGCGTGGTTCAGGACCCGCTCCGGGGTCAGCGGCCCCTTTGCCAGCCGGGCAGAAAGCGTCTCGCCCTCCAGGTACTCCATGACGAGATACTCGGTGTCGCCCTCGCGGCCGACGTCGTACAGCGCGCAGATGTGCGGGTGCGAGAGCTGCGCGATCGCCTTCGCCTCGCGCTCGAAGCGCTGACGGACCTCCGGCGACGCGGAGAGATGCTGCGGCAACACCTTGATCGCTACCGTGCGCTCGAGCCGCGTGTCCCTCGCCTTGTAGACCTCACCCATACCGCCCGCGCCGAGCGGCGTGAGGATCTCGTAAGGCCCGAGCCGCAATCCCGGCGCCAGCGTCATAAGAGCTCGAGGAGGAATTCTATTCGTTGATCCGGGGCGCGCCGGAGAAGCCCCGGCCCCAGACCGGGATTACCCCAGTTGCTGATAGAAATCGTTTCCCTTGTCGTCCACCAGGATGAAGGCGGGAAAGTCCACGACGTCGATCGCCCAGATCGCCTCCATCCCCAGCTCCGGGTACTCGAGGACCTGCACCTTCTTGATGTTCTCCGACGCGAGGAGCGCGGCCGGGCCGCCGGGCGATCCGAGGTAGAAGCCGCCGTGCTTCTTGCAGGCTTCGGTCACCTTCGGGCTTCGGTTCCCCTTCGCGATCATGACCAGGGAGCCACCCTGTGACTGGAAGAGGTCGACATAGGAGTCCATGCGCCCCGCGGTCGTCGGGCCAAAGGAGCCGGAGGGCCTCCCCTTCGGCGTCTTGGCCGGGCCCGCGTAGTAGACCGGATGGTCCTTGAAATACTGCGGCAGGGGGCTCCCGGCGTCGAGGCGCTCCTTCAGCTTCGCATGGGCGATGTCGCGCGCGACGACGAGGCGGCCGGTCAGGGCGAGCGGAGTGGAGACCGGGTACTTCGAGAGCTCCGCCAGGACCCGGGGCATCGGCTGGTTCAGGTCGATGCGGACGATGCCGTCGTGTCCCTTCACCCCTTCGTGGACGGGGAGGAGCTTCTCGGGATGCCTTTCCAACTCCTCGAGCCAGATCCCCTTCTCGTCGATCTTGGCGAGGACGTTCCGGTCGGCCGAGCAGGAGACGCCGAGCCCGACCGGGCAGGAGGCCCCATGGCGCGGGAGCCGGACGACCCTGATGTCGTGGGCGAAGTACTTGCCGCCAAACTGCGCCCCGAACCCCAGCTTCTGCGCGGCCGTGAGCAACTTGGCCTCCAGCTCCGGATCGCGGAAGGCGCGGCCCGTCTTGTCGCCGGTCGTTGGAAGCGAGTCGTAGTAGCCGGTCGAGGCGAGCTTGACGGTCTTCATGCACGCCTCCGCCGACGTCCCGCCGACCACGAACGCGATGTGATAGGGAGGACACGCCGCTGTCCCGAGGCTCTTCATCTTCTCGACCAGGAATGTCTCCAGGCTCGCCGGATTCAAGAGGGCCTTCGTCTCCTGGAAGAGGTAGGCCTTGTTCGCCGAGCCGCCCCCCTTCGCGACGAAGAGGAACTTGTATTCAGCCCCCGGGGTCGCATAGATGTCGATTTGCGCGGGAAGGTTGTTCCCGGTGTTGACCTCGTCGTACATCGTGAGCGGCGCCGTCTGGGAGTATCGAAGGTTCTCCCCGGTGTAGGTCTTCCAGATCCCCTTCGAGATAAACGCCGCGTCGTCGGCGCCCGTCCAGACCTGCTGCCCCTTCCAGGCCACGACGGTGGCTGTTCCGGTGTCCTGGCAGAAGGGCAGCTCGAACTTCGACGAGACGACGGCGTTCCTCAAGAGCGTCGTCGCCATGAACCGGTCGTTGGGCGACGCTTCCGGGTCGTCCAGGATTCCCGCCACGTGCCGCTGGTGGTTCGGGCGCAGGAGGAACGACACGTCGCGCATCGCCTCGCGGGCGAGGAGCGTCAGGGCCACCGGCTCGACGACGAGGACCGGTTTCCCAACGAAGGTCCTCGTCCGGACGTGCTCGCGGCTCACGAGCCGGTATTTCGTCGTGTCTTTTCCATGCGCGAACGGGTTCGAGTAAACGAAGCCGTCCTTCGGCGCGCCGGTTCTCTTTGCGTTCTTTCCGGCTGAGGGAAGTTTCGCTCTCGCCGGCCTCCTACGTTCCGGGGAAATCGATTGGGTCGTCGCCATCGTCGTCTCCTTCGTCTCACGAATCTACCGAACGACCGGGAAGCCGGACTGATCCGAATGCACCAGAACCGCAGGATAGAGCGGTTCGCCTCAGCGCTTCGAGCGGCCGAGCACCGGCTTGATGTCCATGACCGGCGTGCCGTCGATGGCTTCCATCGGTCCGATGCGCAGGCGGTTCCCCTCGATCGAGCGCACGGTGACCGGATGGAGACCCAGCGGGTTCGGCCTGTCCGGAGATCGCGTCGCAAACACGCCCTTGAGCGGATTCCGTCTGTCGGACCGAGGATGGACCTGGAGGACGTCGCGGCGGCCCCGGTGAAGCCAAGTGACGACGATGATCTCGTCGCCAACGGCAAGACCCCGGAGCCCCTCCGCGGCCCATGGATGCACCTCGAGCCAGGCGTCGGGCGCTCCCTCCGATCCCTGCCTGGGCGCATCGCGGCGCTCCTTGAGCGCAGACCGGATCAAGCCGATCGCTCGCAGCCGGGCGCTGCTCGACCTGGCGCCCTTTGGCTTGCCGATCATCTCGCCTCGAGCACGAGGTCGAGCTCGCGGAGGCGCTCGGGGTCGGCCAGGCACACACGCGCGACGACCGCCGTCATCCGGCCGCCGTTGTGAGCAACAGCAGGCCGATCGAAACGCGCAGGACGACCCGCGTCGCCAACTTCACTGCTTGTTGAGCGTCCAATCGTATGGAATGAAATCGACCTTCCAATCGGCCGGCAGTGGCTCGGAGCGGTACCGATTGGCGTAGGCGATGAGGGTCGGCACCTTCGCGAGGAAGTCC
>DATIRW010000029.1:0-2323 GCA_035469365.1 Thermoanaerobaculia bacterium
CTGATTTCTTCGAGAGTCAGCGTCGGCTGCGAGACCAGGTTACCGGCGGCATCGAGCCACGAGCGGTGTGTCATGTAGACCTTGATCCAGTCCGCGCCGTTGTCGAGCTGCTCGCGCGCGGCCTTCCTCGCTTCGACCGGGCCGTCCACGATCTGGACGCCCTTGGGCACGGCGATCTCCGGCGCGTAGCCTTCCAGCGGATAGCCGCCGGAGGTCGAGATCGCGCGCGTCACGACGAACATCCGCGGCCCGGGGATATAACCGCCTTCGATCGCCTGCTTGATGCCGACGTCGCCGTATCCCGCGCCCTCGGTTTCGACGTCCCGGATCGTCGTGAATCCCTGCTCCAGGGCTCGCCGCGCGGAAACGGCGGCCCGCGCCGCGCGGAAGGCGAGCGGCTGTTTCAAGAGCTGGATGTCGTATCCCCCCTCGGCCGGAACCTCCCCCTGCAGGAAGATGTGCGTGTGGCAGTCGATGAGCCCGGGCAGCACGGTCGCGCGCGACAGATCGATGACGGCCGCACCCGCCGGCACCGGCGCCTTCCCGGAGTCGGAGACGCTCTCGATCCGGTTGCCGCGGACGACGATCACCTGATCCCTGCGCGGCGCGCTCGCCTTCCCGTCGATCAGGATGCCCGCCCGGATGACAGTCACCGGCTGCGAGGCAGCCACAGCCGCACATGCGAAGAGGGCGGCGATCGAGAGGGCTCGTCTCACAGATTGACGATCAAGCACCCGTTGCCGATCCCTCAATCTTCGATCCTTCAATCTCCTGAAATGAGAGCACTGTCCCCACCGTGCGGCCGTCCACTTTCTGCGGGCGGGAGAAACGCTGGAGGACCCGGCCGTCCTTGAGTTTCACGGTGCCCGAGGTTTCCACATCCCGCTTCGAGTGAAGCCCCATCACCTTCTTGGCGAAGTCCCCCGAGTCTTCGACGCTATCGAGGAGGAACGCGAGGAGCCGGTCCTCGTCGCGTGTCGCGGCGATCTCCTCGGGGACGCGCCACATGTGAACGAAGCTCGCGTTGAAGTTGGAGATCTTGCCTCTCTCGTCCACGACGAGGATGCCCTCGGCGGCGGAATCGAGCGTGGCCCGCAGGAGGGAGAAAGACTTCTGCAGCTCCCGTTCCGACCGCTTCTGGCGCGTGATGTCCAGGGCGATGCCGATCACGCCCCTGATCGAATTGTCGGGATTGCGCAGGGGCTCGCAGTGCGAGGCGTAGGTCCGGCCGCTCCAGTCCACCTCGAAGCTCACCGACTCCCCGAGCAGCGCCTTGCGGTGCGCCACGAGCGGCAGGAACTCCGGGTCGGTCGTCCGGAAGAAATCGAAGAGCGTGACGCCGACGAACTGGCCCGGCTTGACGCCGAGGCCGGTCAGGCCGGCGCCTTCGGAAGAGGTCAGCCGCAAGTTCGTATCGGTGGACCACAGGACGGCCGGCATCTGGCTGACGATGAGTTGGAGAGTCGTGTCCCGCTCGTCGATCGCCTCTTTCGCCTCTTGCCGCTCCCGCTCCAGGCGGCGCCGCAATTCCAGCTGCGCGACCACCTGGCGGGCAAGCGCCCGCAAGGCGTCCAGTTGCTCCGCCGTCAACTCCCTGGGCTTGCGGTCGATGACGCAGAGAGTGCCGAGGGCGTAACCCGTGGAGGTCAGGAGCGGGGCGCCGGCGTAGAAGCGAATCCCGGGCGCTCCGGTGACCATGGGGTTGTCCGCGAACCGCTCATCGGCCGCGGTGTCGGGTACGACCATCACGTCTTCTTCCAGGATCGCGTGGCCGCAGAAGGAGACCGCTCGCGGCGTCTGGGAGGTCGTCAGGCCGATCCTCGACTTGAACCACTGGCGGTCGGCATCCACGAACGATATGAGCGCTATGGGCGTATCGCAGATATGCCGGGCGAGCAGCGTCAGGTCGTCGAACTTCTCCTCCGCCTCCGTGTCGAGGATCTCGTACTCGCGGAGCGCTCCGAGCCTTTCCGGTTCGTTCTGGGGCGCGGTTGCTGGAATCATGACGTCCGTCCTGTCGAGTCAGCGCGACTACCGGAATCATATATGGACCGGGTGGCGAGCCGGCCAGGAGCGCCCGACGGCCGGCGCCGTTACCTGCCGGGGGTTGCGGTCGAACGGGAGGCCGGCGCGGCTCCCGCATGCGGTCTGCCGCGCGGAACGCCGGAGGTCCCGGCGGACCAGACGAAAGACGCCCAGAGCGCGGCGTTGACCGCGACCAGGAGGACGATTGCCCACCGTGTCCACCGCCGTTGAATGCCGCTCGACTCCACAGAGAGCTCCATGCTGTTAAACGGAGCCGGCTCCAGCCGGATTACGGCAG
>DATIRW010000030.1:0-4818 GCA_035469365.1 Thermoanaerobaculia bacterium
AGCCAGGTCGTCCTGATCACGCTCGTCGTCCTCGTGTCGAAGAACGGGATCCTGATCGTCGAGTTCGCCAACAACCTCCAGGAGCAGGGGAAAGACAAGCTCCACGCCGTCATCGAAGCGGCCTCCACGCGGCTGCGGCCGATCCTCATGACGACGGCGGCGACGGTCATGGGACATTTCCCGCTCGTCTTCGCCACCGGCCCCGGAGCCGGCGCGCGCAACTCGATCGGTATGATGCTCGTGACCGGAATGATCATCGGCACGGCCTTCACGCTGTTCGTCGTGCCGTCGATCTACGTGCTCGTCGCGAAGACCCACAAGGCGGAGGCTTCCGAGCAGGAACGGGAAGAGGAGGCCGAGGTTCCCGAAGTGGCGCAGGCGGTGTGAATGAGATGAACGCAGGCGAAGCGTCGGCCGGAGGTGGATATGAACTCGAATGAGCTTCGGATTCTTCTTCAAACGACAACGCCGGAGAATCCCGATGACTGGTCTATCGACAGCTTTTCTCTTCTACGAGGGCAACTCGAGGCGCTCGGTGCGGAGGGCCGGCCGGTCGTCGTCACGGCGAGAAACAGGGAGGTCTCGGGCTCGGAGCGCGATCCCGTTCTCGCGACGATCGACGAATCCGACTTCGACGAGCTCTGGCTCTTCGCTCTGGATTCGGGCGGCGGCCTGACCGCCGAGGAGTGCGCCGCCATCGGCCGCTTTCGGCGCCGCGGCGGAGGACTCGTCACGGCAAGGGATCACCAGGACATCGGCTCCTCGCTCTGTTCACTGGGCGGCGGTGTCGGGACGGCGAATCACTTCCACAGCCGGAATCCGGAGGCCGATGCCTCGCGCCGTGGAGCGGACGACCGGGAGACGGCGGCGATCTCCTGGCCCAACTATCACTCCGGGTCCAACGGCGACTTCCAGAGAATTACGGCGATCCCTCCGGTTCACCCCCTGCTCGTCGACCCGGACGATCGGAATCGCACTTTCGAGTTTTTCCCCGCGCATCCGCATGAAGGCGCGGTGAGCGCACCGCTCGAGGACGAGTCGGCGCGCGTCATCGCCATCGGCCACAGCGCCGCCAGCGGACACCCCTTCAATCTGATCGTCGCCTTCGAGGGGGGCATCGGCCGCGATGGCCAGGCGCAGGGACGCGCGGTGGCTCACTCCAGTTTCCACCATTTCGCCGACTACAACTGGGATACCCGGAAGGGCGCGCCCTCCTGCGTCATCGAACCGGAAGGAACAGGCATGGCTTCGAATGCCCGCGCGGCTGCGGACATTCGAGCCTATGTCGGGAACCTCGCCCGCTGGGCAGCGCCCGCCTGGAAGCGAGTCTCCGAAAGGAAAACCCATGAGATCGCTCGCGCAGAAACCCTCGACCGGGACCGGAGAGGAACCAGGCCACCAGCCGAAACGATCTCCTGAGGCAAGAGACGAGCCGGGCCCGGCGCGGACTCGTGCGGGCCGGCTGAACGAAATCCTCGCCCGCTGGATCACCGGCAGCGAACGCGGGGGGAGGTTCGGACGCTGGGTGAGCAGGACCATCTCTCTGCCGCAACTGCGGCGGCTCGTCGGAGCGGAGCCTCCCTGGACACCGCTGCGGAAACCGATCTCCGACGCGACCGTGGTCCTGATCTCGACCGGAGGCGTGCATCTGCGCCGCGACCCCCCGTTCCATCTCAACAGCGACTCGTCCTATCGCGTCATTCCCAGGGACGCGCAGCCGGTCGACCTGGCGATTTCGCATCAGGCCTATGACCGGACGGACGCGCTCAAGGACATCAATCTGATCTTTCCGATCGAGCGCCTGCGCGATCTCGAGGCGGAGGGCGTCATCGGCCGCCTGGCGAGGGAGCATTACGGATTCGGACTCATGGGCAGCGCGGCGCGGCTCATGCCGTCGATCAAGGAAGTCGCGCGCCGTATCCGTGACGCCGGAGTGGACCTGGCCCTCCTGGTCCCCGCCTGACCCATCTGCACGCGGTCCGTGGGACTGCTCGCGAGGGAAATCGAAGTCATGGGCGTGACGACGGTCGCGCTGGCACTGGTGAGAGAGGTCGCGGTCGCCGCCCATGCGCCGCGATTCCTCTATGTGCACTGGCCCTTCGGCCACGCCCTGGGCGAGCCGGGAAACGTCGCCCAGCAGCGAACCGTGCTCCACGACATGCTCTCGATGGCCACGAGCGCACCGCGTCCGGGGCTGGTCATTGATCTTCCCTATCGCTGGCGGCGCGAAACGTACACACCGGTCACCGACTGGAAGACGCCGAGCCGGACCGTCGTCTCGGCATTGTCTTCCTGACGGCCCATTGATATGAGCCTCTCGGAGGAGTGACGCATGAAGCTGACCGACCATTTCCTCGCTCAACTGGAGGCAGAAGCCAGGCGGACGCGACGCGCCCTCGAGCGAATTCCCGAGGGGCGCCTCGACTGGAAGCCTCACGACAGGTCGATGCCGCTCGGAAGGCTGGCGCTGCTCGTCGCGAGAATGCCGTCCTGGCTCGGCTTGATCATCAACCAGGACGAGCTGGATCTGAAGCCGGCCGGCGGCTCGAACGTGGACCAGAGGCCGCTGCGCACGGCCGACGATCACGTCCGGGCGCTCGACGAGGAGGTCGCGCGGGCGCGGGACGCGCTCGCGGGCACAACCGAAGAGCACCTGCTCAAGCCCTGGCGGCTGCTCGTCGCCGGCCGCGTCGTCAGTCAGGACGTGAGGCACGTCGTGTTGCGCGACACCTTCATGCATCTCTCGCATCACCGCGGCCAGCTCACCGTCTACCTGCGCTTGACCGGTATGCCGGTCCCGGCGATCTACGGCCCGTCGGCCGACGACGCGCGGTTCGACTGAGACTGCGACCTCGGATCTGAGGAGGGCCTATGCGCATCGGCATTGTTGGAGCGGGGATGATCGGAGCGACCGTGGCGAAGCTGTGGGCCGAGGCGGGGCACGATGTGCGGCTGGCGTCCCGCCATCCCGGGAATCTCGAACCGCTCGTCAGGAAGCTGGGAAAACGCGCGTCGGCGGGCACGCCGGAGGAAGCGGCGAAGTTCGGCGAAGTCGTGATGCTGACGGTTCCGCTCGCGGCGGTTCCCGCTCTCGCGCGCGACCTGGCGCCGGATCTCTCCGGCAAGGTCGTCCTCGACACCGGGAACGCCTACGAGGAGCGCGACGGGAAGGCGGCGCGCGAGGCGACGGCGCATCCGCGGGGCTCGGCCGGCTGGGCCGCCGCGATGTTTCCGGGCGCCCGATGGGTGAAGGCGTTCAACACCGTGTACTTCAAGACGCTCGAGAGCGAGGCGCATCGGGACGGAGACCGGGTCGGCATCCCGCTCGCCGGCGACGACCTCAAGGCGGTCGAAACCGCGGCCCGTCTCGTCCGGGACGCGGGCTTCGATCCGGTGATCATCGGCCCGCTCGAACGCGGTAAAGAATTCGAGCCGGGCACGCGTCCATACAATACCGGCATGAGCGGGCGACAGCTGCGACAGCTTTTCAGCGCGAGCGCGGAGGCCTGACCGAACTCGCGCGACGGGAACAACGGATTCCTCAACCCGCGGCCCAGGGCCGCCGGACCGAGTGCTCCGGCGTCGCCGTCTGATGCGGGCGCCGGGACAGAACGAGGCCGCGGCGATGCAGGATCCGCAGCGCCTGCTGCACGGCGCTCTTCGAAAGGCCGATCTCCTCGGCGATCTCGCGGTGGCTCAAGCGTTCCCACTTCCTGCGCCGGCCGACCGTGCGCCGCCAGAGGAAGAGGTAGACCACGAAGGCGGCCGGGCTGCGATCGTGACCGACGAGGTCCCGAAGCAGCACGTCGACCACGTAATCGTCGAGGCGAAACGCCGGCATCGGCTATAGCCTTAAACACTATAGCATGCTCTGAGGGCCTTTACAGCCCCGATGCGCCTGTGGCACAAGACTCGACCCGAAAGGAGAAACGGACAATGCTCAAGCGCATCAAGTTCGTCACGGTTCCGGTGCAGGATCAGTCGCGCGCCCTCGAGTTCTACACGAAGAGGCTGGGGTTGAAAGTCTTCACGGACCAGGCGATGGGAGACTCGCGCTGGATCGAGCTGCAGGTGCCGGGCGCCGAGACGCTCCTCGTTCTGTTCAAACAGGCGAGCCCGGAGCCCGGGTCGGTCCCGGCCGCGGTCTTCATCGCCGACAACGTGAAGGCGACCTACGAAGAGCTCAAGGCGAAAGGCGTCGAGTTCACACAGCCGCCGAAGAAGGCGCCCTGGGGAGAGCACGCGATCCTGAAGGACAGCGAGGGCAACCTCGTTCTCTTCGGGACTTCGTAGGACGGCGGAAGGGAGCAGGATGATGATGCGCCGGTCATTGACGTTTGCGATGATCCTCGCGGCCGCGGGAGGGCTGGCAGCCGGCCAGGAGAGGAGGAGCACCGGGATGGAACGCGCACAGGCGGACAAGGATGCGCTCGAAGCCGTCGAACGCGAGTTCCCCGCGGCGTTGCTGCGCGGCGACGCGGCCTATCTCGCGCGTTACATGGCCGATGACTTCCAGGGCATGGATCCCGCCGGCAGGGCAGTCAACAAGACGGACGTGCTCGCGCGTCTCAAGGCGTCCGACGTGCGAATCGAATCTCTGCGGCACGAGGATATCCAGGTGCGCGTGTTCGGCGATTGCGCCGTCGCCACCGCCCGAACCGTCCTTCGGGCAAGCCACGGAAGCGAGGATGTGAGCGGCGTCTTCCCCTACATGCGCGTATGGGTTCGCCGCGAAGGGCGGTGGCAGGCCGTGGCGGCTCTCTCGACGAGCCTGCCGAAGGAGCTCCCGGCCGCAAAGTGAACAAGACCCGAGAACTC
>DATIRW010000031.1:0-4150 GCA_035469365.1 Thermoanaerobaculia bacterium
GCCCCACTCCGCCCCTCTCCCGGAGGGAGAGGGAGTTAGCCCCCCTGAGACTTGAAACCTGAAACCTGGAACCTGGAACCTGAAACCTGCCTAGTATCGCGGCATCGTCGGGTCAACGACTTCCGCCCAGCGGTTGATTCCGCCGGAGAGGTTGCGGACCTTGCGGAAACCGGCCTGACGCAGGAGCTGGACGGCCTTGGCGCTCCGAGCGCCGGATTTGCAGTGGACGACGATCTCGTCGGCGGTCGAGAGGCGGTTCAGATTTTCCGGCAGCGTTCCGAGAGGGATCCGAACCGAGTCGGGGAAGGCGCAGATCGCGACCTCGTGAGGCTCGCGCACGTCGATCAAGACGAGATCGTCTCCGCGCTCGAACATCGCCTGGAGCTCCTCGACGCCGATCTCAGGGACGCCGGCCGCGGCGGCCGCCGCCTCGGGCTCGACGCCGCAGAAAGCCTCGTAGTCCACGAGCTTCGTGACCGTCGGATGCGGCCCGCAGATCACGCATTCCGGGTTCTTACGGAGTCTCAACTCCCGAAAACGCATCGAGAGCGCGTCCACGAGGAGGAGCCGGCCGATGAGCGGATCCCCGGAGCCGAGGATGAGCTTGATCGTCTCGGTCGCCTGCACGACGCCAAGGAGCCCCGGCAGAATCCCGAGCACTCCCCCTTCCGCGCAGGAAGGGACGAGGCCCGGCGGAGGCGGCTCGGGATAGAGGCAGCGGTAGCAGGGCCCCTTCTCTGCCCAGAAGACGGAGGCCTGCCCCTCGAAGCGGAAGATCGAAGCGTAGACGTTGGGCTTTCCCGTCAGCACGCAGGCGTCGTTGACGAGGTAGCGCGTCGGGAAGTTGTCCGTTCCGTCGGCCACGATGTCGAAGTCGCGGAAGATCTCCAGCGCGTTCTCGGAAGTAAGCCGCTCCTCGTACGGCACGATCCGGACGTGCGGGTTGATGCCCGCGAGCCTCTCCTCCGCCGCGGCGAGCTTCGGGCGCCCGACGTCCTTGACGCCGAAGAGGATCTGCCGCTGCAGGTTCGAATCGTCCACGACGTCGAAGTCCACGAGACCGATCGTTCCGACCCCGGCCGCCGCGAGGTAGAGCGCGAGAGGGGAGCCCAGGCCTCCCGTGCCGATCGCGAGGACGCGCGCGGCCTTCAACTTCTTCTGCCCCTCCATGCCGACCTCCGGCATGATCAGGTGGCGCGAGTAGCGGCGGATCTCCTCGTTCGAGAGCGCGGCTTCCGCGGCCACTTCCGTGGCCGAAGGCGAGCCGCCGGCGATCGAAGGGATGATCGAGAGCGCGTCGGCCTCGGAGACCGGTGTCGCCCCGTTCCCGAGGTAGCGGACATCCTCGTCATTCTTGTAGACGTTGACGAAGGAGCGCAGCTTCCCAGCGTCGTCGTAGAGGTGCTTGCGCAGCGCCTCGTGGCGTTTGATCAGGCTCTCGAGCGCGGCGGCGACGGTCCCGCCCGCCACTTCGACGCTCGAGGCTCCGCCCGCGTAGGGGCGCAGCGGCGTGGGCAAGAGGATCTTCGGCATGGTCTTACTCCTTGGAGCCCTGGATACGGATCTCTTCCCGCTCGAAGGCCCCGCGATCGTCGGAAAGAACGAAAGAAGCGGCCTCGCCGGGGACCCCGGCGCCGACCGACAGGACGATGTAGTGAAAGAAGGGGAAGCCGTGTTCCCGGTCGTACTCGGACGGAACCGCCGGGTGATCGGGATGCGAGTGATAGAAACCCAGCACCGACAGGCTCTCCGAATCGGCCTGCCGCTCGACTCGCGCGTATTCGAGCGGCTCGATCACGTACCGGCGCCGTCTCTCCTCGCGGCGGGCGTTCTCCATCCTCGCGATCCGCGCGACTCGGGCCGAGCCGTTGCCGTTGCCGGCGGTCCCGAGCAGCGCGCCGCAACACTCTTCCGGATAGGCCTCGCGGCCGTGCTCGCGGATCTCCTCGAAGGTCTTCGGGTCGAGCGTGATCACGGCGCCTCCCAGAAGGGCTCCGAGAGATACCTTCCGCCTCCGTCGCAGAGGATGGTGACGATCGTCGCCGGCCGGTCCGTCATCTCGCGGGCCACGCGGACCGCCGCGACGACGTTGGCCGCGGCGGAGGGACCGACGAGAACCCCCTCCTCCCGCGCCAGGCGCCGGCACATCGCGAAGGCCTCCTCCGTCGCGACCTCGAGGCTCGCGTCGGCGAGGGTCGGGTCGTAAATCGGGGGCACCATGGCCGACGGCATGTGTTTCATCCCGTCCAGGCCGTGCATCGGGCCGTCCGGCTGCATCGAGACGCAGAGGACGCGCCGCGACTTCGACTTCAGGTACCGCGCCACGCCGCCGAAAGTCCCCGTCGTCCCGAGCCCCGCGACGAAGTGCGTCAGCTCGCCGCGAGTCTCTTCCCAGATCTCCGGCCCGGTCGTCGCAAAGTGCGCCCGCCAGTTCTCGGGATTCGAGTACTGGTCCGGATAGAAGTACTTTTCCGGCTCCGCGGCGGCCATCGCCCGGGCCTTCCGGATCGCGCCGTCGGAACCCTCCAGCGGGTCGGTCGAGACGATCTCGGCGCCGAACGCCCTGAGGATCGCCGTCTTCTGCGCCGAAGAGCCTTTGGCCGGAACGCAGAGGGTGACGGGAAAGCCCAGGGCCTTTCCGATCATCGCGTCTGCGATCCCGGTGTTGCCGGAGGTCGCTTCGAGGATCGTCTTGCCCGGCGCGAGCAGACCGCGCCGCAGCCCATCCAGGAGCATGGCGCGGGCGGGCCGGTCTTTCACACTTCCGCCCGGGTTCAGGTGCTCGGCCTTGGCGAGGAGGCGCAGGCCTGGCACGCCGGCCGCGATGCGCGAGAGATCGAGCAGCGGCGTGTTCCCGATCGCCTCGAGAAGGCTCACGCCCGGAGCGTTCATCGTCCGGGCCGCCGCTTCCGCCTTGTCATGCATTCCGCTCTCCAGTCTTCTCTCCAGAAATCAAAAGCCCGCCGGTTCGGTCCGGCGGGCTCAGTGTCGTTTTCGGGTTCGAGGAATTATCGCGGGCAAACACCGGCGCCGGCCGGACCCTCTCGGGTCCTCCCCGTACAACAGCACGCCGCCGCCTTTCGCATCACCATCCCCATTTCTAACACAGACCTACGCTTCCCTGGCCATCGAGATTCTCAACATCGATCCTGAGCGGGAGATTTCACAGGTCCGAAAGGACGTCCGGGCGACGGCCGGACGGACGACCCGGTCGGCTTCCGACGCTGTGAAACCGTGTCCGCGCAGTGCCTTGCGGACGAGCCCCTCCGGGAGCCGCAGCCACCCAAAGAGCGGGCGCTGGTCCCGCCGAAGCTCCTCCCGGGGAGCCTCGGGGTCCCCCTCGTAAATCCAGAACCGTCCCCCCGGCTTCAAGGCCCTGCGCACCGCCTCGAGCCCTGCCTCTGGCTCCTCCCAGTGGTGGAAGGAGAGGACCGACAGGGCAAAGTCGAATTCCTCCCGGAAGTCCAGACCTTCCACCGCGCCTCCCCGGAACTCGAGTTTCATAACTCCTATCAGGTGACGCCGCGCCGCCCGCCGGATCATGGTCTCGGACTCGTCCACGCCGACGACCAAGAGGCCCGGCCGCTGGGCGGCGAGCAGGCGGTCCAGATTCCCGGGCCCGCACCCGACATCGAGGAGCCTCCCCTCCTCGATCGGGATCTCGGCGGCGATACGGCGGTGGAGCGGTTCGATGCTCGGTTCCGCCCACAGCTGGTAGAAGAACGACCGGACCGGACCGCACCGAACTTCTCCGGCCCGCTTCCTTTGAGATTTGTCACTGGCTCCATCTTGTCATCCTGACCCCTTCGTCCCTCTCTGTCATCCCTTCGCGCTCTTTTCCTGTCATCCTGAGCGCAGCGAAGGATCTGCTCCCTACCGGCCGACTATTACCTTCCAGCTCGGGGCAGGCTCAGAGCGAAGCGAAGGATCTGCTCGGGCCGCTTCGATTCCGACTCGCTGGCTCAGGACAGGCTCCGCGAAGGATCTGCTCCCGCGAGAACTGGCAGACCGGGGCAGATTCTTCGTCGCTGCGCTCCTCAGAATGACAAGAGAAAACCCTGGCCCGCAGAATCACTCCAGTTCTGACGGCGTCTGATAGATTCACGCCGGCAAGGAGGCCGCGAGTGCTCCCCGAATTCAAGAACGAGCC
>DATIRW010000032.1:0-9258 GCA_035469365.1 Thermoanaerobaculia bacterium
ACCGCGACAGCCTCGACTTCTCGGGGGCCGTCGAAGACGCGCACCTTGCCTTCTTCCTCGGATGCCGCGTCGCCAACGCCGACGCCATGCCCGCCTGGAAGAAGGGGGACGAATTCGAAGCCGCGCGAATCAAGGCGCTGGCCGAGATCAAGTAGGTCTGAGGTCGTGAAGACGCGACGAGAGGTCTTCGGAATCGCGGCACTCGCGGGCGCTGGCGCGCTCGCGGCCCGAAAGTCGAGTCCAACCCCGGCGCCGCCCGCCGCGGCGCGGCCGATGGTCAAGCCGCGAGCGCTCAAGCCTGGCGACACCGTCGGCCTGATCACCCCGTCTTCCTACGTCTTCGACACGTGGCGCATCGACCTCGCGGCGGTGCGCCTCGAGGCGACGCTCGGTGTGAAATGCCGCCTCGGGAAACATGTGAAGGCGCGGCACGGCTACATGGCTGGGACGGAGAAGGAGCGGCTCGAGGACCTCCACGCGATGTTCGCGGACTCAGCGGTCGCGGGCGTCTTCTGCCTCGAAGGGGGCTACGGCACAGAACGGCTCCTCGCCGGCATCGATTACGAGCTTCTCCGGAAGAACCCGAAGGTCCTTCTCGGTTACTCCGACATCACCGGCCTGCACCTCGCGATCACGAGGAAGGCGGGGCTCGTGACGTTTCACGGGCCCGTCGCCACGGGCTCGATGCCCCCCTGGTCGCTCGCGAGCCTGAAGAGAGCCCTCTTCTTACCCGAGCCGATCGGCGAGCTTGCCAATCCTCCCGAAGACGACCAGAACTGGCCCTCCTTCCCGCTCCACACCGTCTCGCCCGGTAAGGCGCGGGGCGCGATCGCCGGCGGGAACCTGACACTCATCTCGACGACGATGGGCACACCCTACGAGATCGAGGCGAAGGGCAAGATCCTCTTCCTCGAGGACACGGGTGAGGCCCCATACCGCATGGACCGGATGCTCACGCAGTTGAAGCTCGCCGGAAAACTTCAGGAGGCTGCGGGAATCGTCTGGGGCACCTGCACGGAATGCACGCCCGCGAAGTCGAGCTTCGAGGTCAACCTCTCGATGTCGGATCTCTTAGACGAGATCCTCGGGGACCTCGGCAGGCCGGTCCTCGCCGGCCTCGTCTTCGGCCACACCAAGGAGAAGGCGACCATCCCGATCGGAGTCGAAGCGGAGCTCGACGCCGGCGCGAGGAAGGTCTCGATCGTCGAAGCCGCGACCATCGCTGGTTGAAGAAAAGGCCGGCTGGTTGTGGCCAGCGGGCCCATCAAAGCCCTGAAGGAACTAATCTGAGTTCTGGGGACCGCAGGGTCCCCGCGAGTTCAGAGGCACTTGTGGATGCGCCCCATCTTGCCGCGGACGAGCTGGTGGTTTCCGATGGGGGAGTCGCTCCCTTCGGGCTTGACCGTCAGCGTCATGCTGTCGCCCGTGACCTGGCCCACGTAACGGACCGGCTCGCCCCTGGATTCTTCTCCCTCGCGGATGGGGCCGCCGTGCTCGCGGAAGTGGTGCCCCTTGACGTCGAAGCGGCCGTCCGCGTCGAGAACGAGAGGCTGATCGATGGTCCCATGCGCGCAGTCGTACTCGATCGTGGCGCCGGACTCGGTCACCTCCATGGCGATGCCCATTGCCCCCCATTGCCCCGCCGAGACGCGTTTTGGCTCACCGCCCGGCGGGCAGAGGCCCAGAGTCGCGACGGCGAGCGCCCAGAAAGGCAATAGCGTTGCAAGAGTCCCGGTCATGTCTTCTCCTCGCCGGGGCTGCGCCGGCTTCTCCCATGATAGTTGCCTTGCGAGCCTCCGAATTCCCGGGCAACAAAAAACCGGGCGGGGTCGGCCCCCGCCCGGTTCCAGAATCCGCCTGCCTGTCTTAGAAGTCGTATCTCGCCGACACCTGCAGCGTGCGCGGCGTTCCGGGGTTGTTGGCGTTGCCGAATCCCGCGTTGGGCGTGCTGGTGTTCGGCACCGTCGTGTTTCCGACGGTCGGTCCCGGTACGCGGCCGAAGGTCGTCTGGCTGACGAACTTGTTGCCCGTGTTCGTGCAGTTGAAACAGTCCACCGCCAGGCCGAAGTCTCCCGGTCCGATGCGGAACGCCTTCTGGATCCGCAGGTCGACGGTATAGAAGCTCGGCTGCCGGAAGGAGTTGCGGCTGATGTGGCTGCCGTTGGAGCAGTCGTAGTTCGTCGCGCTGCCCCCGATGGACGTGCACCCGAGCGTCGGGCGGTCCGTGCCGCTCTGGCCGTCGTTGTTGAAATCGAAGTTTGCGCGGCCCGTGTAAGTAGAGCCGGTCGTGAAGCGGGTCGATCCCGCGATATTGATGCCCCACCAGGGCGTGAGCCAGACCCCGTTGGCCGAAAGTCTCCAGCGCTGATCGCGGTTGGAGTATCCGTACGCCGCCGCCAGATTGTTGAAGTCCTCCGCCTGGATGCCCGAGAAGTTGCGCTCGTTGGAGTCCTCGTCGTAGTCCTGCGACCAGGTCGCGGTGACGTTGGCGCTGAAGTTGTTGCTGAAGCGCTTCAGCGCGACGAAGTCCACGGCGTAGTACCACGCGTGGGCGTCGGAGACGTACTGGGTGTTCGTGGCGTAGAACGTGTTGGGGCGCGTGGAGCTGTAGTGCGGCTGGCCGTTGGCCGAGGTGGTCCCGTCCAGGGCGCGGTTGGCGTCGGTCAGCCTCTCGAGGTTGTACCCTTTGGCGTAGGTGAAGTTCAGCGTGGTCGTGATCTCCGAGACGACCTCGCGCTCGCCGCCGAGCGTGATCCGGTCCGAGTGCGGGTTCTCGAAATTCGGATTCACGGTGAAGATGCTTTGCCCGGCCGCACCGGCAGGAATCCCGGAGAGATTCACACGCTCGACGCCCACCGGTGTCCAGGCGGCTCCCCAGCCCGGCGCCAGCGGGTCAAAGCACGAAGTCGTGCCGACCTTGCAGCCCGGGTCGGTCGGATCGAGGCCGGCCGTGTTCGTCCTGCTCGAATACTGGGTGCCCTTCAGACCGTTGGAGCTGAAGAGCTGGGACCACAACAGGGCCGGCGTGCGGCTCCAGTAGCGGCCCGCGGCCAGACGGATGGCCGTCTTCGGATCGGGGGCATAGGCCAGCGAGATGCGCGGTGACCACTGGTTCTTCACATCCGGAATCTCGGCGTTCAGCGGATAGCGGCCTGTCGTGCCGGGGGTGTAATTCAGGACAGGCAAGTTGGGGTTGTCCAGGTACTCGAAGCGGACGCCCACCGTCATTGTCAGCTGCGGGCTGAAGAACCACTGGTCCTGGATGAACCCGGCATATTCCTTCTGTCCGAAGTCCACCGTGCCCGCCTGGTCGGCGGTCAGCCCGCCCACGCCGCCGAACTGCCGATACTGGAAGTACTTTCCGGCCAGCAGGTCGGCGGTGTTGTTGAAGACGAACACTCCGCGCCAGTTGCCCTTGAAGGTCTGCGTGACCGACGTGTCGTTGTAGTCGCCGCCGGCCTTGAAGACGTGGCTCTGGAGGAGATAGGTCACGGTGTCGGCGACCTCGTACCGCTTGACGGTCGAGGTGATGGGCAGGAAGCTCACCTCTCCGTAGCGAAACGTCCCGACCTGGATCTCCGGGAGGTTCAGGCCCTTGTCGGCGCGCGGCGTGTCTTCGTTGTTGTAGTTGAAGTTCAAGTCGTTCAGCAGGCTCGCGCCGAACTGGCCCGAGTACGTTCCCACGACCTGCGTCGAGGTCATCCCCTCGATCCCGTTGTGCGGGAGGGTGTCGTTGGGCGAGGAGTTCGTGCCGTTGTCGCCGTCGTACTTGGCGTAGTTCACGCGGGCCATGAGACGGTGCTCGCTGGCGGCCTGCCAGTCCATGCGGCCGAAGGCGACCCAGCCGTTCTTTGTCTGGACGTAGTCGTTCGGACTGGCCAGGACCGGGTACTTCGCGTAGACCGCCGCGGACTGGTTGATGAGATCCGTGCTGAGCGGAATCGTGATGTTCTGGTCCTGGCGGTCATAGGAGCCGAAGAAGAAGAGCTTGTCCGGCAGGAGGGGCCCGCCGAGCGAGGCGCCGTACTGTTTCTTGTCCTGGTTGGCCGGCGACGCGCCGTTGGCGAAGTCCGCGATGAGATCCTGCGGCTGCCAGTAGAAGAAGCCGGATCCGTGGAAACTGTTCGTGCCGCTCTTGGTGATGACGTTGACGAACCCGCCGCCCGACCGGCCGAACTCGACGGAGGCTCCGTTGGTGATGACGGAGAACTCCTTGATGGACTCCTGGGAGAGCGAGAGGGGCGCGCGCCCCTCGGCGCCGGCGACCGTGCCGCCGAAGAAGGGGTTGTTGTAGTCCACGCCGTCCACGGTCACGTTCGTGTTGATGCCGCGCTCGCCCGCGACCGAGAGCGTGCCGCGCTCCGATTCGATCCGTGTTTCGGGAGTCAGCAGCACGAGGTTCTTGAAGTCCCGGCCGCTCGAGGGGAGGTTCTTCAGCTGCTCCGTCTGGACCGTCTCGCCGACGGTGGTGTTCGTCACCTCAACGGCGCGCGCTTCGGCCGACACCGTTATGGACTCGGCCACGCTCGTGAGCTGGAGCTTGAAGTCGACCGAAGGCGCCGAGCCGATGTCCAGCCGGACCTGGGGCCGCGTGGACGGGCGAAAGCCCGACAACGACGCGGTCACCGAGTAGCGCCCGATGGGCAGGTTGACGAGCTGGAAGAAGCCGTCGGACCTGGACGTCGCGGTGGCGACGTATCCGGTGTCCAGGTTCTTCGCCTCGACCGTTGCTCCCGGCAAGGCCCCGCCGTCGGCGTCTTTGACGGTGCCGGATATCCGGCTCGTCGTGACGTCGGTCTGCGCCAGAGCGGGAAGCGCGAGCGCGAGGGTGAGAATCGCGATCCAAACTGGAAGCGCGCGCCAGCGCGCGAACAGGGGTCTACACATCGAACTCCTCCTTATTCGAAGCCTGTGGGCAATCTGCTGTTTCGGCACGATCGGGATTTCGTCTGGAATCTACACGAAGTTGTACCCCGGCGCGAGATGTCTTGCGCTTTTTTTTTGGTCTTAAGAATGCATTTTTTTGAACCGAAAAAGTTTGCGGGATTTCTCTCATCGAACCCCCCTGCGGCAGGCTGTCACGCCCGAGTCACTCCGACTCGCTCGCAGTGCAGCGGTTAGGAGACTGATACGGCAATCCTGCATTTCTTGCATATTCCTCGATACACTCAGGCTCAATTCGTTACCAATTCGGGGATCTGACGCTGTCTTCTTGCATCAAGAGCATTTTTTGTTGGACACCGCGGATGCCATCTGCTACCCTCCCTCGACATGAATTCTGCCGATATCGCGTGGATGCTGGTTGCGACCGCTCTCGTTCTCCTGATGACTCCGGCCCTCGGTTTCTTTTACGGCGGACTCGTGCGATCCAAGAACGCTTTGAACACGATGATGATGAGCGTCTCGGCGCTCGGCTTCGTGGGAATCGGCTGGGCTCTCGCCGGCTATTCGATCGCCTTCGCTCCGGGCAACGCGCTGGCGGGCGACATGTCGCGGGCGCTGCTTCATGGAGTGGGTCTCGAGGCGCAGGGCACGATCCCGCATCTGCTCTTCTTCTCCTACCAGGGGACCTTCGCGATCATCACGGCGGCCTTGATCTCCGGGGCGATCGTCGAGCGGATGCGCTTCGGCTCGTACCTGGCCTTCCTCTTCCTCTGGGGAATTGCCGTGTACGCGCCGGTCGCGCACTGGGTCTGGGGCGGAGGGTGGCTCTCCCGGCTGGGGGCGCTCGATTTTGCCGGCGGAACCGTCGTGCACGTCAACGCGGCGGCGGCGGCCCTCGTCGCCGCGCTCGTGCTCTCCCCGCGCAAGGACTTCGCGCGCCAGGCCATCCTGCCGCACAACGTCCCGTTTACGCTGCTCGGCGCCGGGCTTCTCTGGTTCGGCTGGTTCGGGTTCAACGCGGGGAGCGCGCTCGGCGCCAACGCCTCGGCGGCTCTCGCGTTCACCAACACGATGCTGGCGCCGGTGGCGACGCTCGTTGCCTGGACTCTCCTCGACCTCGTTCGCTCCTCCAGGGCAACGGCGGTCGGTGCGGCGACGGCCATCGTGGTCGGGCTCGTCGCGATCACGCCGGCCGCCGGGTTCATCAGCCCCGTGTCGGCCATCGTGCTCGGAGCGGTGGCGGCCTTCCCGAGCTATTACGCGCTGCTGTGGCGCGCCCGGACGCGGCTGGACGATTCGCTCGACGTCGTGGCGGCGCACGGCGTCGGCGGGACCGTCGGGGCGCTTCTGACGGGGGTCTTCGCCCAGAAGTCCTGGAACGGCGTCGCGGACGGGCTCGCCTTCGGCAACGCGCGGCAGCTCGCCATCCAGGCGGCCGCGGTCCTGGCCGTGGCGCTCTACAGCGCGGGAGCGACCTGGGGAATCCTGAAAGTCGTGGCGCTCTTTGCCCGAGTGCGCGCGACGGCGCGCGAGGAAGGCCTGGGCCTGGACGTCACCCAGCATGGCGAAGAGGCGTACACGAGCGGCGAGGGCGCGATCCTCGTCCTGCCCGAGGCCCATGGGCCGGCGGCCCCGCTTTCGGAGCCGGTGCTCGCGCCCGGCGGAGGCGCCTCCTGAAGCTCGTCGTCGCGATCGTCCGGCCCGAGAAATTGAACGACGTCCTCGAGTCTCTCTTCCGCGCGGAGGTGCGCGGCCTGACGCTCCACCGCGTGCAGGGACATGGCGGGGAGACCGACCGCGTGGAGACGTACCGCGGCACGACCGTGAAGATGGAGCTCTCCGAGAAGGTGCGCCTCGAGATCGGGGTGTCCGACCACTTCGTCGATCCGACGGTCAACGCGATCCTCTCCGCCGCGCAGACCGGCGCCGTCGGCGACGGCAAGATCTTCGTCCTGCCCGTCGAGAAGGTCTACCGCATCCGCACCGCCGAAGAAGACCAGGCCGCGGTGACGCCCGTCGGTTAATCGGGTGATCGGGTGGTCGATCACCCGATCGCAGATCAGCCGATTTGACTTCGGATTTCCTCGATCTGGGCGGCATGACGGTCGGTGTGCGCGGCGAGGAAGAGAATCCACTGATAGCCGTCGATCATGCCGGCGAAGGGGTGCGGCCCGTATCGGTCCCGCAGCGTCTCGGATGTCTCGCGCACGTAGGCGAGGTTGGCGGCACGGCGTTCCTCGAAGGCGCGGATCGTCTCTTCACGGTTTGGGAAGCGGCCCTTCGGGCGGATTCGCTCGGGTGCTTCGCCCCGCTGCGACCGATCGCGAAGGAAACTCCGCACGAAGTCGTCCTTCCGCCGGATCTCGCGCCGCTCCTCCTCGGAAGGCTCGCTCCGCGCGCCGCTGGCGAAGAACCTGGCGAGCGGGAACTCGGCCGCCGCGACGTGCTCGGCGCACTCGGCGATCGACCAGCGGTCCGAAGCGGGCCGGCGGCTCCACTCATCCTCGGTTAAGCCATCGAGCGCCGCGAGTAGCCGCCGGCGAGACGCTTCCAACTCGGCGACGGCGGCGGACCTTTCTTCGAGCGTCAGTTCCGCCATGAGGCGCGATCCTATCGGATGCGCGTCATCCCGAGGAGCGAAGCGACGAGAGATCTGCCCTCCGCCTGTCAACGGCGCACCTCGAAGTCTACAGAGCAGATCCCTCGGTGCGCTCGGGATGACAGGGAAGGCATGGGATGAGGAGCGGCGACGTTAGACTCTCTCCACCGTGAAACTTGCCGCGGTCCTCCTCTTCGCCGCCGCCCTGGCGGGCTGCGCCACCCTCTCGGTCCGGCCGGCAGCCATGACTCTGGAAGAGAAAGTCGGCCAGCTCTTCGTCTACGTGACGCCGGGCTCCTTCATGAACGAGGGCTCGCCCCGCTACCGCGAGCTTCTCCGCCAGGTCCGGGAGAACCACGTCGGCGGCATTCTCTGGGCGACCTGGTCGAGCGTCTTTGAGAGCGCGTTCCTAATCCGCCGGCTTCAGAGCGTCGCGAAGGTCCCGTTGCTCGTGAGCGCGGACCTGGAGGCCGGCATCGGAATGCGTTTTTACGATACGACCTACTGGCCCTGGCCGATGGCCGTGGCGGCGACCGGGGACCCGGACCTGGCGCGGCGGGAAGGGGAGATTGTCGCGGAGGAGGCGCGCGCGATCGGGTTGAACCAGGTCTACGCTCCGGTGGCCGACGTCAACGTCAACCCGGACAATCCCGTGATCAACGTCCGGAGCTTCGGCGAAGACCCGCAGGAGGTCGCCCGCTTCGTCGCGGCGTTCGTCCGCGGCGTCGAATCGCGGGGAGTCATCGCGACCGTCAAGCACTTCCCGGGGCACGGCGACACGCGGACCGATTCGCACCGCTCGCTGCCGGTCCTCTCCGTCTCGAGGGAACGGCTGGAAAGAGTCGAGCTTGTCCCGTTCCGCGCGGCGATCGCGGCGGGGGCCGGCGCGATCATGACGGCGCACCTCTCTCTGCCGGCCCTGGACGACGAGCCGGCGCCGGTCCGGCCCGGAGGAGTCGCGGAGAACCCCTACGCGCACGACGCCGTCGAGGTGGCGCAGAACGCCACTCTGCCCGCTTCCCTCTCTTCGAAGATCACCGGGGGCCTCCTGCGGGGGGAGCTCGGGTTCCGCGGCCTCGTCGTGACCGACGCCCTGGACATGGGCGGGATCGTGGACCATTTCGATCCCGGGGAGGCGGCCGTGCGCGCAATCCTGGCCGGCGCGGACCAGGTCGTCAAATCCACCGATACCGACGCGGCGATCGCGGGTGTCCAGCGTGCCGTGCAGGCGGGCCGGATCACGCGCGACCGGCTCGACCTCTCCGTCGGCCGCATCCTGGCCGCGAAGGCCCGCGCGGGAGATCCCGAGCCGGACTGGAATCGCATCTTCAGCGTGGTGGACAGTCCCGAGCACAGGGCGGTCGTCGAGGAGATCGCGCGGCGCTCGGTGACGCTGGTGCGCGAGAGCCCGGGAGTCCTGCCTCTCGGTCGCAAGACGCGGGTCTTCCAGCTCGTCGTGGCGGAAACCGAGCGCGGACTCGGGGGCGACCTGAACAAGGAGCTGAAGAGCCGGCTGGAGGGCCCGGCGGAAATGGCGGTCCTCGACTCCCGATCGAGCGCGGCCGAAGTCGCCAAAGTCCTCGAGAGCGCCTCCCGCGCCGAGGTCGTGCTTCTGGCCCTGTTCGTCCGGTTCCAGAGCGGCAAGGGATCGATCGTGCTTCCCGCCGCGGCGAAGGAAGTGGTCGAGCGGCTCCCGGCCCCGGTTCGAGTCGTCGCGGTCTCCTTCGGATCGCCCTACGTTCTCAGGGAGCTGCCGAACCTCGAGACATACCTCT